>JAEZFW010000002.1 GCA_023417315.1 Pseudomonadota bacterium
AATTTGCACCAACCTCCCCTCCGTGCGCCCACTTCGGCTAAGGGACCACGCTTTCGATCTCCCGTCATCGCCGTCTAGGCAAAGCCGTTTCGATCCGGCACGCTGTCACGTGAAGCTGGTGGGGAGAAACGTTGAGATTCGATTTCAGAGATCTCGAGCTATTCGTGGCTGTAGCAGAAACGGGCAGCATCTCACGGGCGTCGGAGCGATCTCACACGGTGCCGTCGGCCGTGAGCAAGCGCATCTCCGATCTGGAAGCCCTCTTCGGAACGGAGTTGCTCGTTCGGGGCGGTAAGGGTGTCGAGCTTACGGCTTCAGGACACGCGCTCCTTCTGCGTGCGAGAGTCTTGCTGGAGCAAGCTCGTCAACTCGACGATGAAATGCGGCGGCATGCATCCGGCATGCGTGGCTACGTGCGTGTGTTCGCGAATATCTCGGCAATCGTGGAATTCCTGCCGCGCGCACTCGCTGCCTTTGCCGCTCAGCATCCCGATATCCACGTCCACCTGGAAGAGCAGACGAGCGCCGCAATCGCCACCGCGGTCGCAGGCAACTCCGCAGATTTTGGAATCGTGAGCGAGATGCCCACGATCGATGGTCTGCAAACCGTTCCCTTTCGAAGCGATGAGCTCGTGCTCGTCACCCATCCAACGCACCCGCTCGCAAAGCGAAAGTCAGTAGCTTTCGCCGAGGCTACGTCTCATCCTCTCATCGGTCTGCAGACGAACAGTTCGTTACATCAGCTCCTCACCCGAGCGGCTCTCGATACGGACACCAGCTTGAATTGGCGCATACACGTGACGAGCTTCGATGCGGTATGCGCAATGGTCGCGGCCGGATTGGGCGTGAGCGTCATTCCGCGCGCAGCATCGACACCGTTCATACGTTCCCTGTCTCTTTCGGCCATTCCGCTGACCGACAGCTGGGCCGCACGGCAACTGTTTCTTTGCTCCCCAGCCAACAAGCCGTTGCACGGCGCGCCGCAATTACTGTTCGAGCACCTGAGGGATAGCAGTGACAATGTGACGAAGTGACGAGGTGACGAAGTCAGGACGCGGACCCACCACCTCCCCGATCTAACCTCACAGCTCTCTTCCGCTCGGTAGAAACGCCGGTGATCGGACAGAAATTCGTAACTCGCTGCCTCAGCCTCTGACTTCGTCACCTCGTCACTCCGTCACTTCTCTTCTATATGATGTGCGCCCCTCCTGAATTCTCACGCGCACATGACGGACGACGAACAGCTCCCCGAATCGCATTCTCCGCGCCGGAGTGTGCGCAGCTTCGTGATTCGTCGCGGTCGCTCAACCCAGGCACAGGAGCGCGCACTCGCGGAGCTCTGGCCCAGGTACGGTATCGAGCTCGCTGACACGACGCTCGATCTATCCGTCGCATTCGGCCGTTACGCACCGACGCTACTCGAGATTGGATTCGGGGCTGGCGAGGCGTTGCTGACGTATGCACAAGCGCATCCCGAGACGAACTGCTTAGGAATCGAAGTTCATCCGCCAGGCGTCGGACACTTGTTGCTTGGTATCGAGCGCGCACAACTGACGAATGTGCGAGTAATCATGCATGACGCAGTCGAAGTACTCGATCGGCAACTCGCACCGGGATCGCTCGCTCTCGTGCACATCTTCTTCCCGGACCCGTGGCCGAAGAAGCGACATCACAAACGACGCCTCATCCAACCTGCATTCGCAGAACTGCTTGCGCGAGTGCTCCAGGCAAACGGCGTTCTGCGCCTTGCGACCGATTGGGAACCTTACGCGCTCCACATGCGCGAAGTTCTCGATGCATCAGCTCACTTCGAGAATCGCGCAGGCACTCAAGGGTTCGTAAGTCGCTCACCCGATCGCCCGCTCACGCGCTTCGAGAAGCGCGGACAGAAGTTGGGGCATGGGGTTTGGGATCTGGAATATATTCGACTGAGTGACGAGATGACGAAGTGACGTAGTCAGAATGTCACCTTCGACTCTTCGCTGACTTCGTCACCTCGTCACGCTGTCACTTCGTCACGCGCTCGCGGGCGCGATTGGCGCGATGCGGAAAATTTACCGCTTGAATCCGCAGCGCATCAGGACTAAAACAGAGTCGACGTCGGAGTCTGTGCCGACGCGAGTCACTCAGTGCATGGATGCATTCGTGCATGGATAGCAATCCACCAAGCGAATGGAGAGATCAGACATGCCTTCGCCGAGTCCAGTTGTGGGTGAGTGGTATCGCCGACATGGTGCGCTGCTAGAAGTCGTCGCCATCGACAGAGATGACGGCACTGTCGAAGTTCAACATTTCGATGGGACGCTCGAGGAGTTCGATCTCGAGTCGTGGGACGAGCAGGAATTCCACGAAGCTCAGGCGCCTGAAGATTGGACTGGCTCCGTCGACGTCGAGCCGGAAGATTACGATAGCGAACGCGAGGTGCCGATCGCATCGTCCTGGTCCGATCCGCTCATGTGCTTGGATCGAAGCGAAACCTCCGGCTATTCGGAGTGGCCTGCACCACGGGATTTCTGAGCTAGCGTTCCCGACACGCTTCGGTGTTCGCGACGTCTGTGTAGGTCGGAATTCCTTCCGACAGCTAAAACCCGCAGCCACTCGCTCGTCGGAGTAAATTCCGACCTACACCCGTTCACGCGTGCATGCGCGCGAGCTCATCCGCGTCTCCGTCAAGCATCACGACTCCAGCTTCGACGCGTACTGGCAAGCGAGTGAGCGCATCACCCGTGCAAGGTCCATCGACGCACTCGCCGCTCGAAGGTTCGAACAGTGCTCCGTGCGACTGGCACAACAACCGCTTCTGATCGGGTGTGAAGAATTCGTCAGGGCGCAGATTCAATGGATGCCCTGCATGGGGACAGCGGTTTACGTACGCAAACACGCTGTCGTCAACCCGGACGACGAATCCACGTAGGGGCCACGGCCCGCTCCCCACGCTGAACCCGCGTGCGCTCCGCTCCGAGAGCTCGTCAAGCCTGCAGATCGCTATGCCCATCTCGAGCCGACGGAATCATGAGGCTTTCGTTTCGGCCGAACCGCTCGCGTGGGTCGTTGCCGCGGTTCCGATCGAGCTATCGATGAGGCCCGCACGCATCATCAACCAGAACAATAGGATTCCCGGCAACGCGATCACGAACGTGAACAAGTAGAACTTGACGTAGCCGAGCGCCTCGATGAGCGCGCCCGCACTGGTTCCCGTCAAGATGCGCCCGACGACACTCGTGGCAGCGGAGATGAGCGCATATTGGCTAGCGGTGTATCGCAGATCACACAGCGCTGAGAAGTATGCGACTACGGTGACACCGCCGATGCCGCTCGCGATATTCTCGAATCCCATCGCCGCAGCTAAGACCCAATTCGAGTGTCCGCTCGCCGCGAGGCCCGCGAAGCTCAGATTGGAAAGCGCCATCAGCCACAGGCTCACGAGCACCGAGCGCTGCATCCCCACGCGCGAATAGAGCATACCGCCCAGAAAAATGCCTGCGAGATAACCCCAGAAGCCAAAGCCCACGTCGTAGATCGCGATCTCATCGTTCGTGTACTGCATGTCTTCGGCGAGCAGACGAAACGTCAACATGCCGAGCGTGTCGCCGATCTTGTGCAACAGGATGAAGAGCAGAACCAGCAACGCGCCTTTGCGCTGGAAGAACTCGGCGATCGGCGCAACGACTGAGCTCGTCAGTGCCGCTAACCCTTGTCGTTTGATCGGCGCCCGATGGCGCTTCGGCTCACCCAAGATCAGCCCGACGAACATCGCAGGCAGCGCGAGCGCGGCGCAAGCAATGTAGGCAAGGTTCCATCCGATGCGTGCCGCGAGCGCGAGCGCAAGCGCAGCCGCCGCCACACTGCCGATGCGCCAGCCGTACTGCGACATTCCAGAGCCTGCGCCGAGTTGTTCGGGCTCGAGCGACTCGATGCGATACGCGTCGATGACGATGTCATAGGTGGCGCCCGCGATCGCAACGAGGATCGCAGCCTGCGCGGTTGCCATGAGACTCGCTTTCGGATCGACCACGCCCAGATTCACGATCGCGGCGATCGCGAACGCTCCAGTGAGCAGCAGCCAGGACACGCGTTGCCCCAACCGACCAATGATCGGCAGACGCACGCTGTCTACAACCCACGCCCACAACCACTTCAGGTTGTAGACAAGGAAGGCGAGCGAGAAGGCTGTGATCGCACGCTTGTCGATGCCGTCCTGCGCGAGTCGCGTCGTAAGAGTCGCGGCGATCATCGCGTACGGCGCGCCGGATGAAATACCGAGGAAGAACGCAGCAAGCGGCGCCGTTTCGGTATAGGGCCGCATCGAAGCCGGAACATACCTTCGCCACCCGAGGTGCATCGAAGCGGGGGTGGCGGTCAACAGGGTCTCTCCATATTCGTCTTGAAGGAAAACACGCGAGCGGAGCGCGGATGATGCCGAAGGAATGCGGCGCCGAACAGCAGCGATTGGCTTATTCAGTGCGACGATTCGTTCATTCGCTTACCATTCATCATCTCACCAGCTCACAGTCTTCCATGTCCTCCACCTCCTTCATCGATTTGTGCCTGGAGCTCGGCGTCCTGCGCTTCGGAGAGTTCAAACTCAAATCGGGCCGCGTGAGCCCGTACTTCTTCAACGCCGGGCTCTTCAACACCGGGCGCGCGCTCGCGGCGCTCGGCCGGCATTATGCGGATGCCATCCAGAATGCCGGCATCGAGTGCGATGTGCTGTTCGGGCCTGCCTACAAAGGCATCCCGCTCGTCGCGACGACGGCAGTCGCGCTCGCAGATACCTATGGCCGCAGCATGCCGTGGTCTTTCAACAGAAAGGAGGCGAAGGATCACGGCGAAGGCGGATCCATCGTGGGCTCGCCGCTGCGCGGGCGCGTGCTGATCATCGACGATGTGATCACTGCCGGCACCGCGATTCGCGAGTCCATCGAAATCATCCGTGCCGCAGGCGCGGAGCCCATGGGTGTCGTGCTAGCCCTAGACCGCCAGGAGAAGGGTCAGGGACCACTGTCGGCCGTCCAAGAAGTAGAACGAACGCTCAACCTTCCCGTCACGAGCATTTTGAAGCTCCAGGACTTGATCGCCTACCTCGAGAAGACCGGCAATGCACAGCAGCTCGAGGCCGTGAAACGTTATCGCGCCGACTACGGTACGACCGCAATGTGAATTCCACCTCGGAATTCGTGAGTTTTTGCCTGCTTAAGTTGACCGCGTACGGGTTCGGGGCACAATAGCCCGACTACTCGCATAAAACCCTGAAATGCTCAAACTCTGGCGCTACTCGTTGCCGAGCCTTCTCCTGCTCTATGCGGCTGCCGCCGCTGGCGCCCAGGGCTCGGCGCGCGAGGCCTTCTATCGGTGCAAAGACAAGAGCGGCCAAACGCACTATGGCGACAGCATGCCGCAGCCCTGCATGGGCCTCGACACCGAGGTGCTCGATGAGCGCGGTATGGTGGTGCGCGTCATCGAAGGGGACGCCACTCGAGCAGAACGAGCGAAGCGCGAGGCGAGCGAGGCGCAGGCTCGCAAGGAGCGTCAACTCCGCGAGCAGCGCGATCGCATGCTCATCGATACATATCTGACCGTCGCGGATATCGAGAGGTTGCGGGATCAACGCCTCGACCTATTACAGGCGCAGTACCGAGTCACCGAGCAGAACATCGCCAACATGCGCGAACGCCAAGCGCGCATCGAAAATCAGATCGCACGCTTCAAGCCTTACAACAGTGCGCAAGACGCTCCGCCGCTGCCGGACCACCTCGCCGAAGAGATGGTCAACACCGTCAACAGCCTGCGCACATACCAGGAGATGCTCGCGAAGAGCAAGACAGAGCAGAATCGACTGCGCGAATCGTTCGATGCCGACATCAAGCGCTTCAAGGAGCTCAAAGGCATCAAGTGATGCCATGGGCATCGCACCGCGATGCCAGTGATCGAGGTGACGTAAGTGGATGTAAGTGATGAAGGTAAGAGCGACACCTTCTGGCCTACGTCACTTTCGTCACTTCCATCACCTTCATCACTTCGTACCTGAGCTCCCAAACCCACCCGCGCCGCGCTGCGAAGCGGTGAATTCCTCGACGACTTCGAACTCGACCTGCACCACCGGGACAACGACGAGTTGGGCAACGCGCTCGCCGGGCTGGATCGTGAACGTCGATTGACCGCGATTCCAACACGATACGAAGACTTGTCCTTGATAGTCCGAGTCGATCAACCCAACGAGATTTCCGAGCACGATGCCGTGCTTGTGCCCGAGACCAGAGCGGGGCAGCACGATCGCAGCATAACTTGCATCTTCAAGATGGATGGCGATGCCGGAGGGAATCAGATGGGTATCCCCGGGCTTGAGATCGATGGGACCGTCAAGACATGCTCGCAAGTCCACCCCTGCCGATCCGCTCGTAGCGTATTCAGGCAAGGGAAAGTCGCGGCCAATACGTGGATCGAGAATGCGAACTTGAAGTCTGCGTTTTGAAGTCTGCATGTCTTTAAAGGGGTATGCCGCTCGGCATCTTATTCACTTATATATCTCGCACTCTACTTCGCCGTTTCGTGCTCGATCGATCACTCGTCGGGTGGAAATCCGACCTCCAGCAGGCAACGCGAGTGTCGTCACCAACACTGGCCGAAGCTACGCGAATCTATACGTTGTTAACGGATCGCCGCCGGTTTCACCGGTGCGTTGTTTGCTGTTCCGCGTGCGCGATAACGTTCTGCGATGACTTCCACGAGCTGACGCGCGAGCGCAATCTTGCTGGTTAACGCGAGCTCACGACGACCGCCGTCCCAGTAAACAGTCAGCGCATTGTCGTCCTTATCGAAGCCCAACCCTTCGCCAACGCGGTTCGCCGCGATCATATCGAGATTCTTCCCGGCAAGCTTGGCGAGTGCATTGCGCTCGACGTTCTCCGTCTCCGCCGCAAAGCCAACCAAGAACGGTGGCGACTCACTGCGCCCGATCGTGGCGAGCACATCGGGAGCGCGCGACAACGACAACGACAACACATCGCTCGTCTTCTTGATCTTCTCGCTCGCGACTTCGCTGCATCGGTAGTCCGACACCGCGGCCGCCGCGATGAAGATGTCCGCATCACGAATGTGATGTTCTACCGCGCCGAGCATCTGCTCTGCGCTTTCGACGTCGATGCGCTCGATGCCGGTTGGTGTGCAGATCTGCACCGGGCCGCTAACGAGCACGACCTCGGCGCCTTGTTCGCGAGCAGCTTGCGCAACTGCGTAACCCATCTTGCCGGAGCTGCGATTGCTGATGAAACGGACAGGATCGATGCGCTCGCGTGTGGGTCCTGCGGTCACCACCACCTTCAAACCATGCAGCAGGCCTGCGCCGCCCCGAACCGTGAAGATCTCATCGGCGATGCGCGTTGGTTCGACCATGCGTCCGACACCAACTTCCCCACAGGCTTGCTCGCCCGAATCCGGCCCAATGAAGCGAACGCCGCGCTCGCGCAGTAGCCGGACATTCGCCTGAGTCGCTGCGTTCGTCCACATCTGATGGTTCATTGCAGGGGCGAGCGTGATCTGCGAAGTCGTCGCAAGACAGAGCGTCGTGAGCAGATCGTCCGCAAACCCGTGTGCGAGGCGAGCCAAGAACTCGGCGGTCGCCGGCGCAATGATGATTTCATCGGCCCAGCGCGCAAGCTCGATGTGACCCATCGCAGCTTCGGCTGCCTCATCCCACAGATCCGTGCGCACGGGCTTGCCTGACACGGCTTGGAAGGTGAACGCCGTGACGAACTGTTGAGCGCCGCGCGACATCACCACCTGAACGTCGCCGCCGTGCTCGATCAAACGCCGAACGAGATCTGGGCTCTTGTAAGCCGCGATCCCGCCGGTGACGCCGAGAATGATCTTGCGGGGTTGCAAACTCATGCAAGGAATTATGGTCGCGACGTCAAGGACGGGCAAACGATGAGTCGCATACTCGCATTCCAGTTAGGCATGGCGAATGCTGCGGCAAAGCGCGCATTTTGAGACAAACGCCCTGGAATGCGCGGCATCTGCTGGAATCCGGACGTCAGAATGACCGCCATCAGGAACTTCGAGGACAGGTATGTCCATTCGGGACTGGCCAGAAAGCGAACGGCCGCGAGAAAAACTGCTGCAACTTGGCCCGACCGCTCTGAGCGAGGCCGAACTGCTGGCCATCCTGCTGCGCACGGGCACAAGGGGTCAAAGTGCGCTCGACATGGCGCGAGGCCTCCTCGTGGAGTTCGGATCCCTACGAAGCCTGCTCACGGCCGAGCGAGATCGTATTTGCCGGCGGCGCGGAATGGGTGCAGCTGGATACTCCATTCTGCAGGCCGCGCTCGAGCTTACCCGGCGCCACTATCAGCAGCTGATGATGGTCGGACCCGCGTTGGGCAACCCCCGAGCCACCCGCGAATTTCTGCGCGCACGGCTGCGGGACCTGCCCCATGAGGTGTTCTGCTGTGTGTACCTCGATAATCGGCATCGAGTGATCGCTTTCGAAGAGCTCTTTAGGGGGACAATCGACGGCGCGAGCGTTCATCCTCGAGAGGTCGTGAAGCAGGCGCTGGCGCGCAATGCCGCGGCGCTCATCCTCGCGCACAATCACCCTTCCGGTCTCGCCGAGCCGAGCCAGGCAGACGAGCTCATCACTCGGCGCTTGAAAGAGGCTCTGGCGCTGGTCGACATCCGCGTATTGGATCACCTGGTCGTAGGTGATGGCGTATGTGAGTCCTTTGCGGAAAGGGGACTCTTGTAGGGCGAACGGTAACCGGCGAACGGCGAAAGGTGAGCTGCCCAACCTCGGTGACCCGAAAGCCTTCCGCGGAGGCCCTGGGAAGGGTGGCTGCGCGAGAAACTAAGCGCGCTCCGGCCTCCAGCACCGTTCGCCGTTCGCTGTTCACCGTTCGCCTTGCAGCCGGGGCCCTTCCTATCCGGCCCCAGCGCTGGTATAAAGCGCGACTCGTTTTTCGGCCCCCAAGCCGCATCCAGGCCGGGCCGAACCCTTGAGGAACCCGTCATGTCCAGAGTGTGTCAAGTCACCGGCAAGCGTCCGGTCACCGGGAATCGCGTTTCGCACGCGAACAACAAGCGTCGCCGTCGGTTCTTGCCGAACCTGCACGTACACCGTTTCTGGCTGGAGAGCGAACGCCGCTTCGTGAGCCTGCGCGTCTCCACGCGCGGTCTGCGCACGATCGAAAAGCGCGGCATCGATCAAGTCGTAGCCGACCTTCGCGCCGAAGGCGTGGAAGTGTAAGGAGGCATCATGCGCGAGAAGATCAAGCTCGTTTCGAGCGCCGGCACCGGCCACTACTACACGACCACCAAGAACAAGCGCCTCCATCCCGATAAGATGGAAGTGAAGAAGTTCGATCCTAAAGTACGCAAGCACGTCACGTACAAGGAAGCGAAGATCAAGTGATCTGAAGAACCCGCCGAAAGGCGGGTTTTTTTTGCCTCGTCTTTTCCTCCCTCTCCCCCTCGAGGGAGAGGGAGACTTGCTACCGCAGAGAGAACTCGTGCTCCGAGGACTGAAGCGAGCTTGCTTCCTGAGAGCGCACTTGGAGAACCCACGTACGCCTCTCCCGCTGGGAGAGGCCGCGAGCGAAGCGGCGGGTGAGGGTCAGGAAACGAGCCGATAACGAAAAAGCCCGCCTTTCGGCGGGCTTTCGTTTTCTAGCTACAGCGTACGATCTACAGGCCGACTCAGGCCGGCTGCGCCTGCAAGGCGTAGCTTCGGAGGCTCGCTGCGAAGTCTTGCAGCGCCTTGATACCGCTCGCCTCGGCTTGCGCAATCCATTCCTTCAGGTGCTGCAACAGCTTATCGTTGCTCATGTTCGCGCCGCTCCAAAGCACGCTCAGGCGCTCGCGGAACTCGTGCACCGTGTGCAGAGCCTGATTGTTCGCCAACACTTCGCGAAGCTTGGATTTGGCTTGATTGTCGAGCAGCACGGGCTCGCGCACGAGCAGCTTCTTCACGCGACGGCTGATGTTGCCGCTCGCATTTTGCAACTCCTGTTTGAAGACCGGAATCATGACCGTCTTCGTATAGGCGCGCAGGACATGCATGCGATTGACGATGACCGCGCGCACCGTTTCCAGATCGATGTGCTTGCGCGTCGGAACGATCGCCGGAGCAGGTGCCACACGGATGACCTTCGCGAGACCCAACGCCTGGAAGATACGGATGTAGAGCCAGCCCATGTCGAATTCCCACTTGCGAATCGAGAACTTCGCAGAGCTTGGGAAGGCGTGATGGTTGTTGTGCAGCTCCTCGCCGCCAACGATCAGGCCCCACGGAACGATGTTCCTCGCCGCATCGGGGCACTCGAAATTACGATAACCGGTGTGATGACCCAAGCCGTTGATCACGCCCGCAGCCATCACGGGAATAGCGAGCATCTGGATCGCGATCATCGTGATGCCGGGAATGCCGAACAGCACCAGATCGGTGACGACCATCAGCACGATGCCGAGATTGCGGTGCTTCGCGTAGACGTTGCGCTCCATCCAGTCGTTCGGCGTGCCGCGGCCGAATTTCTCCTGCACCTCGGGATTGCGAGCGACGACCTGATACAGCTCTGCACCTTCGAGCAGTACTTTCTTCAAGCCGAAGATCACGGGGCTGTGCGGATCCTCAGGCGTTTCGCAACGAGCATGGTGCTTGCGGTGCACGGCCACCCATTCACGGGTCACGATGCCCGAGCTCATCCAGAGCCAGAAGCGAAAGATATGACGGAGTGCGGGATGCAGATCGAGGCTTCGATGAGCTGCGTCACGGTGCAGGTATAGGGTCACTCCCATGAAGGTGAACTGCACCATCAGGAAGGTGATCAGCGCGTAACCCCAGAAGCTAAGATTCAGAAAACCATATAGAAAATCGAGATTCACAGCGACAGCCTTGCAACGCGACGTTGAGCAAACAGATTAGGGAAAATGACCAAACGGGGCGACTATAACGGACACCCCTCGGGCACACAAATGAGCGATTCCCTGCTCTCTACACATAGAGTCCTGCAGGTCGCTCACTGTTCCAGCGCTTCGTGACGTGCGTCGCAAACCGATGAGGAAGAGTGGCCTTGCCCCTTGATGGGGCTCCTTCGTTACATTTCATCCCCATGCCTGAATTACCCGAAGTGGAGACGACCCGGCGCGGCATTGCTCCTGCCGTGGTGAATCGTACGATCGAGCAAGCGGTCGTGCGGGAGCCGCGTCTGCGCTGGCGAATCCCGCGCTCGTTCGCGAGCACGGTGGCGGGCCAATCCATCCAGGATTTACGTCGGCGCGCCAAGTATCTGGTCTTCGAGCTCGAGCGCGGCTCGATCATCCTGCATCTCGGCATGTCCGGCAGCCTTCGCCTGCTGCCCGCAAGGACGCCTCCGCTCGTACACGATCATGTGGATCTCGTGCTCGATACAGGAACCTGCGTGCGCTTCAACGATCCGCGGCGTTTCGGCAGCATCGTGTGGACGACCGACGATCCGCTCGAGCATCCGCTGCTCGCGACACTCGCGCCCGAGCCGCTGAGCGACGAATTCAACGCCGATTATCTGGCAAGAGCGCTCAGGGGGCGGCGTGTCTCGATCAAACAGGCGCTCATGAATAGCCAGGTCGTCGTCGGCGTCGGGAATATCTACGCGAGCGAGGCGCTCTTCCGTGCGCACGTTCGCCCGCGCCGAGCAGCAGGTCGTGTGAAGCGCGATGAGATCGCAGCGCTCGTCAAAGCGATCAAAGAGGTGCTCACCGATGCGATCCGCGCGGGCGGCACGACCTTGCGCGACTACATCAGCCCAGACGGAATGCCCGGGTATTTTCGGCAGAAGCTGTTCGTGTACGAGCGATCGGACGAGCCGTGCCTCGAGTGCCGAACGCCCATCAAGCACCTCGTACAGGGGCAACGCTCGACGTATTTTTGTCCGGCGTGTCAGCGTTAGTTGCGGCCACTGGTCAACTGGCCACTGGCAAACTGGCCAGCGGCTCTGAAGGAATTTCGCTGCTTGGATTTCGGACTGGCCGATAGCCAGTGGCCAGTTGGCCAGTAGCCGCGCCTGCTCAGGCGCCAGAGCGGCGCTTAGCCCACGCGCGCTGCAAAGCGGCTTCCACTGAGGGGTGAACGAATTGCGAGACGTTGCCACCGAGGCTCGCGATTTCGCGCACGAGCGTGGACGAGATGAAGTTGAACTGCTCGGTGGGCGTCATGAACACGTAATCGACTTGATCCGAGAGGTGGCGGCTCATCGTCGCGAGCTGAAACTCGAACTCGAAATCGGATACCGCACGCAAGCCGCGCACGATGACACGCAGTTGATGCTGAAGCGCGAAATCCACAGTGAGCCCGGTGTAGCCGGTGATCTCGACGTTCGGGATGTCGGCGAGCACCTCTCGGGCGAGCTCGACTCGTTCGTCCAGCGAAAATAGTGGCGCCTTGCCAGGATTAGCCGCGACCGCGACGACGACACGATCGAAGATCGCAGCAGCGCGTCGCACGAGGTCGTGATGACCGTTCGTCATCGGATCGAATGTGCCCGGATACATCGCGCCTGTCATGAAGCCTCCCCGGCCTGGTCGGCCGCCCTCAGTAGATGATAGCCGACCTGCCCTGCCCGCTTGCTTCGATGGACAGACCAGCCCTTCGGCAGCTCAACGAGCGGCGCATCTGCCGAGCATTCCACATAGACGAAAGCACCTGCAGCGACCCAACCCTCCGTTAACGAGCGCAGAACCTGAGGTAGCACCTCCATGGAAAACGGCGGATCCAAGAACACGATGTCGAACTTGCTACGCGCCTGCTCGAGGTAGCTGAGCGCATCACTCACGACGACCTCCGCATTGGCGGCACGCAAGCGCTCGAGGGTCGCAGCAAGATGTTTTCCGATGCGCGGCTCGCGATCGACGAACGTGACGTGCGCCGCGCCTCGGGACAACGCCTCGAGCCCCAGCGCACCGCTTCCCGCAAACAAATCGAGGCATCGCGTGCCGACGATGTCGTGCTGCAGCCAGTTGAACAAAGTCTCGCGCACGCGGTCTGGCGTCGGGCGAATCGCAGCGATCGCCGGAAACTCGATGCGACTGCCTCGCCATCGCCCGCCGACGATGCGTAGGCGGTTTGGCGCGCCTGATTGCGAGTTTTTTTTCGATACCGCGCGGGGCATCTTCCCATCATACCCGCGAGGATCGAGCGAGCGAGCGCGCCATTCCTTTAGAATCCACGCATGCCATTCGGAACACTCTAGATGTTCGGTTTCAGATTTAGATCAAAAGACAAAGACGCTCCTGCCGCCCCAGAACAGGAACCGACCGCTGAGGCTCAAGCGCAGGCTCAAGGTCTCGCTGAGAAGCAAGGGTGGTTCAAGCGGCTGCGCGCCCAGCTCAACAAGGGCGATTCGTGGCTGACCTACGATCTCGCGAACCTCATCCCGGGCGGAAAGATCGATGACACGGTGCTCGATGAGCTCGAGACGCGCCTCATCACCGCAGACGTCGGAGTCGAAACCACAGAACGGATCTTGGGCGGGCTTCGCAAGAAGGTGGCGCGCAAGGAGCTCGCCGACCTCAAAGCGCTGCTCGGCGCGTTACGCAGCTCGCTCGTGGAAGTGCTTGCACCTGTCGAGCGAGCGCTCGTCATCGATGGAGATGCTGCGCCTTTTGCGATCCTGGTCGTAGGCGTCAACGGAGCCGGAAAGACGACGACGATCGGAAAACTCGCTCGTCAAATGAAGCTGCATGGGATGAAAGTGATGCTCGCGGCTGGCGATACTTTCCGAGCTGCCGCCGTCGAGCAATTGCAGATCTGGGGCCAACGCAACGATGTGCCGGTCATCGCGCAAGCAACCGGTGCGGATCCGGCCGCGGTCGTGTTCGATGCTCTGCAAGCGGCCAAGGCGCGCGGCATCGATGTGATGATCGCGGATACTGCAGGACGGTTGCACACGCAATCGAACTTGATGGACGAGCTGAAGAAAGTGAAGCGCGTGATGAGTCGGTTGGATGCGAGCGCACCTCACGAGATCCTTCTCGTGCTCGATGCGAGTCAGGGACAGAACGCACTTCAGCAAGCGCGCCTGTTCAACGAAGCGCTCGGGGTCACAGGCATCGTTCTCACGAAACTCGATGGCACGGCGAAGGGCGGCATCGTGTTCGCGATCGCAAGCGAGCTCGAACTACCGATCCGCTTCATCGGCATTGGCGAGAGCGCCGAAGATTTCCAAGAATTCGAAGCCGAAGCGTTCGTGGATGCGTTGCTCAAGACGGAGCCTAGCTCCTAGGCCACTGGCCAACTGGCCACTGGCATATGGCCAGAACAGACATGTTTGGAGTTATGAGTGGGATGGATCCTCGCGTTTGCGAGGAGCGACGCAATAATGAGCGCTTCTTCCTTCTTCGTCACCCTCGCGAAGGCGAGGCCCTCCGGAACAAATTTGCATCGGAGAAATCGCGCGCGAGCGCGACTAAGAAATGCAGCTGAGTCGGCACGAACTGACCGCGATGTCTATACGACGAACGTCAGTAACGCGTACGCTTCTGGCCAGATGCCAGTGGCCAATTAGCCAGCAGCTTAAGTCCGCATGATCCTCTTCGATCACGTCCACAAACGATATCCCAACGGTCGCGAAGCGTTGAGCGACTTGTCGCTCGAGATCGCAAGCGGCGAGATCGTCTTCATCACGGGGCACTCCGGCGCCGGCAAGTCGAGCCTGCTCAAGCTGATCGCGCTGATCGAGCGGCCGAGCCGCGGTCAGCTGATCGTGAATGGGCAGAATGTGTCGGGGGTATCGCGCTCGAAAATTCCGGCGTTTCGCAGACAGATCGGCATGGTCTTCCAAGACCACAAGCTGCTGCATGACCGAACGATCTTCGACAATGTCGCCCTGCCCTTGATCATCGCGGGTGTCGGAACGAAGGAGATTGGTAAGCGCGTGCGTGCGGCGCTCGATCAGGTGGGTTTGCTCGGCCGCGAGCAAAGCGCGCCGCTCGAGCTGTCGACCGGCGAACAGCAACGCGTCGGCATCGCGCGTGCGGTCGTAAGCAAACCACCGCTTCTGATCGCGGATGAGCCGACTGGGAATCTCGACCCCGATCTGTCGCTCGAGGTGATGGACATCTTCAAGCGCTTCAATGAGGTCGGCGTGACCGTGCTCGTTGCGAGCCACGATTTATATCTGCTCGAGCATTTCCCTGTGCGACGCGTGCGACTCGAAGGGGGTCGCATCGTCGATTCCATCGCCGCAGCCGAGCCAGAGAGCGCTCCCCTGCTCGATCCCCGCAAACTTCTGGCACGCGAAGAGGAAGACCCGTCATGAGCGCGTGGCTCACACGGCATCTACAAACGCTCGTCGGTTCGCTCGGACGACTGTCGCAGCACAAGTTCTCGACCTTCCTCACGATGCTCGTGATCGGCATCGCGCTTGCCTTGCCGACGTGCCTGCACGTGCTCGTTTCGAACGCGCAGCGCGCGACCGGCGATTGGAATCGCGCGCTCGATATCTCGGTGTTCCTGAAGCGCCCCACCTCCCCCAGCGAAGCCAAACAGATCGCGGATCGCATCGGCCAACGCCGCGACGTCGCCGAGGTCGAGCTCATCGTAGCGGACGAGGGGTTGAAAGAGTTCAAGCGCGAATCAGGATTCGGAGAGGCGATCGATGCCCTGGAGCACAACCCTCTGCCACATGCACTGATCGTGCGGCCCGCGGCAGACTATGCCTCCGCCGAGAACCTCGCGAGCTTGGCCGCGTCGATCCGCGAGCTGCCTTCGGTCGATATCGTGCAGCTCGACACAGGTTGGGTCGATCGGCTGAACGCGATCCTCGCGGCGATCGGCCGGGCCGTGATCATCGCGACCGCGGTGCTCGCACTCGGCGTTCTCGTGATCGTTGGGAATACGATCCGGCTCGACATCCAAAATCGGCGCGCCGAAATCGAAGTCACGAAGCTGGTCGGCGGCAGCGATGCCTTCGTGCGTCGTCCATTTCTCTACAACGGCGTCTGGTATGGCATGGGCGGGGCGCTCCTGGCCTGGGTGATCACAGCAGTCATTGTCGCAGCGCTTCGCGAACCCGTAGGGCGCCTCGCGGTCCTCTACGGCAGCAGCTTCGAGATGGCGTCTCTAGACTTTTCGACCACCCTCAGACTGCTCTTAACCGGGGCGGCACTCGGCTGGCTGGGCTCCTTCCTGTCATCCACCCGGCACCTGCGGGATATCGAGCCGACGTAGCTCCCGCAGGGGAACCTTTCCCCCGCGGATGCATTCAAAAACAAAGCCTTGCGCGTTGGCTGGCGCCCTCGAATGCCCGGCACATCGCGGAACTTTTGCGGGCGTTAGCACTCCAAAGAACCGACTGCTAAGATTTGCCCAACTTGGGCCGGAAGGTCGGCCCACCCAGGAGGACAGGTTAAAAATGACGACGGCTACTACTGCGCTCGTGCGTTCGAGCACCGATCTGGCCTTTGCCGGTCCCGTCGGTAGCCTCGATGCGTATGTTGAACGTGTGTCCCGCATTCCCGTGCTCGCGCGTGAAGAAGAGACTTCGCTCGCGCGTCGCTTTCGCGACGACGGCGATTTGGAAGCGGCACGTGAACTCGTGCTCTCTCATCTTCGCTTCGTGGTTCACATCGCCCGCGGGTACACAGGCTATGGCCTTCCGGTCGGCGATCTGATTCAGGAAGGCAATGTTGGATTGATGAAGGCGGTCAAGCGCTTCGATCCTGATGTCGGCGTGCGTTTGGTTTCGTTCGCGGTCCACTGGATTCGCGCCGAAATCCATGAATACGTGTTGCGCAACTGGCGGCTCGTGAAGATCGCCACGACGAAGGCGCAGCGCAAGCTGTTTTTCAATCTCCGACGATTCAAGAAGAATCTCGGCTGGCTTACGGAAAGCGAGACTCTCGCGATTGCGGGGGATCTCGGCGTGACGCCCGCGGAAGTGACGGACATGGAGCAGCGCCTGAGCTCTCGCGATCTGTCGTTCGACCCGGCGCCGGATTCGGACGAGGAAGAGTCATCGTATTCGCCGTCCACTTATCTGCCACATCCGGAGGCCGATCCTTCGGTTGCCGTGGAGCGCGAGCAGTGGGACGAGGATACGGCGGAGCGTCTTTCGCAAGCGCTCGAGACGCTCGACGATCGCAGCCGTAACATCTTGCAGAGCCGCTGGATGACTGATCAGAAGGCGACGTTGCATGAACTTGCGGATCGCTACGGGGTCTCTGCTGAGCGCATTCGTCAGATCGAGGCGAATGCGATCAAGAAGCTGCGAGGGCTCATCGCGGAGCCAGCGTAAGTCGTTCGTGACTCGTGATTCGCGGGTCGCAAAAAAAGGCCGGCAATGCCGGCCTTTTTCGTAGGTCGGAATTCTTTCCGACCTCGTCGATCGCGAGTCGGATTGAAATCCGACCTACCCCTTCGTCACCGGAACGATCGTGAGCTCCACGCGACGGTTCGCAGAGCGGCCCTGCTCCGTGTCGTTCGACGCGATCGGATGTGCTTCGCCTGCACCCACCGTGATCAAGCGTTCGTTCTTCACGCCCTGACTCGCAAGATAGTTCGCGACGGCCTGAGCACGTCGTTGCGAGAGCTGCATGTTGTATGAATCGCTCCCGGAGCTGTCGGTATGACCGGCGACTTCGATGACGGTCTTGTTGTACTCCTTGAGCACGACGCCTACACCCTCGAGCGCACTGAAGAACTGAGAATTCAGGTCCGCGCTGTTCAGTGCAAACGTGATGCTGCTCGGCATGTTGAGCGTGATGTTGTCGCCGACGCGCGTGACGCTCACGCCCGTGCCTTCGAGACGCTGACGCAGCTTCGCTTCCTGCACGTCCATGTAATAACCAACACCGCCGCCCGCGAGCGCACCGACGCCAGCGCCGATCAACGCGTTCTCGAGCTTATCGCCCTTCGTCAAAAGGCCCGCCACGGCGCCTGCTGCGGCACCGATGCCTGCACCCTTCACGGCTTTGCTGGTTTGTGTTTCACGCGTATAGGGATTGACGGTCGTGCACGCGACCGCTGAGAAGACCACGAGCGTGCCGACGCTCAGCAATCTGACGAATGGATTCTGCATAGTTCGAAATCTCCTGTGCTCCTGCCGATCACGAATTCCTACGCGCCAGCCTCGAAGCCGTGCGCTGAATATCGACTGAATTGTAGCTTCGTATGCATTCCCTTGTGACAGATGTCGCGTCCGCACTGCTGAAAATCGCGATGGGAGTCGCAGGGGAACGACATATCAACGCGCGGTTTCGGGGTTTGGCGCATCGACAATGCCAAGCTCGCGAACTAGGCCCGTCAATAAGGAATACGCAGCTTTCGGTAAACGAAGCTCAGGAGCCAGAGCGGGCCAATCATCAAGAACTGCAGGTCCTTGAAGAATGACGGTCGTTTTCCCTCGTAATGATGGCCGATGAATTGACCGATCCAAGCGATCACGAACAGCGTCAGGCAAACTGCCCATAGCGACCAGGGGAGATTTTGCAATCCCAATATGCACAGCGTCACGACGATGACGAAGGCGAGCATCCCGACCGCAAGAGAGCGCGACATGCGCAGGTAATACAGCACCGCCAGCGCGAGGACGAGCGTACCCCAGTTCGCGAGCGGTGATAGATCCCTCATCCACTCCGGCACCGGCAGCGACCACAAAAGTCCGATCAAGCTCACCACGATGATCGGCACACAGATCCAATGCAGCGTCTTGTTCGCTGGGTTCTGATGGCTCTCGCCGTATTCGCTCAGCCATTGATCGACTGTTTTCATCGCCCACCCCAAGGAACTATTCGAGTTTTCCATACGCTACTCGCGGGCGCTGACACGTACAAGGCGGGGATTGCATACCGTGTTAGCTCGATCGCACGCCCGTAAACGCGCGGCGGTATCATGCGCTTCGTCCAGGAGACCGTCATGGCGCATATACCCAACACGAGCACGAGCAGCGCACGCGAGCTCGATCCGCTCGATCTTTACTCCATTCATGCCTCGCTGAGCGAAGAAGAGCGACTTGTTCAAGATTCGGTAGGCAAATTCGTCGACGAGCAAGTGCTCCCGATCATCTCAGAGTGCTTCGAGCACGAGCGCTTTCCGCGAGAGCTCGTACCTGCACTTGCGCAACTCGGTGTGCTCGGCTCCTCGATCGAAGGCTACGGGTGCGCGGGGCTGAATTCCGTGAGCTATGGGCTCATCTGCCAGGAGCTCGAGCGCGGCGACTCGGGATTGCGAAGCTTCGTGTCCGTGCAATCGAGCTTGTGCATGTTTCCGATCTACGCCTACGGAACCGAAGAGCAGAAACAACATTGGTTGCCGAAGATGGCGCAAGGCGAGGTGATCGCGTGTTTCGGTCTCACCGAGCCTCACGGCGGATCCGATCCGGCCAACATGAAGACGCATGCGCGTCGTAAGGGCTCCGATTGGGTACTCAACGGCGCGAAGATGTGGATCACGAACGGCTCGATCGCAGATCTCGCGGTCGTGTGGGCGCAAACGGACGATGGCATTCGCGGCTTCCTCGTCGAGAAGAACTGCAAGGGTTTCTCGGCAGAGCTGATCAAGCACAAGATGAGCTTGCGCGCATCAGTCACATCGAGCTTGTTCTTCGACAACGTCGTCGTCCCGGAAGCGAATGCGCTGCCGGGCGTCGTCGGCCTCAAAGGCCCACTGTCGTGCCTCACGCAAGCTCGCTATGGAATCAGCTGGGGCGTGATTGGCGCGGCGCAAGCGTGTCTTGCGCAAGCGATCGAGTACACGAAGACGCGAACGTTGTTCGGCAAGCCGCTCGCGGCGACTCAATCCGTACAAATTCGACTCGCCGAGATGGCACGTAAGATCACGAGCGCACAATTGCTTTCGTTACAGCTCGGGCGTTTGAAGGACGCCGGCCGACTCTCGCCGACGCAAGTGTCCCTCGCCAAGTGGAACAACACGCGCTCCGCCATCGAGATCGCACGCGATGCGCGCGATCTGCTCGGCGGCGCAGGCATCAGTGTCGAGTACGTCCCCATCCGCCACGCACTCAATCTCGAAAGCGTCATCACTTATGAAGGCACGGAGACTGTGCACCAGCTGACGGTAGGCAGGGCTTTGACGGGGATCAATGCGTTCTGAGGGTAAGCGATGGAGGTGATGTAAGTGATGGAAGTGACGTAGGCAGGAAGCGAAGCCCGTCTTTCTGACCTCCATCACTTACATCACTTGTGTCACCTCCATCACCGCATCAATTGTGATGAATGATGGCAGCCCGCGCGTGCTGAGCGGAGCGGCGCTACACTGTGCTCGTTCGAGCAGCGACGCACGTTATGAAAAAACTCATTGCCATCGTCGAAGACGAGCCTGCGCTTCGGGATAACTACACCGCGGCGTTTCAACGACACGGATATGCCGTGCGAGCATATGGGTCCCGCAAGGAAGCGCTGGAGGCGTTTCGTGCGCGCCTACCGGATCTCGCTGTCATCGATGTGGGACTGCGCGAGGAGCCGGAAGGAGGTTTCGAGCTCTGTCGCGAGCTACGAGCGATGTCCGCAGAGCTGCCGATCATTTTTCTCACCGCCCGCGACAGCGAGCTCGACGCAGTATCGGGCCTGCGGCTCGGCGCGGATGACTATCTCACCAAGGACATCAGTCTTGCGCATTTGGTCGCACGCGTCAGTGCGCTGTTCAGACGCATCGATGCGCTCACGCAGCCTTCGAATCGCGATCAACTCATCACGCGCGGAGATCTCGTGATCGACGCCGCGAGACTCAACGCTACATGGCGCGACAAGGCACTCGGTCTCACCCTCACTGAGTTCTGGATCGTGCACGCGCTCGCGAAGAATCCCGGTCATGTGAAGAACAGGCAACAACTCATGGATGCTGCCAACGTCGTGCTCGATGACAATACGATCACCTCTCACGTCAAACGTATCCGCCGCAAGTTCCAAGCAATCGATCCGGCCTTCGACAATGTCGAGACCATGTACGGGATGGGGTATCGGTGGAAGGAAACCTAAGAAGGGTCGTCGGGTATCGGGTACTGGGCTGCTGGCCAGACAAGATCCGAGAAAGGTCATCCGAAGCCAATAGTCGATGGTCAGGTGATGGCAGCTCTTCTCTGGCCAGAACCCAGTACCCAGCGACCCAATCGCCCAAGAACTGAATGTCCCTCCGCTCCAAGCTCCTCCTCCTCAGCTTGCTCACGCTCGTCTTGCCATGGGCGGGGTGGCGTTATGCGAACGAGATGGAGAGCACGCTTCGTCGCGGACAGGAATCTGCGGTGCTCACGACTGCGGACGTCTTGAGTCGCGTCGTCGCGAGCGAGCCAGAGCTGCTCTACCGTGTGCGCGACTTGTCGACCGACTTCGATCCTGCACGCGGCGATCTTTTCGCCCCGCTTCTGCCGACGACGCCATTGATCGACGGCTTTCCCGATGAGTGGCCGGAACCCGCGAAACACGTTCCAGGTTTCAGCGCGGACGATTCTGAGCGCGCGCTCAAGCTGCGGCTCGGTGTGCACGGACGCTCCATGCATCTCTACGCGGAAGTCGCACGAACGGACATCAACTATGAGATCCCTTCGCACGCAGAGTTTGCACAGAAGCCGTCCTCAGATCGACTCATCATCTTGATGCGAGATGAGTTCGGGCGTGAGCGCGCCTGGTCGGTGAGCGCGGTCGCTCCCGGTCCGCTCATCGTGCGATCGGCGGATCTCGGCATGCCGTGGACTCCGAGCAACGACGAAGTGCGCTATGTCAGCGGCATCTGGAGAGAGACCGGCACGGGCTATGCGATCGAGCTTCGAGCGCCGGTCAACATGATCGGAACGCAGTTGGGTGTCTACGCGCTCGACTCGCAGCACAAGACTGTCGCCAGTAGACCCATGGGCGCTGTTCACACCGGTTCCGAGCTTTTGAAGAGTCGGCTGGAGCGCTATGCGCCGGAAGGCACACGCGTTTCTGTCGTCGACGTGCATGGATGGCTGCTTGCGCGCGCTGGCTCCATCAGCGTCTCTGCCGACGCTCAGTATGTCGGCCTGCACCGCGATCAAGATGGTTTCGCTCGTTCCGTCTACCGAGGTGTTTTCGCGAGCTACGAAGCGCCTGTTCGACCGTATGGACTGCCCTACGGCATGTGGGGATCGCCCGTGGATGAGGCACGCGAAGGCAGCCGGACGGCCGTGTGGTTCGAGCAAGCGGCCGGCGAGCCTTCACTGATTCGCGCAGCGGTGCCGATACAGCTAGACGAGATTGCGTTCGGGGCGCTCATCCTGGAGCAACCAGGCGAGCGACTTGCGCTGGTTCGCGAGGTCGCGCTCACTCGCCTGCTGAATCTCACACTCTTGGCGACGCTGTTCACGGTCGTGGTGATGCTGCTGTTTGCCGCGCGACTGTCACACCGCATTCGTCGGTTGAGCCGCGCCGCCTCAACCGCGCTCACGCCCGAAGGACGCATCGAGACGAGCATTCCCGACACGAAGGCGCACGATGAGCTCGGTGCATTGGCTCGCAGCTACGCAACGCTGCTGAATCGATTGAAGGAATACACGAGCTACTTGCAAACACTCGGTACGAAGCTCTCGCACGAGCTGCGCACGCCGCTCACGATCGTGAGCTCGTCGCTCGATAATCTCGCTTCCGAAGGCGAGCTGCCGGCGAGCTCGCAGGCCTACCTCGTACGCGCGCGACAAGGCTCCGCTCGCATGCACGGCATACTCACCGCGCTGAGCGAAGCGACGCGAGTCGAGCAGAGCATCGAGCACACCGAGCGCGTGCGCTTCGATCTCGCCGAGCTCGTGCGCAACATGGCGCTCGCGTATCGACAAACGTTCTCGGACCACCGCATCGCGGATGCGATCGAGCTCGACACGTGCCATGTGATCGGCTCGCCGGAGCTGATTGCACAGCTGCTCGACAAGCTGATGGACAACGCCATCGATTTCACGCCCAAGGACGCGACGATCACGATTGCGTTGACCGGCGATCCTCGCTCGTGTCGCTTGAGCGTGCGCAACGAAGGTCCGCTGCTCCCGCCAGGACTCGACGATCGATTGTTCGAATCGCTCGTGAGCGGACGCAACGGCGCCGAAGGCAAACCGCATCTCGGCCTCGGCCTTTACATCGTGCGACTCATCGCGGACTTCCACGGCGGCACTGTGCGAGCCGAGAACGCACCTGATCTGACAGGGGTCATGGTCACGCTGGAGCTCCCGCGGTACTAAGATTCGAAGAAGAAGATTGCTCGCCAAGCACGCCAAGCCCCGCAAAGGAAGAATGATCGATTCTTGATTTCTTACCTCCGCGTCTCTGCGTCTCCACGAGAGTTAGTCTCCACATGGCCGCACGGCACCCGGAAGAAATGATCTCGCAGAGACGCAAAGACGCGGAGATCAGAAGAGGAGTCAAAGCTCAGAATGAACGATCCCTCATCTTCCTTTGCGGGCTTGGCGTGCTTGGCGAGAGTCTCTTCTCACTCTTGCTGTCGAATCCCTTTACAGAGGAGAACGTGCGCGTTCGTGGCACGAAACCTACAAGCGTCGTAAATGCTTGAACCTGCTGCGGTGTGCGCACGACAGGCACGCGACTTGCTCACCTTGTATGCAATCGCGGAAGACGCCCGATTGGTGTTCAGCGCGAGAGTGGCAGAGAAAGCGGGGATGGCACCGCTAGGGGAGTGACCTCGTAGGGAGAGAACAAAGCCTAAGGAGGTGGCGAACTGACGTCCTTGGTCGGCCGCAGGCTAGTGAGGTAAGAGGAGTTAGAGCGACACAGCGACGTTTCCTGATTCGATCGGCGCGCCCAAACAACTCGAAGAAGTCGCCGGTCCGGAAACGAAAAGCCCCGCAACGCGGGGCTTTTTTTTGGAAGAGGCTCGTCACTAGAAGTGGTTGGTGGCTAATTTTGATAGGTGGTTGGCTCGGTTCATTGCTGTCTTACTAACCACCGATCACTAATCACCTCGTCTCCAACCCTACTTCCGCTGCCAGTTACCCTTCGCGTCCTGGTAATACCAGCCTGCGGACGCCTTGCTGATCCAGCGCTCCGCAAACGTACTGCGAATGTCGGCTTCCCATTCAGGATGATTGTTCGCGGTCGCGATCTCGCGATACAGATTCACCCGATCCGCATTCTCTTCCGCCACGAGCTTCCGAGCGGCATTGCGCTCGGGCAACGGAATGAGGTTCTGATCGCGCACTTCGATGAGCCCGTCCTGAGTGAAACCGATCGCACCGGAGTCGTAGAACTTCTTGAGCTGCGCATGACGCGCTTCCATCGACTGCGTCAGCTGACGAATGGCGGGCGTCGAGACGTTCAAGTCCGCTTGCGCATGCGCCGGCGGGATCAGCGTATCGAGCACAGCTGTCGCGGCAGCCATCATCACGCGCTTGGCACGCGGTTGAAACTCCCAAGTGCCCTGCGCTCCCGACTCCTTGGACTGATCCGTCTCGTTGGACTGGGGTTTGCGCGACGACTGAGGACCCCATACGTCCTCGATGATGCGATCGGCCGCCTTCTCAGCCGCTGCGGCCGGGAAGTAGACATTGATCGTGACGCATGCCGAGAG
Source organism: Pseudomonadota bacterium (assembly GCA_023417315.1). GTDB lineage: Bacteria > Pseudomonadota > Gammaproteobacteria > Steroidobacterales > Steroidobacteraceae > Steroidobacter. Next base: position 24,509 of record JAEZFW010000002.1, read on the forward strand.
CGCGAGCGAAACGGCAAGGATTTTGATGACCGCCATCCGAAACATCGGAACTCCTCAATCGTCCTATCCGGCACAGGCAACCTGCGCAGATTAAACCTTTCGATGCACCGCTTTCAAAGCGACGTAAAGAGTGCGCTCTTTACGTCGTCCCGTCGAAGAACGGGATCCAGACGAGTCAATCGACGACGGGCCCACCCGACTCCGTCGCCGCGATGAGCTGCTGCACGAGGCGTGGCCAATCTACTCGCCGAGCGTTCCCGATGACGTCGATGCGAGGCAGACCGCGCCCCTGCACCAGATAGTACCCGCCATTCGGAGCCGGGCCGACGCCGCCCATCTCGCACACTTCGTTCTGAAGCCTGCACGAAATACCGAGCCGCGCATAATTGAATTCTTCGAAGAAGCGCAAGAAACCGCTCGATAGCGCGGCGGTGACCCCGGCTCCGCCGCCGCCGATGCTGCCGATGTTCTCGACGGCTCGCTGACTGATGCGACGCCGTGAACGATCGCCCGGCGGCGTGTACAGCCGCGCGTCGAGCGCGATCGGCGTCCAGTTGAAGAGCTCGAGACCGTGAATGCCACCCGATAGACGCCCTGTAATGCGACCGAAGGAGAACGCGCTCGTGACCAGATCGAGATCGAGCCGATCGAGATCGATGTTTGCGTACAGCCGCGGCCAATTACCAAAAGGTTCATCGAGCCTCAGGTCGCTCACCGTCACGAGGCCATCGAACACGCGTGCCTCGAGGGTCGTCTCGAGTTTGAGGACGCCTTCTTCCAATAGCAGGTTCGTGAGCGAGCCGCTCAATTGACCGCCGAACTCGGGCCAACCGAACGCACGACACAACCGCGACACGCTGATCGGATGAATAGTGGCATCGACTCTGAAGCCAACTTCTGCGGAGCCGGCACGCTGCACGCTCAGGGCATCGATCTGGAGCGCTCCATCGAGCAAGGGAATGCGAGAGGGAGCAAGCAGTCGGAAATCGCGCCCGGCGGTCGCAAAGCGCAGTGCTGCCTCCCCGAAGTCTAAGCCATATATCGCGCCCGAGGACCAGCGGAGCTCGGAGGCTCGCGCTGCTTCGATCTCGCCTTCGTCCGCGTCCCAGTGCCACTCACCGCTCAAACCGCGTATCGCGACTGCGGGTTGCTCGCCCTCGGCATCGAATTCGTGAACGATCAGATCGAGCCTGAGAGGCTTCCCTGCCTCGATCGCAATCGCGCCCGATAGTCGGCCCTGGGTTTGCAGCGATTTCACACTCGTATCGAGCAACAGCGGCTGCATGTAGCTGTCATACGCGCCAGGAAAGACGAGATCTTGGATCGTGATGTTTGCGTCCCGAACTTGCGGCGCGTCGCCAAGAAGAAGCGCAATGCGACCTTCCGCTTTCATCACATCCGCATGCCCTACGCGAAAAGTCTCAGCGATCACCTCTCCGGCATCGGTGAGCTTCCCTCGTGCAGTCAGATCGAAACTATGCGCGCCGAAGTCGAGGAAAATCGGCTCCGCATAGCCTTGACCGCGATCGGCATGAACCCTCGCCTCGTAGCGCCATGCGTCGCTCGCTCTGCTCAATGAAATCTCGAAACGCGCACCGAGTGCATCCGTCGCAAGACTGCCGCTCTCGTTATTCGCAGTGAGCGCATCGATCGTGCCGTTGACGCTCATCGTTGCCACTTGCCCACCCGCACCGGTGGCATTGAACTTGAGGCTCGTCGCACCCGTCGCGCTTGCGAGCGGAAGCTCGACTTGGAACTTTTGCAGAAGACCCATCAAAGGTTCGAGCGGCAACGCCTCGAGCGTTCCCTCGATGTTCCATCTGTCCTCACGCAAACTCGCATTCAGCGCAGCGTTTCCAGCGCTCACCTGCAAACCTTGGATTTGTAGATCGAGCGCACCGCTCGCGCGCTCGTATCTCACTTGGGCCAATAGTCGTTGCCGACCTAGCAGCGGCATGTCGGCGTCGATGCGCGCATCGCGACAGGCGATCTGGGTTTTGGAGAGCTCGACGTCAGGACACGCGATTGAAACGTTGCGCATGGGCTCCGGCAGTTGCGCGAGCTTCACCGAGCGGATCTGCAACCGGCCGACTGTTCCTCGCGCAGTGAGCTCGAGGTGAGCGAGGAGCCCTTGAGCAGTCCAACCCGGCCCCGCGATCGCGTCGATCTCGAGCTCGATATCGTCAATTGCTTGCGCCCCAGTGAACGCAAGCAACCCGATCACGGGAAACGACAACAGAATCGACAACGATCGGGACAACCGCAGGCGTGCGCTTGGGCGCGAGCTCGACTTCATCCGACGCAACTCTCGCGCCGTTGCTCAAGCAACGTTCCACGCACAGGCCGATCGCGATCTGCCCTGCAAATCGACATTCGTGAAATTGACAACGTTGTCACGTGATGGGATTCTCCGCGCGGCCGGTATGCTCGGTCCGCCACGAAAATAAGCCGGAGGTCCAATGATCAGGGTTTGGGGGAATCGTTACCCGTCTCGCATGTTGGTTGCAGGGGTCTTGCTTGCGCTTGGGCTCACCGCCTGCTCGAAGAAAGAAACACCGTCGAACACCGAAACCGCGAACGCCGCGTCGACTGTGAATCCAGAAGTCTGGCCGCAGCCGCAAGCGCCCGCCATCGACGACAGCGCGCTGCAAGCCCGGCTCGATCAGTTGCTGAAATCTCTCAGCGTCGAGGAGAAGGTCGGTCAAATCATCCAAGCCGATCTGTGCTGCGTCACGCCCGAAGACGTTCGCCAGTATCGCCTCGGCTCCATCCTGGTCGGCGGCAACTCCGGTCCGAATGGCGATGACCTCGCACCCGCGCCGAAATGGCTCGAGGCAGCAGATGCGTTCTACGCCGCCTCCATGGATACGAGTGATGGTAAGCACGCGATTCCGATTCTGTGGGGTGTCGACGCCGTTCACGGCCATAACAACATCATCGGCGCGACGCTGTTCCCGCACAACGTGGCCCTTGGCGCCACGCGCAATCCCGAGCTCATCGAGCGGATCGGCGAGGTCACCGCACGCGAGCTGCGCGTCACGGGGCAAGAATGGACGTTCGCGCCGACGATCGCGGTCTCGCAAGATATTCGCTGGGGTCGCGCATACGAATCGTACTCGGAGAATCCCGAGATCTTCCCAGAGTACGCCGCAGCGATGGTACGCGGATTACAGGGTAATCCCGGCGACGCCGACTTCCTGCGCGGCGAGCATGTGATCTCCACGGTGAAGCACTATGTCGGCGACGGCGGTACGCTGGATGGTCGCGATCAAGGCGACAACCGTGCTTCGGAAGCCGACCTGCGTGACATCCATGGTGCCGGATACCCCGCTGCCATCAGCGCTGGCGTGCAGGTCGTCATGGCCTCATTCAATAGCTGGCACGGTGAAAAACTCCACGGCCACAAAGGCCTGCTGCACGATGTGTTGAAGCAGCGCATGGGCTTCACCGGCTTCGTCGTGGGCGATTGGAATGGCCATGGACAAGTCAAGGGCTGCACGAACGAGAGCTGCGCTGCATCCGTGAACGCGGGTCTCGATATGTTCATGGCACCGGACTCGTGGAAGGGCTTGTATCAGAACACGCTCGATCAGGTGCGCTCTGGTCAGATCTCGATGGAACGGCTCGACGAAGCAGTGCGTCGGATCCTGACAGTGAAATTGCGTTCCGGATTGTTCGAAGCCGGTGCGCCTTCGAGCCGCGCGCCTGCAGGGCAATTCAAGCTGTTGGGCGCGCCTGAGCATCGGGCCGTTGCACGTCAAGCAGTGCGCGAATCGCTCGTACTGCTCAAGAACTCGAAGGGCGTACTGCCGATCAAGCCGAAGTCGCGCGTGCTCGTTGCCGGCGATGGTGCCGACAACATTCCAAAGCAGAACGGCGGCTGGACGCTCACCTGGCAAGGCACGGGCATCACGAACCAGCATTTCCCGAATGCCGATTCGATCTTCAGCGGCATCGCCTCTGCTGTGAAAGCCGCAGGAGGCACTGCGACGCTAAGCGTGTCGGGCGCGTACACGACGAAACCGGATGTCGCGATCGTCGTTTACGGCGAAGATCCGTACGCCGAGTTCCAAGGCGACGTCGATACGCTCGAGTACAAGCCGGGCAACAAAGCGGACCTCGAGCTCTTGAAGAAACTGCGCGCGGATAACATCCCGGTGGTGTCCGTGTTCCTCTCGGGTCGGCCCATGTGGGTCAACCCCGAGCTGAATGCATCGGATGCGTTCGTTGCAGCCTGGTTGCCTGGCTCCGAAGGCGCGGGTATCGCCGATGTGATCGTTGCAAAGCGCGATGGCTCCGTGAATCACGATTTCAAGGGAAAGCTGTCGTTCTCGTGGCCGCGTACGCCGACGCAGACGAAAGCGAACCCGGGTTCAGAGCCGCATCTCTTCCCGTATGGCTTCGGCTTGACGTACAGCGATCCGGGCGAGCTTTCAGCGTTGCCTGAAGAGATCAGCGAAGGCGAGGACGGCGCGACCTCGACGCGCGTGTACTTCGCTCAAGGCAGACCCGGCGCAGGCTGGTTCCTTGCAGTCGGCGAAAACGCTGGACGCACGCGACTCGAGAACACGACCGGTCGCTCACCGGGCGGAGTCGTCACCGTGAGCGCAATCGATCGCGCGGCGCAGGAAGATGCTCGTCTCGCAGACTGGTCCGGATCCGGCGCAGGAACGCTCGCTCTGCAAGGCGCCGCTCCGATCGATCTGCAGCGAGAGGCGAACGGCCAGCTCTCGCTCGCCTTCGAATATCGCGTCGATGCGCCGCCGACGAAGGACGTCGAGCTTGCGATCGAGTGTGGCGAGAAATGCAGCGGAACGTTTGCTCTAGGCGATCGCCTGCGTCAAGCGCCGAAGGGCGAGTGGCAGCAGCTCAAGGTGCTGCTGCAATGTTTCCAGAAGACCGGCACTGACATGCGCAACGTGACGGCACCCTTCGCAGTGACGACCGAGGGCACCATGCAACTCGGCATTGCGAACGTACGTTTAGAAACGGGCGTGGCCGACGCAGTCGGATGTGAATGAGCTGACCTGTAACGCGGACAGGGGTCCCAAGTGGCCCCACTCCCCAGCATCCGGAGGAGAGCACCGCCACATTTAGTCAAGCCG
>JAEZFW010000073.1 GCA_023417315.1 Pseudomonadota bacterium
GGGCGAGGCAGAATGCCTCGCCCGCGATTGCATCAAAGCAGTCGCAACGCTCCGCGTGCACCGAGAATGTGCGAGCGCATCAGCGCTGCACTCCAATCGCCATCGCGCGCTTCGAGCGCACGCACGATCTCCAAGTGGTGTGATGCGCTGCGAATGAGGTCCTCGTCCTGATACGTTTGAAATGTCTTCATCATGAGCGGGGCCTCGATCAGCGAAGCGAGCGCTGTGACGAGACGTGAGCTTCCGGCGAACTCGTGAATGCGCCGGTGAAACTGACTGTTCAGATCGCCGATTCTCTCGAGGTAGCCTTCGGTCTTGCTGAGCGTCTCGTGATATTGCTCTTCGGCGAGCTGACGCAGCTCCGCAATTCCTTCCGGAGTCATCCTGCGCGCCGCGCGTGCCGCGCCATACGATTCCAACAACGCGCGCAACTCGAATACGTCTTCGCGATCCGCACTCGTCCATTCCGTGACGATCGCACCCTGGTGAGGAATGAACTCGAGCAACCCTTCTGCATGCAACTTTCGCAAAGCTTCGCGAACCGGTGTACGACTCACGCCAGCGGCTGCCGCGACTTCTTGTTCGGTGATCCTCGAAGACGCGGGATACACGCCGCGGACGATGCGCTCGCGCACGGTCTGATAAGCCTTGTCCACTGCTTTGGCCATGATTTTCCTTTAGGGAATTTGGTGAGAGCCCTCGTCAGGCCCGATGGGCACGCAGTGTATACGTGACCTCCATCACATGGACAGGTAGGTATTTTTCGCAGCAAGCGCTAAGGGGTTTTCCAAGCGCTCATGTACCGGCCTGCGGAACAGACAGCGCAAGACATCGTCCGGCCAAGCGAGGATTGTCGGACAATCCGTCTATTTGCCGGGCTCCTTCACGCGTTCGCCGCGCGTTTCGGGAAACCGCCTGCCTTCGAGACCATACTTGGGACCGGCTTGCCGCGCTGAGCTTGCAGCCAGTTCGCGGTTTCGATGAGGCGCTCTAGATTGATGCCGGTATCGAACCCCGCACGAGAAAGCATATAGACGAGGTCCTCTGTCGCAACGTTACCGGTCGCGTTCGGCGCGAAAGGACAACCGCCAACGCCTCCGACGCTCGCGTCCAATGTGCTCACGCCGGACATCACGGCTGCATATGCGTTCGCGACAGCGGTATTGCGCGTGTTGTGGAAATGGCAGCGCAGCGGAACATTCGGCACGGCCGCTCTGACGGCATCGATGAGCGCCGTGACTTGAGTGGGCACAGCCACTCCGATGGTGTCGGCGAGCGCGATCTCGACTGGATTCGAATCTGCCAAGCGTCGCACGATGTCGACGACCCGCGAGGGTTCAACCTCACCTTCAAAAGGACACCCGAATGCAACCGACACCGTGATCTGCGCTCGAATCGACGCGGCGCGCGCGAGCGGCGCGATCTCTTCCCATGTGTTGAGCGTCGCTTCGATTGACGCGCCTTGGTTGCGCTGCGAGAAGCTGTCTGTCGCGGCGGTGACCATGCCAATCTCTGTGCATCCTGCGGCAAGGGCGCGATCGAACCCCTTTCGATTCAGCACGAGGCCGACATACTGCACGTCAGCACGACGCGGCAGCGCCGCCATCACCGCCTCTGCATCCGCCATCTGCGGCACGAGCTTCGGATGCACGAAGCTTGCGACTTCGACCCGGCGCAATCCTGCGGCGACGAGACGACCGATGAGCTCGATCTTGAGCCCAGTCGCGAGGATCTCAGGCTCGCTTTGCAGGCCATCGCGCGGACCGACTTCGACGATCTCGATGGAGCGCATATGCGTGTAGGCGTGTAGGCGTGTAGGCGTGTAGGCGTGTGGACGTGCGGACGCGTGGACGTCGGGACCGAACCAGTCTGACGCCTACACGCGTACACGTCTACACGATCGCACCATTCGTAGCGCTCGTTACGCGTTCTCCGCATCGGTAATCGCGCCTAGCGACGCGCTGCTGACGACGCGAGCGTACTTCGCGAGCACGCCACGCCGCGCGTACGGCTCCGGCGCGCGCCATTCACTGCGCCGCTGCGCGAGCACGTCATCGCTCACGTGCAAGTGCATCTCGCGCTTCACGGCATCGATCGTAATCTCATCACCGTCGTGTACGAGGGCAATCGGTCCGCCAACTGCGGCTTCGGGTGCGATGTGGCCCACGACGAAGCCGCGGCTCCCGCCCGAGAAGCGCCCATCGGTGATCAGGGCAACCTTGTCTGCTAACCCGCGGCCTGCGATCGCGCTCGTTGGGCTCAACATCTCTCGCATGCCTGGGCCGCCTTTCGGACCCTCGTAGCGGATCACGACGATATCCCCTGCTCCCACCTGTCCGTCGAGAATCGCCTGTACGGAAGCTTCCTCGCCATCGAACACGCGCGCGCGTCCGGTGAACGACAGCCCTTCTTTGCCTGTGATCTTCGCAACAGAGCCCTCCGGTGCAAGATTGCCGTACAACACCACGAGGTGACTTTCGGCCTTCAGCGGACTCGAGAACGCGGCAACGATGTCCTGGCCCTTCGGATACGGCTTCACGCCTTTGAGATTCTGCTTCAACGTCTTACCCGTGACGGTCAAGCAATCGCCGTGGAGCAAGCCTTCATCGAGGAGCATCTTCATGAGCGGCTGAATGCCGCCGATGCGGATGAGCTCGGACATCATGTACTTGCCGCTCGGTCGCAGGTCGGCGAGCACAGGAACTCGTTGCCCGATGCGGGTGAAATCATCGAGCTCGAGCGGAACGTTTGCGGCGCTCGCCATTGCGAGCAAGTGCAATACCACGTTCGTCGATCCGCTGAGCGCGATCGCGACCGTAATCGCGTTCTCGAACGCTTCGCGCGTCATGATCTGCGACGGCGTGATGCCCGCCTTCACCAGCTTCACGACTGCTTTACCTGCTTCTTGGCAGTCTCGCAGTTTCTGCTTGGACACCGCTTCCTGCGCGGAGCTGTTCGGCAAGCTCATGCCGAGCGCTTCGATTGCCGAGGCCATCGTATTTGCCGTGTACATTCCAGCGCAGCTGCCCGGGCCCGGAATCGCGGTGCGCTCGATCTCCTTCAACTCGCGTTCGGAGATCTTGCCGCTCGCGTAAGCCCCGCGCGCCTCGAACACCGAGATGATGTCTCGATGTTTCGGACCCGGACGGATCGTTCCGCCATAGACAAAGATCGCCGGACGATCCAGGCGGGCGAGCGCAATCAGGCATCCCGGCATGTTCTTGTCGCAACCGCCGATCGCCACGACGCCGTCGAAACCCTGCGCGCCGCTCACCGTCTCGATGGAATCCGCGATCACCTCTCGCGACACGAGCGAGTAGCGCATTCCAGGCGCACCATTCGAGATGCCATCCGACACCGTGATCGTGCCGAAGATCGTGCTCTTGCCGCCGGAGCCATCGACTGCGTTGGCCGCTGCCTTGGCCAACTTATCGATGTGCATGTTGCACGGCGTGAGATTGCTCCACGTCGAAGCGACGCCGATCGCGGGCTTCTTGAAATCGGCGTCCTTGTAACCGACGGCGCGCAGCATCGCGCGGCTTGGCGTTTGCTTGAGACCGTCGACGACTTCACGAGAATAACGGCGTGGATCGACCTTGCTGGTGAGCTGCTTTTTCGTAGCCATAGGATGAGTAAGCCGTAAGACTGATATTTGGGGGACTGTGCTCGGCTGGGGGCTGGGGTGGGCAAGGAAGAATCAGGCGCGACAGGCGCCCTCTGACTATCCCTCCGCGATCCCCTACTATCCCCTTCTCGTAAAGCTCTGATGCAATCCCGCGATACGCATTGCGAGCTCGAGCGCTTGTTCGTAGTTCAAGCGCGGATCGACTTGCGATCGGTAGGCGCGCGCCAGATCCGCATCGGTCAGCCCACGCGCACCGCCGGTGCACTCGGTCACATCATCCCCAGTGAGCTCGAAGTGAACTCCGCCGAGCCACGAACCCATTTCGCGATGGATGCGGAAGGCCGACTCAACTTCGGCGACGATGTTCTCGAAGCGCCGCGTCTTCAGACCGGAGCTCGAGGTTTCCGTGTTCCCGTGCATCGGATCGCAGATCCACAGCACAGGGCTGCCAGTCGCGCGCACTGCTTGAATGAGCCCGGGTAGGCGCTTGTCGACTTCCTTCGCACCCATGCGATGTATCAGCACGATGCGGCCTGGCTCATTGTTCGGATTGAGCGTCGCGAGCAGACCCTGCAGCCACTCGGCACTCATCGCTGGGCCCACCTTGATGCCCATCGGATTCGCGATCCCGCGGAACAACTCCACGTGCGCACCATCGAGCGCGGCTGTGCGCATGCCGATCCAAGGCATGTGCGTCGACAAGTTGTACCAGCGCTTCTGCCGTTCGATGTAGCGGGTCTGTGCCTGTTCGTAGAGCAAGTGCAAGCCTTCGTGGCTCGAGTAGAAGTTCACGCGGCGAGCCTGGTGCAGCGGGCCGCGACTCGCAGCTTCGAAGAAGTCGAGCGCATCGGAGATGGAGTGCACGATCTTCTCGTACGCATCCTTCTGCGAAGAGTGCCGCACGAAATCGAGATCCCAGTATTCGGGATGATGCAAATCCGCGAACCCGCCATCGATGAGCGCGCGTACGAAGTTCAATGTCAAAGCGGCCCGCTCGTAGCCTCTCAGCAGCAACTGAGGATCCGGCGTACGCTCCTCGAGCGTGAAGCCGGGTCGATTCACGTTATCGCCGCGGTAGCACGGTAACGTGACACCATCGCGCGTTTCGGTATCCGAAGAGCGTGGCTTTGCATACTGACCGGCCATGCGACCGATGCGAACGACGGGCTTCTTGAGGCCGTAAACGAGCACCAAGCTCATCTGCAGGAGGATCTTCAGCTTCTTTGCGATTTGATCCGACTCGCAATCGTTCAAGCTCTCGGCGCAATCCCCGCCCTGAAGCACGAAGCGCTCGCCGCGCTGAGCCGCAGCGATCTCTTCCTTAAGCGCCTCGATCTCCCAGGAGACGACGAGCGGCGGCAATCGGGACAGCTGCGCGACGACATCATCGAGCGCCTGTTTGTTCGGGTAGCTAGGTTGCTGGCTGGCGGGCTTGCTGTGCCAGCTCGCTGGATGCCATTCCAGAAGGTGAGGACTGCGAGTCATAAGCAGATCGAACGTGCGGTGATTCAATGGAATATGAGCGCCCAGACTAGCACTGCCTGCTGCAGCGCAAAAGCGACGGTCGCTCTACATTGCATACAGCCAAGCGACACAATTTACACGAAACCGATGCAAGGCCTTAAATGCGCGCTTCATTTCGCGGCAAGAGGCACTTATGCATCGAGTCTTAGTTCTGGGGGCCGGTAAGATCGGCACGCTCATCACTGGGCTTCTCGCCGAGTCCGGCTCCTATCGAGTTCACCTTGGGGACGTCAACCGGGAAGTTGCACAGGCCGTTTGTCAGGCACACGGCCTTCCCGGGCTCAGCGCGCATCGAGTGGATGCGGCCGATCCCGCGAGTCTCGACGCTCAGCTTCGCGATCAACCCGTCGATGCTGTGATCTCGAGCCTGCCGTACTACTGCAACATCGCGGTCGCCGAAGCGGCTCGGCGCGCAGGGATACACTATTTCGATCTCACTGAAGACGTGGAGGTCACGCGCGCGGTTCGCCGCATCTCAGATGGCGCATCGCAAGCGTACGTTCCTCAATGCGGCCTTGCGCCAGGCTTCATCTCGATTGCGGCGAATGCGCTGATCGGACATTTCGATGAGGTACGCACCGTCAAGCTGCGTGTCGGCGCCCTGCCCCAGCACCCCAACAACGTCTTGAAGTATTCGCTGACGTGGTCGACGGAAGGCTTGATCAACGAGTACGGCAATCCGTGCGAGGCAATCGTCGACGGGCGGGCCGTCGAAGCTGCGCCCCTGGAAGGACTCGAGGAGATCGAAATCGACGGCACGGCTTATGAGGCGTTCAACACCTCTGGCGGCCTCGGATCGCTCGCGGAAACGTACGGCGCGCGTGTTCAGAACATGGACTACAAAACCATGCGCTACCCGGGACATTGTCAGCAGATGCGCCTGCTCATGAACGATTTGAAGCTCAATCACGATCGAGGCACGCTCAAGCGCATCCTCGAGAACGCCGTGCCGCAGACGCTGCAGGACGTCGTCGTCATTTACGTCGCGGTCACCGGAAAGCAAGACGGAGAGCTGCGCGAAGAGAACTACGTGAACAAAGTGTATCCGCAGAAGATCGCAGGACGCCTATGGTCTGCGATTCAGGTCACCACGGCAGCAGGGATCTGCTCTGTCGTCGATCTGGTGTTTGGGTCTGAGGGTCGCCATCGCGGCTTCGTGCGCCAGGAAGATTTCCGCCTGCTCGATGTCTTGAAGAATCGATTCGGCCGTCACTACAACGCTACCGAAGGCAAGGAAGTCTCGGCGCACATGGTCGTGACCGGCGAAGTCGGGCATCAGCGCGCGGCGCGAGGAGCATAAGTCATGCGCAACATCTTTTCAGCATTGGAGCTGAATGAAATCAACTCCGGAACGTGGTCGTCTGATGGGGGCTGGGCAAGCGATCCGAGCGGTCGCGTCATCGAGTCGATCAATCCGGCGACCGGTACGACGCTCGCGCGCGTGCGTGCGAGTACCGACTCGGATTATGAGCGAGTCGTGCAATCGGCGCGCAAAGTATTCGAGCAATGGCGCACCGTGCCGTCGCCCAAACGCGGCGAGGCGATCCGCTTGATCGCGGACGAGCTGCGCCATCACAAGGATGCGCTCGGCACGCTCGTGAGCCTCGAGACCGGCAAGATCAAGCCGGAAGGCGACGGCGAAGTTCAGGAGATGATCGACATCGCCGACTTCGCGCTCGGGCAATCTCGCATGCTGTACGGATCGACGATGCACTCCGAGCGACCTCAGCATCGCATGTACGAGCAGTGGCATCCGCTCGGACTCGTCGGGATCATCAGCGCCTTCAACTTCCCTGTCGCTGTGTGGTCCTGGAATGCTTTCCTCGCTGCGATCTGCGGCGATGTGAGTATTTGGAAGCCTTCACCCAAGGCACCCCTGTGCGCAATCGCGGTACAACGCCTCGCGAACCGGGTGCTCGAACGCCATGGCCTTCCCGGCATCTTTCAGCTCTTCATCACCGCTGAAACCGCGCTCGCCGAGAAGTTCGTCGAGGACCGTCGCATCGACCTCGTATCCTTCACCGGCTCGACGACGGTCGGGCGACGCGTCGCAGAGAAAGTTGGAGCGCGGCTCGGCAAGAGCTTGCTCGAGCTGGGCGGCAATAACGCGATCATCGTCGATGAATTCGCGAATCTAGATCTCGCAGTACCCTCGATCGTCTTCGGCGCAGTCGGCACAGCCGGCCAGCGATGCACGAGCACGCGCCGTGTGTTCGTCCATCGATCGCGGTCAGCCGAGCTCGAACAGCGGCTGCTGCGCGCCTATTCGCAAGTGGTCATCGGAGATCCACTGAATCCAGGCACGTTGATGGGGCCTTTGATCGACTCGCGATCCGTGGATAGTTATCTCGCGGCCCTCGAGGCCGCGAAGAAGGCAGGTGGGGAAATCCTGTGCGGCGGCAACGTACGCACACCAGGGTACTTCGTCGAGCCTGCGATCGTACGCGCGCGCAACGATTGGCCCATCGTTCAGACCGAGACCTTCGGCCCCATCTTGTATCTGATCGAAGTGAGCTCGCTCGATGAGGCGATCGAGCAGCAGAACGCAGCCCATCACGGGCTCTCATCCTCGATCTTCACGGATCGTTTGCAGCACGCAGAAAGGTTCCTCTCCGCCGTCGGCAGCGATTGCGGCATCGCGAACGTCAATATCGGCACCTCGGGTGCGGAAATCGGCGGTGCATTCGGAGGCGAGAAAGACACGGGAGGCGGCCGCGAATCCGGATCCGACAGCTGGAAGGCGTACATGCGCCGCCAAACCAACACGATCAACTGGAGTCGAGAGCTGCCGCTGGCGCAGGGGATCGATTTCAAGGTTGGCGCATGACGCGAAGTGACGAGGTGACGAAGTGACGGAGTGACGAAGTCAGAAGTTCGGGCGCGGCAGCGTTCTTTTCTGACTTCGTCACCCTGTCACTTCGTCACTTCACTTCCGCCCTCGCCTTCTCCACCTGGTCCGCCACGCGCTTCTCGGAGACGGGAGCTGCGGTACCGAGGTCTTGTGCGAATACTGACACGCGGAGCTCTTCGTTCATCCACTGCAAGCGATCGAGCTCAGGATGGGCGGCGGTCGGGTCTGCGGTCGCGACGAGTTGCACGTACGCACGCACGCCGGGAGCGACTTTCGCCGCGAGCTCGGCATCGCGCTTGAGATTTCCAGGTACCTTGTCCAGTCGACGATTGACTGCGCGCAGATAACGAGGCAAGTGCGGCCAGAGCAGCTCGGGTACACCGGTCGGAAAATCTTCGGGCGCGAGGGAACGAAGATGAGCTCCGACGTGCTCGCGAACTGCATTGAAGACTTCGCCGTTCAACGCTGCGAGCTTTTGCCGAGCTGCTCGCAGCTCTTCGAGTGCCTTGAGCGTATGTGTCAGCACACGATCGACGACCTCGCCAAATGCACCTCTACGGGCGTCGATCAACGCCGAGAACTGCTCCGCCGTGCGCGGGAGCGCGCGGGCCGGATCGAGAAATGTCTCCTCGAAGCACTTCAGCGCAAGGCCGTCCGGCAACGGACGCGCTAACTCGATGCTGCGGCTCAAGAGGACGAGCTCACGATGATCTGCGAAGCGTTTGCGCGCGTACTTGAACTGCTCGGGCAGTGCGAGCACCGCGAGTCTCAGCACACCGGTCCGCAACCACGCCTCTGCTTCGGCGAGTGTGCGAGCTTCAGCGAGCTCCACGCCATCGCCACGATCGCGCAGACTCGGATACACCGTGAACTTCAAGCCACGACGCTCCACCTGCGTGTCGCGCACAAGCTCGCCGAAATCCCATGATCTGTGCACCGAGGCGCTGACGAGTGCTGCGCTGCCTCTTCCATCGCGAGCACGCACCGTACGACGCAGCGCATTCAGATCGCGGCTCTGCGCGAGCGTCATGCCTTTGACATCGATCACTCTCAAGTTGAACTTGAGGTGATTAGGCAGAGGAAGCGCCGCAAGCTCCTCTTCGCGCAAGACCGTACCGCTGACGCGCATGATCCACTGCGCCATGGCCGCGTAGAAGCTCCCGTCCTGAGCGATCTCTTCGGCCGCACGGGCGGCGTACTCGGGCACGGGCACGAAGCTCTTGCGAACGTGTTTCGGCAGACTGCGCAGCAGCTCGGTGATGAGCTCCAAGCGCCAGCCTGGTATGAGCCATGACAGCTGCGCGCTGTCGAGCTCGCTCAAGAGCGGAGTCGGCACGAGCATCGTGATTCCGTCCGCTTCGGTGCCCGGCTCGAATCGATACTCGAGCGGCAGCGCGTTGCCTGACACTCTGAGCACATCGGGATGCGACTCGGAGCTGACCTCGGGCACTTCGCGACGCTTCCAGTCACTCAATGTGGTGAACAGCGGACGGCGGACGGCGGACGGTGAAGAAGTTGGGGCCGTAGGCTGTGGCCGCTCGCGCGCATCCATGCGCTCCGCGCCATTCGCACGATCCCTGTGCAGCAGGCTGTCGGCTGTAGCTAGGGGCGCTTCCGCGCCCTCCGGGTGCCCGCGATCTACGCGGCTCGCTTTGTCTTTCCGCCGTCCGCGGTCCGCCGTCCGCCGTTCACTTTCCTTCAGCCATTTTTCGAGCGCTGCGATGGAATGCACGTGCTCGGGGAGTCGCTGGAGGTAGAAGTCCACCATGGTTTGCTCGTCTATCAGCACATCGCGCCGGCGGATCTTCGCCTCGAGCGCCTCGACTTCGCGTCGCAGGCATCGATTGTGTTGCAGGAACTCCGCTCGATATCGCGTGTGTCCCTCGACGAGCGCTTCGCGGACGAAGATCTCGCGCGCTTCCTTCGGCGCCACGGTGCCGTAGTTAACGCGGCGGCGTGCCGACAATGTGAGTCCATAGAGCGAGGTCGACTCGAACGCCGCAACGAAACCGCGCTGCTCGACCCAATGCGGCTCCGCGTACTCGCGCTTCAGCAGATGCTCGCCTGCAGCCTCGATCCACTGCGGTTCCACCGCCGCCACCATGCGGGCGAACAAGCGCGTCGTCTCCATGAGGCTCGCAGCAACCACCCACTTCGGCGGCTTGGACGCGAGAGGTGTTCCAGGCGCGATCACGAAGCGTGTTCCGCGCGCCCCTTCGTACTCGCGTCGTTCATCGAGCGCGCCGATGTTGCCGAGGAAACCCGTGAGAATCGCTTGATGCAGATCGGCATACTCGCCTGGCGTCGTGTTCTTCTTCAGTTTGAGATCCTTCGCGATCTCATCGAGCTGTCGATAGAGCTCCTGCCATTCGCGCATGCGCATGAACGACACGAAGTGCTCGCGGCACCACTTGCGAAGCTGGCTACCGCTCAATGCGCCGCTCTGTTCCGCGAAGGCGTTCCACAGGTTCAGCACAGCAATGAAGTCCGAGCGAGGGTCGGCATACTTCGCGTGCTGCTGATCAGCTTGCTGTTGCGCATCCGTCGGCCGCTCGCGCGGATCCTGTGCGCCGAGGAACGATGCGATGACCAGCATCTCGGCGAGACAACCATGATGTCCCGCGGCATGCAGCATGCGCGCAAGGCGCGGATCGACGGGTAGCGCAGCAAGTTGCCTGCCGAGCGCGGTCACGACTCGGTTCGCATCAACCGCCTTCAGCTCCTGTAGCAGGCGATAACCGTCGTTGATCATCCGCGTGTCGGGCGGATCGACGAATGGAAAGCTCTCCGGATCGCCGAGCTCCAAGGCCGACATCTGCAGAATGACGCTCGCCAGATTCGTACGAAGCACCTCGGGTGGGGTGAACGCGGGGCGCGCGATGAAATCGTCCTCAGCGTACAGACGGACGCAGATGCCCTCGCGCTCGCGACCGGAACGGCCCTTGCGCTGATCGGCGCTCGCCTGCGAAATCTTTTCGATCGGCAGTCGCTGCACCTTGCCGCGTACGCTGTAGCGACTGATTCGCGCGAGACCCGAATCCACGACGTGACGAATACCAGGCACGGTGAGCGAAGTCTCCGCGACGTTCGTCGCAAGCACGATGCGACGCGCGCCATGCTTCTCGAAGATGCGCTCCTGATCGCGAGTCGACAGTCGCGCGTATAACGGCAGTACTTCGGTATTCATGAGGCGCGCCTTCGAAAGCGCATCGGCTGCGTCTCGGATCTGTTTCTCGCCGGGCAAGAACACGAGCACATCGTCGCGAACATCGCGATCGAGCTCGCGGATCGCTGCGACGATGCCTTCAGGCAACGTGAGCTCTTCGTCGTCTTCCTCGCCCACGAGCGGGCGATAGCGCACTTCGACGGGATAGCTGCGGCCCGATACTTCGATGATCGGAGCGCCGCCAAAGAAATCTGCGAATCGCTGCGGATCGATCGTCGCTGAGGTGATGATGACGCGCAGGTCCGGCCGCTCGGGCACGATGCGTGTCAGAACGCCCAGTAGGAAATCAATGTTGAGGCTGCGCTCATGCGCCTCGTCGATGATGATCGTGTCGTAGCGGCGCAGTCGCCGATCGTGCTCGAGCTCGCGCAGCAGGATGCCGTCAGTCATCAGCTTCACGCGAGTGTCCGGACCCGTGCGTTCGTTGAATCGCACTTGATAGCCGACCGCACCGCCTACGTGGGTTCCGAGCTCCTGCGCAAGTCGCTGTGCGATGGCGCGCGCGGCGATGCGCCTCGGCTGCGTGTGTCCGATGAGCCCAAGCGTTCCGCGGCCGGCTTCGATGCAGACCTTCGGCAACTGCGTCGTCTTTCCCGAACCCGTCGCGCCGCAGATCACGGTCACAGGATGCTTGGCGATCGCTCGCGCAATCTCCTCGCGATGCGCAGTGATCGGCAGCGCTGGATCGAACTCGAGCTTGAGCGGCTGAGTCCGCAGTCGCTCCACATGGGCCGCAGAGCGCTCAATCCCCTCGCGCAGCGCGTTCACCGACTTTTCAAACTCTGCACCGCCAGCATGCCGTGCGAACAGGCGATCGATCTCGCGCGCAAGCCGCGGGCGATCCACGAGGCGAGTGTGTTGGAGGTGCTCGCGCAGCTCGAACAGCGGCGCATGGACGCTCTGTTTGGGTGAGGAGTTCATCGACATCGGGCTAGACGGGCGGGAGCGACACTTCCACGCGCGCACCGCCCAAAGGGGAGTTATCTATGGTCACGGAACCGCCGTTCAACCCGACGAGTTCCCGCACGACCGACAAACCGATACCCTGCCCACTGACTCGTTCATCGAGACGCGTGCCTCGGGCGAGCACGTGCGTGCGTTGCTCCTCCGGGATGCCCGGACCGTCATCCTCGACAGTCAACTTCAATCCATCGCGCCGCGCGTGCTGTGCGCTCACACACTGCGCTCGCAACGTTACCTTCGAACGCGTCCACTTGAACGCATTGTCGAGTAGATTGCCCGCGATCTCCGTGAGGTCTTCGCGGTCACCGAAGAACAGGCAGCCGTCTTCGATCTCGAGCTCGCAGTGGATGTTTCTCTCCGCGTACACCTTCAACAACGCGGCGCGCAGCGCTTCGAGGTTTTCACGCACGTTCACTGGCGCCGTTCCTAGTCCTGTTCCACCGGAAACAGCGGCTCGTTTCAACTGGTACTTCACAAGCTCGTCCATGCGACCGACTTGCTCGTCCAATTGCTGCGCGAGCGGAAGAGCCTTTGCCTGCGGGCTGCCGAGCACATTGCGCATGACCGCAAGCGGGGTCTTCAGGCTGTGGGCGAGATTGCCGAGCGTGTTGCGGTAGCGCGCGAGCCGCTCCCGCTCACTGCGCAGCAGGGCATTGAGATTGGCCGTCACGCCCAGCAACTCACGAGGATAACCAGAGCCGAGCTCGGTCAGATCGCCCATCTCGATCGCATTGATCTCGCGCTCCACTCGACGCAGCGGCGACAACACTCGACGTAGCAGCAGCGCGAACGACCCGAGCAAGAGCAGCATCAAGAAACCGAACCAGCCGAACAGGCGTCCTCGAAAGGTCGCGAGCGAGCGGTGGTAAGGATCGAGATCCTCTGCAACGCTGAATACGAATGTACGCGTGACGCCGTCCTCGAACTGCCAATCGATGGCGCGACTGAGCGCGCGCACCGATGCCCCATCCGCTCTGCGCAATTGCACGTAAGCGCGCTCGCCCGACCGCAGATTCGTCTTGAAATCGAGGCCAGTGCCCGTGAGCGAGTTGGACCGCCAGCTTGGATAACCGTCGCTGCGCAGAATCTCTGCGTACAAACCCGAGCCCGGATTATCGAATCGCTCCTCGGTTTTCTCAGGCGCCGGCTGGAGCCAAGAACCGTCCTCTTCGTCTGAGGCCGTAATCAGTGCAAGGAGCTGCCCCTCCAGACGATCGCGCATCGTTTGCTCGCTCAGGTTGCGAAAGACAATGTCCAGCGCGGCGATCGTGATACCGAAGAAGACGAGCAGCAGCAGACTCGCGGAGGCGAGCAGACGGGCGCTGAGCGAACGGGGAGCCATCAAAGCGTGAGTGACGAGTGACGGGTGACGGGTGACGGGCCAGAAGGTGCAGCACTACGCGTAGTGCGCCGCTCCGCTTCTTGCCCGTCACCCGTCACTCGTCACCCGTCACTTGCTATGCGCCTTCGCGCTGGAGCGCGAAGCGGTAACCTCGACCTCGCAGCGTTTCGATCGGCTTGATCGTATCTTCGGGATCGAGCTTACGGCGCAGGCGGCCGATGAAGACCTCGATCGTATTGCTGTCGCGGTCGAAATCCTGCGCGTACAACCGCTCCGTGAGCTCCGTTTTTGAGATCACTTCTCCCGCGCGGTGCATCAGATACTCGAGAATGCGGTACTCGAAGCTCGTAAGCTCGATCTTCTGCTCGTTGACCGTGACCTCCTGCGTGCGCGGATCGAGCGCAACGGGACCGCAACGAAGCACCGGTTGGGCCCAACCCCCCGAGCGCCTGAGCAGTGCCTGCACGCGTGCGAGGAGCTCTTCGAAGTGAAACGGCTTCGCAACATAGTCATCCGCGCCCGCCTGCAGACCTTCCACTTTGTCCTGCCAGCGATCGCGCGCGGTGAGAATCAGGATCGGGTAGGACTTGCGCTCTGCGCGCAGCTTCTTGATCAGCTCCAATCCGGGAAGCTTAGGCAAGCCGAGGTCGACGATCGCGAGGTCGAGTGCGTACTCCCGTCCGCAATAGAGCCCTTCTTCGCCGTCCGCAGCCGCATCGACATTGAAACCGACATCTTTCAATTGCTGCGCGATCGACTCGCGCAAAGCTGCTTCGTCTTCAACGATGAGTACACGCATAGATGCCTGGTTGACGGTTTTACGGTTGACCGTTGACGGCCGGAAGCGGGTTATCGTGGATAACAGCGATATTGCTCACCAGACCACCGATGTTCGTTCTGTTCCGCTTACGCTCTTGCTGTCAACGGTCAACCGTCGACTTGCTCGTCAGTACATGGCGCCGGTTTCGGCATCCACGCGCACGGTCGTGACTTTGCCGTCGGCGCTCAAGAGTCGGATTTGGTGGACGCGCCGGCCGCCATTGTTCACCGTTTCTGCTCGTACGGCCTTCGCTCGATAACGACTTTGGACCATCTGCACCGCTTCATCGAGCGTAATGCGCTCCGCAGCTCCCTGCTCCCGTCGCTGCTGACGACGATCGATCAGCTCTTGGGCCTGCGTCACGCCGCCGAGCGTCGACAACAGCGCAAAGAGCAGCAGTAGGGCTCGCCACTTGTACATGGAAAACCTAGCGAACCTCAGCATCGGCAGTAGGTGAGCTCATTGCGCCTGAATACTCGCCGGGGTATTCGATTCCCCTCAAATGTTCGAACACCGGACACCTCCAGTCGGAAGGGCCCGGTGTCGTCGTAGTGTACTTGCGGCGGGACGCGAGATCACGCCCCGCCGCTCTCGATCTCACTCGGCCGGTGCGACCGCGACCCGCACACGGATACGATCACCTGGGTCGTAGGGGAGCTGCGTCTTGTAGTGACGGCCGTTGTACTCGTACGTCACTCGGTAACCCTCGATGCGCTCCTCGTACTCATGCTGGTATCGCACGTCGCAACGTTGCACGACTTCTTCGTAGCCGCCGTGCGGATATCGCTTCGCGGCACTGTCGTAACCTACGCCCGCGCCGATCAACGCGCCTGCGACCGTGGCGGCATCCTGACCTCGGCCGCTGCCGAACTGATGCCCGATCACGCCGCCGATCGCAGCCCCGAGCAACGTTCGTCCGCCCACCGCAGGATCCGAAACATGCGGCCGAGAATCGACATAACGCGTCTCATCCCAGCACTCACGCCGCGGGGTCTCGATCTTGACCTGACGCACGATCGGATCGACATCGACCACGCGCGCGTACTCGTACTCGGCGTGCGAAGGACCGCGATAGTGACGCGCGTTCGACCAAGGCGGCGGCGTCGCCGAAGCGGTCGCGGCCACACCGAGCACACCCACCACACCTAACAGACTGCGACTGAAACGCATGTTCTTCTCTCCCATCGCGGCCGGCTTGAGGGCGCCGACCTTGGGACAGACTGTAGGTTTAATGCTCTGAATGGAAACTGAATCGACCACCGAGGCTGCGCCGCGTGATGAAGGTGACGAAAGTGATGGAAGTGACGGAGGTAAGCGCCACGACTTTGACCTCCATCACCTACATCACTGGCCTTTGGCTTTTCCCTCCTCCCACAAGACATCCATCTCCTCGAGCGTCGCTCGTTCAGGCGAGCTGCCCTGCTCTGCGAGACGCCTTTCGACGTACCGGAAGCGACGCTCGAACTTGGCATTCGCGTTGCGCAGCGAGATCTCGGGATCGATCTTCAGGTAGCGACACACGTTCACGAGACTGAACAGCAAGTCGCCGATCTCGTTGGAGATGCGAGTGAGATCTGGCGTGCCCGCAAGCTCCGCGCGTAGCTCTTCCACTTCTTCGCCAACCTTATCGAGCGCGCCATGCGTGTCCGGCCACTCGAAGCCAACTTCCGCCGCCCGCTTGCCCAACTTGTTCGCACGCGTGAGCGCAGGAAGCGCGAGCGGGACATCATCCAAGACGCTCTCACGCGTTTGCGCACGCTCCCGCCGCTTCTGCTCTTCCCAAGCGACCGTCTGCTCCGCAGCGCTTGCGATGCGCGCATCGCCGAAGACATGCGGATGCCGCCGCTCCATCTTTTCGCAGATCGCATTCACCACGTCGCCGAACGCAAACGCGCCACGCTCCCGCGCCATCTGCGAATGAAACACGACCTGAAACAACAGATCCCCAAGCTCATCGCGCAAGTCGTCCATGTCGTCTCGCTCGATTGCATCCGCCACCTCATACGCTTCCTCGATCGTATACGGCGCGATCGTCTTGAAGCTCTGCTCCAGATCCCAAGGACACCCGCGCTGCGGATCGCGCAGGCGGGCCATGATTTCGAGGAGACGGGAGATGGGCATGGATGGGTACTGGGTACTGGGTACTGGGTACTGGGCTCTGCCGAGAGTATGCACCGCACCTAGGCGTCGATGTTCTTCACTCTGCGCTACGCCAGTCTATGTCGTAAGGCGAGCGAGGTATGTCGGGCTGTGCTTTTCGGGACGTTCGAAAACAAGGATGTTTTCGTACGAGCCTATAGGGACATATTTACGGCGTTCCCGAAAAGCACAGGCCGACGTACCTCGCGATCAGTTAGCACTGAGCCTTCGCGCACGTTCCTGCTCACGTCCCTCGGACACTGAGCACTCGATAAAGCGCGATCAGCATCGCCGCGGTTGCGCCCCAAATGTTGTATGGCCCGAATGGGATCTCGTAGACGCGCACGGACGTCGTACCGAATGCCCGCTCCCGCGGATGGTGATTCGCTGGATCGAGCACGTGCGCGAGCGGCACCTCGAAGGTCGACTCGACCTCGCTCGTGTCGAGTCGCAACGCGAACCCAGGTTGAACGAAACCCACGACGGGAGTGACCCAGTAGCCGCTCACGACGAGCTGCGGATCCAGATATCCTGCAAGCGCGACATGCTCGCGCGTAAGACCGATCTCCTCGTGCGCTTCACGCAAAGCCGCGTCGAATGGCCCCGCATCGCTCGTCTCGATGCGTCCACCCGGAAAACTGATCTGTCCCGCGTGATGCTTCAAATGCGACGCACGCCGCGTCAACAACACCGTCAGCCCATCATCACGATCGACGATAGGCACAAGAACGGCTGCCGCAGCTGGGGTGATAGGCAAGTACTGCCGGACGAGCGTATTCACCGCAGACGCGGTGACTGCGCTCTCCAGGTCCGTGTGCGGCTCGCTGCCACGCAGTCGCTCCAGAATGAGCGCACGTAACTTCGCAGCGCACTCCACCGGTAATGTCGATTCAGCCACCGCCACCTGCCGATCCACCGCCCTTCGTGAGCTCGCGCGGATCGAGCAACTTCTCGAGCTCCTCACGCGAGAGCTTCGTTTGCTCTGCCGCGACCTCACGAATCGGCCGCCCATCCGCATATGCCTGCTTGGCGATCTTCGCTCCCTGCTCATAGCCAATGATCGTATTCAAGGCAGTAATCAAGATCGGATTACGCTCCAGCGCCGAGCCGATCCTCGCCTCGTTCACAGTGAATCCCGCGATCGCTGAATCCGCCAACACGCGCGCCGCATTCGAGAGCAGATCGATGCTCTGCAGAAGGTTGTAGCCGATGACAGGCAGCATGACGTTCAATTGGAAGTTGCCAGACTGACCCGCAATGGCGATCGTCGCATCGTTTCCCATCACCTGCGCCGAGATCATCGCGACGGCTTCCGGGATCACAGGGTTCACCTTGCCCGGCATGATGCTGCTGCCCGGCTGTAAAGCCGGCAATGCAATCTCGCCGAGTCCTGCGAGCGGCCCGCTGTTCATCCAGCGCAGATCGTTCGCGATCTTCATCAGCGAGACGGCGAGCGTACGCAACTGACCTGACAACTCGACTGCCGCATCCTGCGATGAGAGCGATTCGAAATAGTTCGGGCTCGGACGTAGCTCGAGGCCACTCTTCCTGCTCAAGTAACGAGCGGCGCGCGCCGCGAACTTTGGATGCGCGTTGATTCCCGTGCCGACTGCCGTGCCGCCCAGCGCGATCGCCTGCAATCGAACGCGCGATTCCATTACGCGCGCGGTGCCATTCTCGATCTGCGTACGCCAGCCGCTCATCTCCTGACCCACCGTCACCGGCATTGCATCCATCAGATGCGTGCGCCCGGTCTTCACCACATCACCCACATCGCCGATGCGCTTCGTGATCATGCCGCTGAGATATGCGAGGGCTGGCAGCAAGTGCTGCTCCACACCCAAGAGCGCGCTCACGTGAATCGCAGTCGGAATCACGTCGTTCGAGCTCTGACTCATGTTCACGTGATCGTTCGGATGCACAGCCACGCCCGCGTACTGCGACGCGAGGCGCGCGATGACCTCGTTCGCGTTCATGTTGCTGCTCGTACCCGAGCCGGTTTGGAACACGTCTACAGGGAAGTGGGGATCGTGCTTACCCTCCACGACCTCGAGCGAAGCTTTTTGAATCGCTGCCGCCCGCTTCGCATCGAGCGCATCGAGCTCGACGTTAGTGGTCGCAGCGGCCCACTTGATGAGGCCGAGCGCGCGGATGAAATCGCGCGGCATGCGCAAGCCGCTCAAGGGGAAATTCTCGACCGCGCGCTGGGTTTGAGCGCCCCAGAGCGCATCCGAGGGAACCTTCAGCTCCCCCAAGCTATCGCGCTCGATCCTGAAATCTTTGGTAGTCACAGCTGCCCGTCCGTTCACGAGATCGTCGAAGAACCGACTGTTTGATTCTACAATGATGAGCTGGCCGGAAGCGGATGGCGGATGGCGGATGGCGGATAGCCCAGATGTCGTTCTCTGGAACGACATCGCGTCGGCGCCGGTGTACAAAATCAGTCTATCCGCTATCCGCTATCCCCTATCCCCCAAACGAAGAGTCAATCGTGACCTCAACACTCAATGCAATTTCACCGATCGATGGACGTTATGCGGACAAAGCCGCGGAGCTGCGCCCCCTCTTCAGCGAGCGCGGGCTGATTCGGCAGCGGGTGCGCGTCGAGGCACTGTGGCTGAAGGCGCTTGCAGCTGAACCAGGCATTACGGAGCTGCGAGGTATGCCTGCCGCTGCGCTGACGGTGCTGGATGCGCTCGCTGCTGAGCTCACGGATGCGGACGCTGCGGAAGTGAAACGCATCGAGCGTGAGACCAATCACGACGTCAAGGCCGTCGAGTACTTCGTCAAGAGCCGACTCGATGCGGTTCCAGCCTGGCGCGGCAAGCGAGAGTTCGTACACTTCGCATGCACCTCCGAGGACATCAACAACTTGAGCTATGCACTGATGCTGCGCGAAGCGCGCGATCAAGTGCTGTTGCCGCGCCTCGACGCACTGATCACGCGTCTGCGCACACTCGCTCATGCGAACGCATCGCAACCGATGATGTCTCGGACGCATGGACAACCCGCGACACCCACGACGCTCGGCAAAGAGATCGCGAACTTCACGTACCGACTCGCCGAACAGCGCACGAAGTTCGTCGCAGTCGCGATCGCAGGCAAGATCAACGGCGCAGTCGGTAATTTCAACGCGCACCTTGCCGCCTATCCCGCGGTCGACTGGTTGAAGCTCGGCGAGCGCTTCGTGAGCTCACTCGGGCTGCAATGGAATCCGTACACGACGCAGATCGAGCCGCATGACTGGATGGCCGAGTACTTCGATGCGCTCGCGCGCTTGAACACCGTGCTCATCGATCTATGCCGCGATATGTGGGGCTACATCTCGCTCGGTTACTTTCGGCAGCGCACGATTGCTGGTGAAGTCGGTTCCTCCACGATGCCTCACAAAGTCAATCCGATCGATTTCGAGAACGCAGAAGGCAACTTGGGACTCGCGAACGCACTGCTGCGGTTCTTGGCCGACAAGCTGCCGATTTCCCGTTGGCAGCGCGATCTCACCGACTCCACGGTGTTGCGCAATGTGGGCGTCGCCGTGAGCCACGGTTTGATCGCGTGGCGATCGATCGAGCGCGGCCTCGAGCGCGTCGATGTGGACCCAGCGCAGCTCGCTCAGGATCTGGACGCGAACTGGGAGTTGCTGGCCGAGCCCATCCAAACCGTCATGCGCCGCTACGGTGTCGAAAACGCCTACGAGCAATTGAAGGAGCTCACCCGTGGTCAGCGCGTGAGCCCTGAGAACTTACGCGTATTCATCGATCGCTTAGCGCTTCCCGACGATGCCAAGGCGAGCCTGCTCGAGCTCACCCCCGCGACCTACCTCGGGGACGCCGCCCGGTTGGCTAAGGACGTGTGATCTCCCTGCTAGTTGAACCGCCGGCAATGGAGACAATGATCACAAATCGCACTCATTAGTCGAGCTATACTATTGAAATGACAGTAAGACCTGATCTAACCGCTGCCGCGATCGTCGAGCGCGACGGAGAGTATTTGCTCGTCGAAGAACGGGCTGGCAATCGCATGGTATTCAACCAACCTGCGGGCCACGTCGAGCGAGGTGAGCGCATCGTGGATGCGGTCGTGCGAGAAACGCTCGAAGAGACCGCTTGGACCTTCCACCCCGAGGCCCTTGTAGGTATCTATCTTTGGGAGCAACCGGAACGCAGCCGCAGCTTCCTGCGCTTCGCATTCTGCGGCAGGGTGACAGATCACGACCCGCACCGTGTCCTGGATCGCGGCATCGAGCGAGCGCTGTGGATGTCGCGCGATCAAATGGCGATTCGAGCGTCGCGGTTGCGCAGCCCGATGGTCCTGCGTTGTATCGATGATTACCGCGCTGGGAACCGCTTCCCTCTGGATGTCGTGCGCGACCTGACGATCGAAAGCTCCTCGATTGCCTCGAAGCTCGACTCCTCCGCACGCCTCACGAGCTTGGTTTCACGCCTCTAGGGTGTCGCCAAGCGAGTTGTATTCCGATTCGCTTCTGACCCGCCGCTAGGCTACCCGCCGACAACGCCAGGCCTTCTCGCGCGAGCCTCCCCGCTGACAACGGCAAGCCTGTATCGCAACCTTCATGCCCGCTCCTCTAGTCATCGTCGGAATGTCTGGTGGCGTCGACTCATCCGTCGCTGCCTGGCTGCTCCTGCAACAGGGTTACGAAGTGCAGGGCTTGTTCATGAGCAACTGGGACGAAGACGAGGATGGCTACTGCACCGCGGCCGAAGATTTCCAGGACGCGCGCAAAGTCTGTGAGCAGCTCGGCGTTCCGCTGCACAAGGTGAGCTTCGCGGGCGAGTATCGTGAGCGCGTCTTCGAGTACTTCCTTTCCGAATATCGCGCAGGGCGAACACCGAACCCTGATGTGCTCTGCAATCGCGAGATCAAGTTTGGCGTGTGCTTCGATTACGCACGGCGCTTGGGTGCGGAGTGGGTCGCGACGGGCCACTATGCACGCGTGCAACACGAGCCGAGCGTGCAGCTCTTGAAAGGCATCGATCCGAACAAAGACCAGAGCTACTTCTTGCACGCCATGCCCGCTGAGGCGTTGGCACGCACGCTCTTTCCGATTGGGCATCTGCAGAAGAGCGAAGTACGGGCGCAAGCACGCGAGCTCTTCTTGCCGGTGTTCGACAAGAAGGACAGCACGGGGATCTGCTTCATCGGCGAGCGGCCCTTCGCAGAGTTTCTAGAGCAGTATCTACCTGCGCAGCCAGGGGAGATTCAGTCGATCGAAGGCAAGACGCTCGGCACCCATCGCGGACTCATGTACTACACTCTCGGGCAGCGCCAAGGTTTGCATATCGGCGGACGCTCGGACGCGAGCGAGGAACCCTGGTATGTCGCGGATAAAGATCTCGCTCGCAACGTTCTGGTCGTGGTGCAAGGGCACGATCATCCGGCTTTACTCCGACGCGAGCTCCACGCCGCACAACTCACATGGGTCGCGGGTGCACCGCCGAGCGAGCGCTTTCGCTGCACAGCCAAGGTTCGCTATCGACAAGCCGATCAGACAGCCGAAGTTGACTGTCGAGCGGACGGCACGTGCGAAGTGCGCTTCGATGAGCCGCAACGAGCCGTCACGCCCGGCCAATATGTCGTCTTCTATCAAAACGATGTCTGCTTGGGCGGCGGAGTGATCGAAACAGCTAAACACTGATCGACGTGTTGGCCGCGTCGACATCAACGAGTTGCAGTGACGCAGCCGTCTCATGCCCGAGATTGCGCCAGCATGGCTCGATCCTACGCGATAAACGAAGTGCTGCTACGTCCGCGGTGAAAGATTGACAACGCAGTCCAGCATGCCCGGAGGCCCCTAACCCGCTATAATTCGCGGGCTTTGAATACGGCTTCGCCCGCTCGCGGCGATGTACCGCCCCCAATCGCTCGGAGGACGCATGAAAGATTCGTTCAAGGCGCGCAGGACGCTCGCCGTCGGCAGCAACAATTTCGAAATCGCCAGCCTCGCCGCGCTGAAGGACAAGAACGTTGCTCGGCTCCCCTACTCGTTGAAAATTCTGCTCGAGAATCTGCTGCGCTTCGAGGATGGCGTGAACGTCACGCGCGAGGACATCGAGGCGCTCTTGAGCTGGGATCCTGCTGCCGCTCCCGCTTACGAGATCTCGTTTACGCCGAGCCGCGTGATCATGCAGGACTTCACCGGCGTCCCGGCGATCGTCGATCTCGCGGCGATGCGCGAAGCCATGGTGAAGCTTGGAGGCAACCCGGATGAGATCAATCCGCTCTCGCCCGCCGAGCTCGTGATCGACCACTCGGTGCAAGTCGACACCTATGGCAGCCGCGAGTCGCTGCTGAAGAACACCGTCATCGAATTCAAGCGCAACTCCGAGCGTTATGAATTCCTGCGCTGGGGGCAAACCGCCTTTCGCAATTTCAAAGTCGTGCCGCCGAACACGGGCATCGTGCACCAGGTGAATATCGAGCACCTTGCACGCGTGGTCTTCGACATGGAGAAGGACGGCGTGCGATGGGCGTATCCGGACACGCTCGTCGGTACCGATTCGCACACCACGATGGTGAACGGGCTCGGCGTGCTCGGCTGGGGCGTCGGCGGCATCGAAGCAGAAGCTGCGATGTTGGGTCAGCCCGTCACGATGCTCATCCCGCACGTCATCGGCTTCAAGCTCACGGGCAATTTGCCCGCCGGTGCGACAGCAACGGATCTCGTGCTCACGGTGACCGAGATGCTGCGCAAGAAAGGCGTCGTAGACAAATTCGTCGAGTTCTTCGGCGATGGTCTCGCCAATCTGCCGCTCGCAGACCGTGCCACGATCGGCAACATGTCGCCCGAGTTCGGCAGCACCTGCGCGATCTTCCCGATCGACAACGAAACGCTGCGCTATCTGGAGCTCACGGGTCGTACATCCGAGCAGATCGCCTTGGTCAAGGCGTATGCGCAACACCAGGGTATGTGGCGCGAGAACGGTCAACCGCAAGCGGACTACACCGATGTGCTCGAGCTCGACCTCAGCACCGTCGAGCCATCGCTCGCCGGACCGAAACGTCCACAGGACCGCGTGCCTTTACGCAGCGCGAAGCAGACGTATCAGACGCATCACAAGAAGATGGCGGAAGAGCGCGCGCACAAGAATCCTGCAGCGAACGGCACCGCACCCGCCACCGTGCAAGGACAGACGTTCGCGGTGAAAGATGGCGCAGTGTTGATCGCCGCGATCACGAGCTGCACGAACACATCGAACCCCGCGGTGCTCATCGCAGCGGGCTTGCTCGCGCGCAACGCGCGCCGCAAAGGACTCACGGCGAAGCCTTGGGTCAAGACCAGCTTGGCGCCGGGCTCGCGCGTCGTGACCGACTACTTGAACAAGGCCGGGCTCAGCGAAGATCTCGAAGCGGTGGGCTTTTATACGGTCGGATATGGCTGCACGACGTGCATCGGCAACTCCGGTCCGCTCCTGCCTGAGATCTCCGAAGCCGTCCGCGTCGGCGATGTGGTCGCGTGCTCGGTGCTCTCCGGCAACCGCAACTTCGAAGGCCGCGTGCATCCTGAAGTCCGGATGAACTTCCTCGCCTCGCCGCCGCTCGTCGTGGCGTATGCATTGGCGGGCACGTTGGAGCTCGATCTCACGAGCGAGCCGTTGGGCGTCGGCAGCGATGGCAAGCCGGTCCATCTGCAAGACATCTGGCCCTCGCCTGCAGAGATTCAAGACGTCATCGCACGCTCGGTCGATGCAGACATGTTCAAGAAGAGCTACTCGGGCGTTTACACCGGCGATGAGAACTGGAACTCGATCAACGTGCCGAGCGGCAAGATCTACGCGTGGGACGAGAAGTCCACCTATGTGAAGAACCCGCCCTACTTCGATGGCATGACGATGAAGCCCGCACCGGTGTCGGATATCCGCAATGCACGCCTGCTCGCGTTGCTTGGCGATTCGGTGACGACCGACCATATCTCGCCGGCCGGCAACATCGCAAAGTCGAGCCCGGCAGCGAAGTACTTGATGTCGCTCGGCGTCCAACAGTTCGACTTCAACTCGTACGGCGCGCGCCGCGGCAATCACGAAGTGATGATGCGCGGCACGTTCGCGAACATTCGCTTGCGCAACCTGCTCGCCCCAGGCACCGAAGGCGGTGTCACGGTGCACATCCCTAGCAACGAACAGATGAGCATTTACGATGCCGCTATGCGCTACAAGGACGAAGGCACGCCGCTCATCGTGATCGCAGGCAAGGAGTACGGTACCGGCTCCTCGCGCGATTGGGCTGCGAAGGGCACGATGCTGCTCGGGGTCAGAGCGGTGATCGCCGAAAGCTTCGAACGCATCCATCGCTCGAATTTGATCGGGATGGGCGTGCTGCCGCTCATGTTCAAGGACGGACAGAATGCCGAGTCGCTCGGTCTGACCGGCAAGGAAACCTACGAGATCATCGGGCTCAATGCGGGCGCTGCGAAGATGGTCACCGTCGTCGCGACCCCACCCTCGGGCTCGCCGATCAAGTTCGAAGTCCGCGTGCGGATCGATACCCCGAAGGAGCGCGAATACTTCCAACACGGCGGCATCCTGCATTACGTGCTCCGACAGCTGGCGAGCGCGACCAAGGCAGCGTAGCGCCTCGCGCAAGTGATGAAGATGATGGAAGCGATGAAGTGATGTAGGCCAGCGATGCGATAGCCGTTCCCTCCAGCACTTCGTCGGTACATCACCTCTGTCACGTGCATTTATGATCAACGTCAAACTCCAAGATCACGTCCTGCGGCTCACGTTTGCGCGGCCGGAGAAGAAGAATGCGCTGATCGGGCCGATGTACGAGACGCTCGTCGAGGCATTAGCACGCGCAGAGACCGATCCGGACGTGCATGTTGTCCTGTTCGATGCAGAGGGCGATTCCTTCTCTGCGGGCAACGACCTGACGGAGTTCGCGGCGGTCGCGAGCGGAGCGCTGCCGCCGCACGGGATGAAACAACATGCGTTCCTCGAGGCACTCGCAGCTGCGACGACACCCTACGTCGCTGCGGTTCAAGGTTCAGCCATCGGAATCGGCGCGACGCTGCTTCTACATTGCGATCTCGTCTACGTTTCGGCAGATGCTCGCCTATCGATGCCGTTCGTGAACCTGGCGCTCGTTCCGGAAGCGGGATCGAGTTTTCTCCTTCCGAACCGCGTTGGACATGCGCGCGCGTTCGCGATGTTTGCGCTTGGCGAGGCGATCGATGGATCCCGTGCCGTCGAGCTCGGTCTTGCGAACGAAATCGTGCCTGCAGATCAGCTGCGAGAGCACGCACTCGCGAAGGCAAGAGCGTTGGCGGCACGACCGGCAGGGGCCGTTCGCGCCACGAAGAAGCTCATGCGCGATGCGGGATCGATTCAGGCCGTGATGAACCGCGAACTGGAGATCTTTACCGAGCAGCTGCGCAGCAAGGAGGCACTCGCAGCTTTTCAAGCGTTCGCCGCTCGAAAAACGCGCTGAGCGAGGCGTCGTCAGCGGCGCGTCTTCTTGCCTTTCTTGGGTGCGCCGAGCCGATAGGTTTTGTTCTGCAACCGAAGCGTCACGGGCGGCAGCTCCGGTTCGTCCTCGACGCTCCACTGCTCCTTGAACGCTTGCAGCGCTTCGCTTTGCACGGCAGCGTGGCGATTGGACAGCATCAAGGAGGAAGGCGCGCAGACACGCGCGCGGATCAGACCGAGATCCGCGGCGGCATCGAACAAGGACGGATACCAGCTCTGCCAGGCAGGCAGAAGCAGCTCCACCTGCTCGCGCAGGCTCAATCGTTTGAACGAATCGTCCAACAACGTCATGAGCCCCGTTTTACCATGAATCGCGCCGCGTGAAGAGCAGGCAATGGCCGACTTGCGTACGGGGTGACGAAGTGACGGAGTGACGAGGTGACGAAGTCGGAAAGTGCTTGCACCTCCTCACTTCGTCACTGGCCGAAGGCCCTACGTGACGAGCTTCACAATCGCCGCAACAAATCGGCCGCTGCACCGGTCTATTGTGGAAACGGACCCTGGGACCGATCGTTATGGTTCATCCATCGTTTGGAGCGTGAGTCGATGTTCATCAAGCGTCAGCGCCCGGGCGACAGCGCGCGGATCGCGCCCTCGGAAATCACACCGGAGCACGCCTATCTGAATCGACGCGAGCTGCTGAGCTCGGCGATCGGGCTCGGCTTGAGCTTCGGACTACCCTCCGCCTCTGCGGCTGAGCTTCCCCCTGTGAAGTTCACCCGCAACGAGCGCTATAGCCTTGCTGATGAATCTACGAGCTACGAGGACATTACGACCTACAACAATTTCTACGAGTTCGGCATGGGCAAGAGCGACCCGGCGCGCAACTCAGGAAGGTTCAAGCCTCAGCCCTGGTCGGTGACGGTTGCAGGCGAAGCAGAAGTCACCGGAACCTTTGCATTGGAGGACCTCCTCAAAGGTCATGCGCTCGAGGAACGCATCTATCGCATGCGCTGCGTCGAAGCTTGGTCGATGATCATCCCGTGGGTCGGGGTGCCGCTCGGTGCAGTATTGAAGCGCTTCAAACCGACCTCGAAAGCGAAGTACGTTGCATTCAAGACGGTGCTGCGGCCCGCAGAGATGCCCGGTCAGCGTACGCGCGTTCTTCAGTGGCCCTACGTCGAAGGTTTGCGTATCGACGAGGCCATGCACCCGTTGACGCTCTTAGCGACGGGCCTGTATGGCAAGACGCTGCCCAATCAGAATGGCGCGCCGTTGCGGCTGGTCGTGCCTTGGAAATACGGTTTCAAAGGCATCAAGTCGATCGTCGAGATTCGCTTCACCGAACGCGAGCCTCCTACGTCCTGGAACATCTCTGCACCGCATGAATACGGCTTCTTTGCGAACGTGAATCCCAAAGTGGACCATCCGCGCTGGAGCCAAGCGCGCGAACGAAAAATCGGCGGCGGCCTCTTCGACTCGCGTGTCCCGACGCTGATGCTCAATGGCTACGAGAAAGAAGTCGCTTCGTTATATGCCGGCATGGATCTGCGGAAGTTCTATTGAATGACATGTGAAGTCCTGACGTGTGACTCGTCGGCCTGATCCCTCTCGTTCTAGCGAGGTCAAGTTTTGGCGATCCTTCTACGCCCCCCTCCCGATACGGTTCGCCGCTTCATCAAGCCCGCCGTATTTCTCCTCTGCCTCACTCCCCTGCTCTCCATCGTGTGGCGCACCTTCGAGCTCGGCGGCAGCGATCTGGGGGCGAATCCGGTCGAGCAAGTCCAAGACACGTTCGGCCAGTGGGGCCTGCGATTTCTGGTGATCACACTCGCGATCACGCCTCTCAAGGATTGGCTGAGCGCGGCGTGGCTGGTGATGCTGCGGCGAATGTTGGGACTGTTCGCATTCGCCTATGTGCTGCTGCACTTCCTGACCTGGCTGTTCTTGGATCAGGGGCTTTACTGGGCGGGCATTCTCCAAGACATTGCGAAGCGGCCTTTCATAACAATCGGCTTCGCAGCGCTCGTCCTGCTCGTGCCGCTTGCCATCACTTCGACGAACGGCATGATGCGGCGCCTAGGTAAGCGCTGGAAGGCACTACACCGCTTGATTTATCCGATCGCTCTACTCGCCGTGTGGCACTACTACTGGCAAGTGAAGGCCGACATACGCGAACCGCTCGTGTATCTGGCCATCGTCTCGGTGCTGCTGGCTTGGCGCATGTGGAAAGCCAAGCGCAAGTCGACCGCTCCGACCCTGACACGCACTGAGGCATCGGAGCGAGCTTGAGAATGAAGTGAATCTCGCAAAGCGCGCGAAGCCCGCCAAGGAAGATAGATCATTGTCGTAGAGATGCGAAGGCGCAGAGATTCTCGGTCAGCGATTCAGCATTTTGACCGTCTGTGCGCACCGTCTCTACCGGATTTAATTCATTCTCCTCTTCCCTGGCGGACTTCGCGCGCTTTGCGAGATTCTCTTCCTCTAGAAACGAGAAATCCTACATCGACGTACGAATCGTCCAAAGTTCTGGGAAGAAGCGCAGCTCGAGTGCCTTGTTCAGATACGACACGCCGCCCGTGCCGCCGGTGCCGCGCTTGTAGCCGATGATGCGCTCCACCGTCTTCATATGACTGAAGCGCCAGAGCTGGAACTTATGATCCAGGTCGACGAGCTTCTCGGCGAGCTCGTACAAGTCCCAGTGCGCGTCGTGACTGTGATAGACCGCAAGCCATGCAGCCGCGACTTGCTTGTGTGGCACGTAAGGCTTCGACCAATCGCGATCGAGGTACTCCTGCGGAATTTCGAAGCCGCGGCGGCTCAATAGACGCAGCGATTCGTCATAGATGCTCGGGCTGTGAAGCGCTGTTTCTAACGCAGCGTAAACGCGAGGATCACGTTTGTGGACGGCGATGGTGTCCGCATTCTTGTTGCCGATGGTGAACTCGAGCATCCGATACTGGTACGACTGGAACCCCGACGCGCGTCCCAAGTGATTGCGAAACGCCGAGTATTCCGCAGGCGTCATGGTCGCAAGCACGTCCCAGGACTGTACGAGCTGCGCCTGAATCCGCGACACGCGCGCCAGCATCTTGAACGAAGGGCCCAGATCGTCGCGACGAATGTGATCCAACGCCGCGGTGAGCTCATGCAAGCACAGCTTCATCCACAGCTCAGAGGCTTGATGAATGATGATGAACAACATCTCATCGTGCTCGAAGGAGACCGGACGTTGCGCCGAGAGAATCTGTTCCAACCCCAGGTATTGGCCATAGCTCTGCGAGTCGCCCAGGTCCCAGTGAACCTGTTCATCCGAGAGATCGACCGGCTTGGAAGACTTAGGAGTGTCGCTCATGAGGAAGCTGATCCGGCGCACAGGCGCTGCTGCACAAGGCTACTCCAAATACCTCACCCGAACACCCAGCCAGGTACGCTTTGCCATCCCTTGAGCAACTCGCGGTCGAGCCGCCTGTAATCGGGCTCGTGCGCTGCCACGAGCGCCCAGAATCGCTGCGAGTGATTCATGTGCCGCGTATGACAAAGCTCATGGATGAGCAAATAACGTACAACGGCCGGATCGAGAAAGAGCAGGCACACGTTTAGGCTGATCGTTCCAGTTGCCGAGCAACTCCCCCAGCGCGTGCGTTGGCGCCGCGCCTGGATTCGCTCGAACTGAAAACCGCCCGCTCGAGCTTCCTTGGTGAGCAAGATAGCGAGCTCCGTTCGCGCCACATCGGCCAGCCACACACGCAATGCCCTACTGACAGCGTCATCGGATTGGACTGCCCCTTCGAGCACGAGCCGGTTTGGATCCCGGTGTCTGCGCACATACACGGCGCGCTCATTCACCGGTGCGTAGGACAGCTCGAAGCTGCGCTCGATGGCACGCAGCTCGATGCGAGTGGGTCGACGATCGAGCGCGTGCGGTGCCGTGGCGGACAGGTCGGCCACTCGCTGGTCGATCCACTCACGATGGCTGTGCACGAAGCGATGCACCGTGGTTGCAGACGCGCCTGGCGGCACGACGACCTCCACACGCCCTCCCGGATACACGCGCACCGACAACCGGCGCGCACGACGGCTAACGCGCACGCTCCACGCATCATTCGTGCTGCGGGCTTCGAACAGTTGGAGTTGGGCGGGCATGAGCTGCAAGGATCGAGATGCTATCGAGCGCGCGCGGCGAGCTCGTCCAACAGTGCTCGCGCCAACGTGTAGTCAGGAGCGAGCACGAGCGCACGCTCGATGGCTTCTCTGGCCGAAACCGTCTCACCTCGCTGAAGGTGCGATTCACCCAAGAGTACCCATGCCTCGGGCTCCCCCCAATCCGGTTTTCCCACGCCACCCGGCGGCGCTGCGACGAAGGCATCCACGACTTTGCGCCATCGCGCGATGTCGCTCCCTGCGCTCTTCTCGCCCAAGCAGATTGCCTCGACGAGAAGCACGCGCGGATTGGTGGGCTCTAAAGACATCGCCGTGCGCAATAGCTTATGGCGAGCACACGAACCCGCGAGCCCATTCAAACGCAGATACCCTCGTGGCATTCCCTCGCAGACCGCTTCGAGCGCAAAAGCTTCGGCCATCCGCGAATCCGCCGTGCGCGCAGCACGCGCGTGCTCGGCGCAGCTCCTTGCCGCCTGCGCTCCAAGTCCAGCCGAGCCGCGTCCCGAACGATGATTCGCTTCAGCATAGATCTGGGCTAACTTCCAATGTCCGTACGCGAGCTGGTACGCCTTCGTGGGCGCGAGCCGTGCGTCGGCCTGATATTCCGCGATCTCTGCGAGCACAGCCTGAATCGCTCTGGTATCGGCCGTGAGGAAGCCGTATTGCAGCCGTGCTTGTGCGTCATCGAGCTCCGCGAGCGTGACTGCGGATGCGGCGAATGGAGCAGTGAGTGCGATGAGCGTCGCAAACACGCCCATGAATCTGTTCGCGACGCAGAATGCACTACAATTCATACGCGAACGATAGCGCGTCCTGCGCAAGGCTTCAAAGGCGCCGCACACCTACGTGCTCATGACCAGACGGA
Source organism: Pseudomonadota bacterium (assembly GCA_023417315.1). Taxonomy (GTDB): domain Bacteria; phylum Pseudomonadota; class Gammaproteobacteria; order Steroidobacterales; family Steroidobacteraceae; genus Steroidobacter. The sequence continues at coordinate 30,945 of JAEZFW010000073.1, forward strand.
CATCATCTTGCATTCGACGAAAAGCGTAGAACCCAGCCGCGTGCCACTGATCGACATCGGAATCAACCTCGGGCACGACAGCTACGATCACGATCGCGATGAGGTCATCGCGCGGGCGCGTGCGGCGGGCGTCGCTCGCATGATCGTCACCGGTAGCTCGGTTGCGAGCACGAAGCAGGCGATCGAGCTCGTGCGCATTGCGCCTGACCGCTTTCGCTGCACCTCAGGTGTCCATCCACATCACGCGACGGACCTGGACGAAGAACAAGCCGCTGCGATCAGAGCGTTTGCGCAAGCACCCGAGGTCGTTGCCGTGGGCGAATGTGGCCTCGACTACTTCCGCAACTTCTCTCCTCACGAAGCGCAAGTGGCCGCGTTTCGAAAACAGCTCGACATTGCAGTCGAGGTGCGCAAACCGGTGTTCCTGCATCAACGCGACGCCCACGATGACTTCGTGCGCATCGTCCGCGAGTACCGCCCCAGGCTCGTCGGCGGCGTTGCTCACTGCTTCACCGCGAGTCTCGAGGAAGCCCGCGCGTATCTCGAGCTCGACCTGTACATCGGCATCACAGGGTGGATCTGCGACGAGCGGCGCGGGCTTCACTTAAGAGAGGTCGTGCGGCACGTGCCGCGCGAGCGTCTTCTCATCGAGACTGACGGCCCGTACTTGCTGCCGCGCGATCTGAATCCAAAGCCTGCTTCGCGTCGCAACGAACCCATGTACCTACCGCACGTGTTGCGAGCGATTGCGGCGGCGCGTGGCGAGAGCGCAGAGGAACTCGGCGAGATCACGACGCGTAACGCACTCACACTCTTCTCTTGGAACTGAACCTACCGAAGCACACCGGGGCACTCTCATGAACCTGGAACGACTCCGAAATCTGATCGCGCAGGAATGGGACGCATCCGTCGTGCCGACGTTGTGCGACTACATACGCATTCCGAACAAATCCATTCATTTCGATCCGCAATGGGCCGAGCACGGGCACATGGATCGCGCCGCCGTTCTGCTCAAGGACTGGTGCGCAGCCCACGCGCTTCCAGGAATGAAGCTCGAGATCGTGCGTTTGCCGAATCGCACGCCTCTGCTGTTCATCGAGGTGCCAGGGCAAACGAATGATTGCGTCCTCCTATACGGACACATGGACAAGCAACCGGAGTTCACTGGATGGCATGAAGGTTTGTCGGCGTGGACACCCGTGCTGAAGAGCGGTCGTCTCTATGGGCGAGGCGGCGCCGACGACGGCTATGCCGTGTTCGGTTCGCTCCTTGCGCTGCGTGCACTCGCCGACCAGAACATCCCGCACGCACGCTGCGTCATTCTGATCGAAGGCAGCGAGGAGAGCGGCAGCCCCGATCTGCCTGCGTATATCGACGCGCTGGCGGATCGCATCGGCGAGCCCTCGCTCGTCGTGTGCCTCGATGCCGAATGCGGCAACTACGATCAGTTCTGGATCACGAACTCCTTGCGCGGCAATCTGCTCGGCACCCTGCGCGTCGAGGTGATGAAAGAAGGCGTGCATTCCGGCATGGCGAGCGGCATCGTGCCGTCGAGCTTCCGAATCGTCCGCATGCTCCTCGATCGAATCGAAGATTCGAAAACGGGCAAGCTCCTTCTCGAAGAGCTGCACGCGAAGATCCCTGAAGAACGCGCGTTGCAAGCCCGTGTGGCCGCGCAAGCACTGGGGCCGACCGTTCACGAGAAATTCCCATTCGTATCCGGGATGCGTCCGGTATCGGGGGATACCGCGCAGTTGCTCTTGGACAGCACCTGGGCGCCAACCCTTTCGATTACCGGCGCTGACGGGATCCCTTCTCTCGAGAACGCTGGCAACGTGCTGCGACCTTTCACCGCCTTCAAGCTGTCGTTCCGACTGCCGCCGGCTGTAGACGCTGACCGTGCGGCAGAGGCGGTCAAGCGAACACTCGAACGTGATCCGCCTTACGGCGCGAAAGTCTCCTTCGATGTGAGCTCCGCGATGGGCGGCTGGAACGCGCCTGCCACGGAACGCTGGCTCGCGGAAGCAATCCAACGTGCGTCAGTGCACTTCTTCGGCGGCGATGCAATGCATATGGGCGTGGGCGGCACGATCCCATTCATGGGAATGCTGAGCGAGAAATTTCCGCGCACGCAATTTCTCGTCACCGGCGTGCTCGGACCGCACTCAAACGCACATGGACCGAACGAGTTCTTGGACATCGAAACCGGGAAGCGAGTGACGGCGTGCGTTGCGGAGGTCATTGCTGCGCATGCGCAGCGCGCGCGGCGGTAGCGGCCGCAGCGACGCGTGACGAGCGCCCGGGCCGCAGTGATGTGTGACGTGTGACGGGTGACGGGCAAGAAGAAGCACGACGCCAGCTAAGCGTACGCGAGGTCCTTAAGGATTGGGATGGACCCGCTCGGGCGGTGATGTGCGAGACCGCGACTCTTGCTCGTCACTCGTCACTCGTCACGTTGGCCGCTATGCGGCTAGCGGATTGGGCTCCGCATTCTTCTTCACGTTTGCCCAAACATCCCCGAACGCTGCGGTGATGTTGCCGCGCACCTTATCGACAGGCGGGAATTCGTTCGCGAGATCGTCGATGCGAAGGACGTTGCGCGGCTTGCCCTTCGGGAACTCACTCTTCTGCGTGAACAGGACACGACCCTCTACGGGCACTTCGCCGGTCAGCAGGCGAACAGCGGCCATGCGGTCGTAAAGGGTGTGCTGCGGGTTCGGGAATGTGTAACGGCGCTTCTTGCCGATCACCGTCCACTCGAGCATCTGTTCGCCGCCGAAAATCGCGCCGGGCATATCGAGTAAGTCGGCCACCAGCAGACCGCGCTGCGTCAGCAGCAGGTAGTGCACATGGATGTGTCCGCCGTTGCCGTTCGGGATGAGCACGTTCTTGAGCATTTCATAGGCAACGCTCGCGATGATCGCCTCGACCTTCTTGCGCGCGCTGAAAGTCCGAAAAAGCAGATAGCCCCAGACCGCGAGCGCGATGACCGCAAGAGCGGCAACGACCGGATACGTCCAGGTAGGAATGTCGAATGGCATGGAATTCATCTAGAAGGCGATAGCGGATGGCGGATAGGAAAGTATGGAAATCTTCGTCCATGTGCCACGAGGGCGGTTACATTCTGACTAACCCCGATCCGCGATTCCCCAATCCGCTATTCTTGCAACTCCGCGCGTAACGCTCCGAGTGAGGCTTCTAGTTCCTTCTCTTGCCGCGGGCGCGCCAAAAGCGTCGCTAACGCGGGCGGAACCGGCACTTCCCGCCCGGTTTGAGCTTCAACGATATCGTTGAACTTGGCCGGATGCGCCGTCGACACGATCACCCAATGGCCGCGCGCACCTCGCGCCAGCAAGCGTCGAAACACCTTGGCCGCGGTCGCGGTATGGGGACACCACAATTGGTCCAGCTCGTGAGAGTCGCGCCGGATCGTAGCGCGAATTTCGATGTCATCGACGCTCGAAGCGCCGATCTGACCCTGCAGCTCCTCGAAATCCGGATGCAACGAGCGGAGTCGTTCCATGTTGCTGGGATTTCCGACGTCCATTGCCGAGGCAAGTGTTGCAACGCTCGGCTTCGGAAGCCACTCACCTGTGCGCAAGAATTCCGAGATCGTTTGATTCGCGTTCGTGGCCAATACGATCTCGCCGATCGGCAGGCCCACGTGACGCGCCCAGATACAGGCTAATGAGTTTCCTAAGTTTCCCGCGGGGATGATGAAGTTCGCGCGGCGTCCCGTTTCGCGCCACAAGTCGAGTCCGGCCTTCGCGTAGTACACCATCTGCGGTAACAGACGACCGACATTGATGCTGTTGGCGGAGGATAGCCGATGCGTCTCTCCGAGCGCTGGATCCAGGAACGCTTCCTTCACCATGCGCTGGCAGTCATCGAACGTTCCGCGCACGGCGAAAGTGCTTACGTTGTCGCCCCAGCATGCGAGCTGGTGTGCCTGTCGTTCCGACACCAGACCCTTCGGATACAGCACGACGACTTCGATCCCAGGTCTGTTGTGGAACGCTGCCGCGACCGCAGCGCCTGTATCACCCGAGGTCGCGACGAGGATCGTGAGCTTTCGCGAATCGTTACGGCGGATACGCTCCAATGACGCAGCGAGAAAACGCGCACCGAAATCTTTGAAGGCCGACGTCGGCCCATGAAACAGCTCGAGCACGGACGCCGGTGCCGGAGCCTTGTCGAGTGGCACGAGCGGGGCCGGGAAGTTGAACGCATCGCGACAGATCTCAGGCAAGGAGTCCGCGAGCGGATCGCCTTCGGCGAACGGCGCGATCAAGCGAGCGGCGATCTCAGGCAATTCGGAAGTGCCATCGAATTGACGCGGCACGAAGTGCGGAAACTGCTCCGGGATGTACAAGCCACCATCCGGTGCGATGCCGCGTGCGATCGCTTCCCCGAGCAGAACGCGGTGTTCAGGATTTCGAGTGCTGATGTAGTGCATGCGAGCGATCGTTCCGCATCAGTCGACGATGTGTGCGCCTGTCGGTTCGAGCGAGGAGATCCACGCGTCGCTCTCGAGCCCGTGCGCCTTGAATCCCGCGACCATCGCCTCGCGAATGCGATCGCCGTCCCTCTGTTCGCACCACGCGAAGATCGTGGGACCCGCACCCGAGATCGAGCAGCCTAACGCGCCGTTTCCCATCGCACCGTCCTTGACGGCTTGGAAGCCCGGAATGAGCACTTTGCGTTGCGGCTCGATGACGACGTCTTCGAGCGATTCGCGAATCAATTGCAGATCGCCCGTGAAACACCCGGTGAGGAAGCCTGCCAGATTCGCCGATTGCCAAATGACATTCGATAGATCGATCGAGCGGTTCAAGATCTCGCGCGCCTGCCGGGTCGATAACATCATGTGCGGATGGACGAGCACGCAGCGCACGTCAGGAGGCACCGGAATCTGCTTCACGTTCGGATTGTCGATTCCTACGGTGAGCACCAATCCTCCAAATAGCGATGGTGCGATGTTGTCGACATGAACGGAGCCGCTCGCCACAGCCTCGCCCTTCATCGCGAACTTCAACAGCGCTAGCTTATCGAGCGGTGATTTCAATAATCCATTCGCAGCGACCACCCCAGCGACCGCCGAGGCCGCTGAACCGCCCAGTCCGGAACCCAGCGGGATGCCCTTTTCGATCGCAAGCTCGATGCCGAAATCCAGTTCCAGCTCGCGAACCATGCTGAGCACCGCCATCCCAGCGGTATTGCGCTCGGGATCTTTCGGTAGATCCGCGCTCGTTCCCATGATGGATGCGATCCGTACCGTACGCTCGGGAATACGTCGCGCAGTGACTCGATCGCCGATCGTCTGGAAGCTGTGACCCAGCACGTCGAAGCCAACGGCTACGTTGCCGATGCTCGCTGGTGCAAATGCGGTGATGACGTCACTCATGGTTCAAACCTTCGCACCGAGGTAAGCGCAGACGCGCAACAGATCGGCGAAGACGCCCCCCGCTGTCACTTCGGGTCCCGCGCCCGGACCCTGCACGACCAGCGGATTCTGGTTGTAACGCTGAGTCACGAAACGAACGACGTTGTCCGTGAGATTGATGTTCGCGAAGGTGTGAGAGGGTTCGAGCTCCACCAAGCCGACGGAAGCTTTGCCTGTCGCTGCATCCAGTGAGCCCACGTAGCGCAACACGCGGCCGCGGCTGCGCGCCGCCTGCAAGCGTTCGGCCATCGGCCCGTCGAACTCGTGCAGGCGATCGAGGAACTCTTGTGCCGAGCACGATGCGAGCGCCGGCGGCACGAGGCCTTCGAGCTGTACATCGCTCAGCTCGAGCCGCAGACCCATCTCGCGACCAAGGATGATGATCTTGCGCGCGAAATCCATTCCAGACAGATCGTCGCGCGGATCCGGTTCCGTGTAGCCCTTTGCCTTCGCAGCTCGCACGACGGCCGAGAATGGCTCGGAGCCATCCCAAACATTGAAGAGATAAGCAAGCGTGCCGGACAAGATACCTTCGATGCGCCTAATCTCGTCGCCGGTCTCGCGGAGGTCGCGCAGGGTTTGGATGATCGGTAGGCCAGCGCCGACCGTCGCTTCATACAGGTAGTGCGCGCTACCTTGACGGCGCGCATCGTGCAGCCGGGCGTAGAACTCGAGGTCTGCACTGTTGGCCTTCTTGTTTGGCGTGACGATATGGATGCCGCTCGCGAGCCATCCTGGGTAACGAGCAGCGACCTCAGAGCTCGAGGAGCAATCGATGATGATGGCATGCGGCAAGTGATCCGCGTGCACGTGCTGTGCGAACTTCGTCAGATCGGCCGGCTCGCCATTGCCGTTGAACGCATCGCGCCAGCGATCCAACGAGATTTCCGAGCTCGCGAGGTGCATGTGCTTGGAAGTCATGATCCCGCGCACGCGCAGGTCGAGCTTGAGCTCACGCGACAGACGCGAGATCTGCGATGCGAGCTGGTCGAGCAATACGCCTCCTACGACACCGGGGCCGATCAAGCCGATCGAAACGGTGTGTGGAGATAGATAGAAGCTCGAGTGCACCGCACGCAGCGCGCGCGAGGCTTGCTTACCCTCGATCACCACTGAGATGTTGCGCTCTGAGGCGCCTTGCGCGATCGCGCGCACGCTCACTGCCGCGGCGCCGAGCGAGCCGAACACTTTCGCAGCAACGCCATGTGCACCCGCCATGCCGTCGCCCACCACGGCGAGGATGCTGCAGCCCGGATCGACATCGACGCTTTGAATCTGCCCTTCCCGCAGCTCGCGGTCGAAGGCCTGCCGTACGACCGCTTCTGCTCGAGCCGCTTCGACTTCTGGGATCGCGAAGCAGATCGAGTGCTCGGAGCTGCCCTGGGAGATCAAGATCACCGAAATGCCGTTGTCCCGCAGCGCGCCGAAGAGTCGGTGGGCCGTGCCTGGAACGCCGATCATGCCCGCGCCTTCGAGGTTCACGAGCGCGACTCGATCGATGCACGTGATGCCTTTCACCGCGAGCTGCGACGTCGGTTTCTCGCAGATCAGCGTGCCCGGCTTCTCGGGCGCGAAAGTATTGCGAATCCAGATTGGAATGCCTTTCGAGACCGCGGGTGCCATCGTCTGTGGATGGATCACTTTCGCACCGAAGTATGCGAGCTCCATCGCCTCGTTATAGGACAACGAATCGATGACCTTCGCGTCCGGCACCAAGCGCGGATCCGCGCTCAACACGCCGTCGACATCCGTCCAAATGTGGATCTCTTCGGCATCGAGCAACGCACCGAAGATGGAACCGGAGAAGTCGCTGCCGTTGCGACCCAACGTCGTCTGCAGTCCTTTGGGATCGCGCGCGATGAAGCCGGTGATGATGAGCGTCGCCGGTTCGTTGGGTATCACGCGAGCGGCGTTCGCACGCGATGCGTCCCACTGAACGGCCGGACCGAGCGGACCCCATTCCACGCACACGACATCGCGAGCGTCGATCCACAGGACATTGCCTGGACGGCGTCCCCGACTGCGCAGGTATTCATGGAACAGCCGTGTGGACCAGATTTCCCCGTATCCTGCCACGAGGTCACGTACGATCTGCGATGCCGAGCGAATGAGTTGCACGGTCTGCAGGATGCCGAGAATGTCGCGGCAATCCTCGGCGAAGCTTTTCAGGTACTCCGCGCGGGCGCGCTCGGAGAGCAATGCTTCCGCGATCACGCGATGACGGGTCTGAAGCTCCTCGATGCGACTGCCAAGCGAACTCTCTTGCCGTTCTGCTGCGCTCACGAGATTGAGCAATGCGTCGGTGACCCCGCGGCAAGCCGACAGCACGACACCCAGCCTCGGCTGCGGATCAGCTTCCAGAATGCGCGCGACTCGTTCCATACACGCAGCATCCGCAACGCTCGACCCACCGAACTTATGAACTCGCCATCGCTCCACTGCTCAACACTCTTCGATTTGTAGTTTGCCGAACGAACTCGAGTCGCTCGCGTATCCCGCTATCGCCGTTTTCCGCTCACATTTCGCATTCGACATCCGCACAGACGCCCGCGCTCGTGCACGGCCAGTAACACGAGCCGATCGAACGGAAAGCGGAACTTGCTCCGTAAAGCGCGCGAGGACGTCGGGAGGACGACACTCTACTGGCCGGAGCGAAACGCGGCAAGTTCGCGCGGATACGAGACTTTTCTTAGTGTGTAGGGCGCGATACGCGCCCTACAAGAACGCGCGTCATAGTACGCGGTCCCGGAATATGGAAATGAGGAAACGATCTCAGCGTGACGTCGGAACATCCAATCGGCCGAACGCGACGAGCGTACCGGAATCTTCCTCTCCGGCCGCAAGCGGCGGCATTCCTGGGCGCGCCAGACACAGTGTCTCGCCCGGATCGGGTTGCTCGCTGGGTGCGTGCTCATTGAGATAGGTCACGCGTGCGGGTCCAATCTGGATCAAGTCGCGGTGTTGCAGGCGCCTACGCACGAGCCGCCGCGAGTTCACCAGCACACCGTTCGTGCTCCCTAAGTCGAGCAGGAGATCTTCATGCCCATCGCGCACGATCAGGGCGTGATAGCGGCTCACGAACACGGAGTCGATGCGCACATCCGCCTCCTCGCCTCGCCCCACGAGGATGCGACTGGCGGTGAGCGGCACTTCGCGATCGGCCATACCCTGCATGGAGATGACGAGCTTTGCGGGACCACCAAGGGTCCCCTGCCCCGTTTCAGACTGTGCGCCCAATGTTGCAGCCGGCAAGCGGCGGTCCTGCCACCCGAGCTGATCGATTGCATCGTCGAGGGCACGCGCGCCGATGGTTTCATCGCCCGCCTCCACCGCACAAGCGAGTGCTTGCTCGCAGAGCTGATTGATGCGACCGGGCACGCCACGCGTACACGCATGGATCTGACGCGTGAGAGTGTGCGGAAGCAGTGCATCCGGATTCTCAGCACCTGCCGCTCGCAGCCGATGCGCCACGTACGCAGCGGTCTGATCCTCGCTCAACGGCCCAAGCACGAAGCGAGGAATCGATGAGCCGAACAGATGAGTCATACGCGGCGAGTCGAGTACGAGACTGAGAGAAGGCTGACCGAGCAGCACTACCTTCAACACGCGCTGTCCATCGATCTCCAGAGATGCGAGGCAGCGCAATTCCTCGAGCACGGAAGGATGCATGCTCTGCGCGTTCTCAACGATCAACAGGCAGACGCGACCGATTGTGGCCTGATGGTTCAAGAACCGTTCGAGCAAGCGCCGCCGATCGGTCTTGTCCTGATCGTCGAGCGCCATCCCGAACTGACGGAGAATCTCGAGAAGAAAATCGCGCGAGCTGAGCTGATCGCGCTGTACGGCTGCCGCGACGATGCGATCGTCGAGATGCGCGAGGAGGCGACGAATGAGGTAGCTCTTGCCGCAGCCGTGCTCAGCGATGACGACGCCGACGCGCGCCCGGGTCCACAAGGAGTGACCCATGAACTCGAGAGCTCGCAGGTGCTGCTCGCTCGGGAAGAAAAAAGCGTCTTCAGCGGTATCGGCAAAGGGGGCGGTGGTCAGCCCGAACGGAAGGCCTTCCCCCAACAAAGGCGCGGAGCTAGTGGACTCAGTCATGCCAATGAACGTTCAGAAAGCTCGTTAAGTCGCTGATTTTACGATCCCTCGTGCACTCGTTAATCCAGTCCCTGAACTAGACGTTTGACAATAGTCGCTGCGCTGCCCGAGTACAAGAGACACGGCCAGGAAGTGACGCACGGGCGCTGCTTCGCAATGAATGGTGGGTCGGGAGGGAATCGAACCCTCGACCAGCGGATTAAAAGTCCGATGCTCTACCGACTGAGCTACCGACCCGAAGGATGGCATCGGGCTTACTGGCCACTGGCAACTGGCCAGAGAAGAAGTTCATCTCGCCAGCGGCCAGCTGCCGGTTGGCCAGCTGCCTGTTTAGGGGCGCGCATGATACAGAAAGCCGCCCGCGCGATCACCGAAATCTTTCGCGCTCATCTGAAGTATCGAGTGGGATCTGCGAAGCCGGCTGCACGGAAGCCATCGCTGCGCAGGCGACACGCATCGCACTTGCGACAGGCGCGGCCCATCTCGTCGGCTTGGTAGCAGGAAACCGTCAATGCGTAATCGATCCCGAGCGCGGCTCCACGCTGAATGATCTGCGCCTTCGTCAGATCGATCAGGGGGGTCGCGATTCGGAACTTGAATCTACCCTCCACTGCCGCTTTGGTTGCGAGATTCGCGACCCGCTCGAATGCTTCGATGAATACTGGGCGACAGTCCGGATATCCGGAGTAGTCGACTGCGTTTACTCCGATGAAGATCGTTGGCGCCTCGAGAACTTCCGCCCAACCAAGCGCGAACGACAGCATCACAGTGTTGCGAGCGGGCACATACGTCACTGGAATGCCGACCTGGGGCACTTCCGGAACCGCAATGCTCGGATCAGTCAAAGCGGATCCGCCAATGTCACCTAAGTCGATACGCAGCGTGCGATGAGCGACGGCGCCGAGTGCCTCCGCCACGCGGGCTGCGGCATCAAGCTCCGCGCGATGACGCTGACCGTAGTCGACACTCAAAGCAAAGCACTCGTGTCCCTGATCGCGCGCGATCGCGAGTGTCGTCGCGGAATCGAGGCCGCCTGAGACGAGTACGACGGCGCGTCTGTGTTGAACGCTCATGAAAAGGTTGACGGTTGACGGTTGACGCTCATGCAAGAGTTGACGGTGGACCGTTGACGGCTCAGACACACGGAGAAGCGTAATTCATTCCTTCTTCCTTCTTCTTCCCTCGTCCTCCTTCCCTCTTCCCCCTCTCCCCTTCAGCGCCCAGGCGTATCGCCCCACAGATACTTGTGCAGTTGAACTTGAAACCGGACGGGAAGTCGCTCCTCGAGGATCCATTCCGCGAGCGTGCGCGCTTCGAGCTGTCCGCTGCTGGGGCTGAACAGCACAGTGCATCTCTCGTGCAAGTGCCGCTCGAGCGCTAAGTTCCTGGCCCATTCGAAATCCGCACGATCGCAAATGACGAACTTCACCTGCTCTTCGAGCCGCAGCAGATCCAGGTTCTCGAGGCGATTGCGCGCCACCTCCTGACTGCCGGGCGTCTTCACATCGACGACTCGCATCACGCGCGCATCGACCTGAGATACGTCGATCGCACCGCTCGTCTCGAGCGACACGCGATAACCTGCATCACACAGTCGACTGAGCAGCGGGAAGCACCCCTTCTGCGCCAGCGGTTCGCCGCCCGTCACGCACACATGCCGTGCACCGAAGGCGGCTACGCGCTCCAACACGGAGTCGAGCGAAGTCCACTCGCCACCGTAGAACGCATACTGCGTGTCGCAATACTGGCACCGCAACGGGCACCCTGTCAGACGCACGAATACGGTAGGCCAGCCGATCGTGTCCGATTCGCCTTGAATAGAGAGGAAGATCTCGGTGAGCTTGACGCGAGAGGTGACCGGGAGCGCCTCGATCGACTGGAGTAATGGTGCAGCCATGGCAGGCTCCGCGGCACGTGACGGAGTGACGAGGTGACGCAGTGACGAGGTCGGAGGGAACCCTCTAATCTGACCTCGTCAGTCCGTCACTCCGTCACCTCGCCACTGCCAGCCTCAGCGGCCCTCGCTCTCCATCTTCGTCAGGCGTTGAGCTGCGAGTCTGGCAGCCGTCGTGTCGCCGAACCTGGAGACGACTTGACCCAACGCCGAGCGAGCGGCGGGATAGTTCTTCAGCTCGTAATTGCAGTAACCGATCTTGAGCAGCGCGTCGGGGATCTTGCGCGAATCCGGAAACCGGTCGACGACCGTTTGGAAATGGCGCAGCGCCTCTGAGTACTGACGCGTGACGTAATGCGCCTCGCCCAACCAATACTGAGCGTTGTCTGCAAGCGCACTGTTCGGGAACGTCGTCAGGAACTGGGAGAACCCACTGATCGCCTCTGGATACTTGCCGTCCTTCAGCAAGTCGAACGCAGCTTGGTAGTTGGCTCGATCGCCTCCCTGCGGGATCGGTAAGCCGGACCCTGCATCGCGCGTCGCCATGCCGCCGCCGGTCGCGACACCACCGCCCTCGAGCGCGGCCAATCGCCGATCGACATCGCTGTACATTTGGCGCTGCTGATCCTGCGTCTGGTTGAGCGCGTGCTGCATTTCATCGAGCTGACCGCGCAGCGTGCGTACCTCCGCATTCACCGCCTCGATGCGCTGTGACAGATCGAGCAGGCTCTGATTCGCCAGTACGCGCTCGATGCGCAGCAAGCGCCCGTCGAGCTCGGTCAGTTTCTGCACGACCGGATCTTCTTCAGGCGGTGTGCTCACGCACCCGCTCAAGAGCGCGCAAGCCGCAAGGGGCACGATCGATCGGAGGAGTCCGTGGGACTTCATAGTGAATCCTGGAGCGATTAGCGCGAGTAGACGAGCTCGACGCGACGATTCTTCGAGTATGCCGACTCATCGCCGCCTTGCACCGCCGGACGCTCTTCACCGTAGCTCACGGTCGTGATCTGCGCTTCGGTGACACCTTGGAGCATCAGCGCCCGACGCACTGCTTGCGCACGGCGCTCACCGAGGCCGATGTTGTATTCGCGCGAGCCACGCTCGTCTGAGTGGCCTTCCAGCCGCACGCGGCGGTTCGCGCCACCGTTCAGATACTTCGCATGCGCCGCTACGATCGGCACGAACTCGGGCCTGATCTCCGCGCGGTCGTAATCGAAGTAGACGATCGTCCCTGCACGACGAGCTTCCTCGAGCGCGACCTGATCCGCGCTCAGCGCACCGCCCGACACATCACTATCCAACGACCCGCCGGTATCGGTCGTGCCCGCCTGTTCAGACGTCTGACCCTCGGGAATCGTTTGCGGCTTTTTCGGGCAACCCGCAAGTGCGAAGGCGCTCAACAGGATCAGCACAAGCTGCGTAACACGCATTCCGATCTCCTAACTGGAAAAGAGTTCTGACTTGAAACCGCACGCGCCCGCGGTTCACGGCTACGCGCTGCCGGCGCAAAAAACTCGCGAAATTCTGCCACAAGCAGCCTCATGCGACCATGACAACGGCTCTCGAGCGCTGCTGATCAGGGCCGCGCACGCGGGTCGGGCGGGAACGGCGACCATACCGGCTCGCGCACATCGCCCGAGCTCGCGGCCAGCTTCTGCTGAACTCGCCCGTCGGTCGACACGGTCGCAAGCACCCCGCGTCCGCGATCCTGCGTCGCGTAGATGAGCGTGGCACCGTTCGGTGCAAAGCTCGGGCTTTCATCCTGACGCCCCTGCGTCAGCACCTGGACGGCTTTGGATGCAAGATCTACCGTGGCGATCCGGAAATTGCCCCGATCGAGATGAACGACCGCGAGGTGCTTTCCGTCCGGGGACAAACGCGGGCGCGCATTGTAGCCGCCCTCGAATGTCACGCGCGATGCCCGGTTGGGCTGATCTACATTCACTTCGTAAACCTGCGGTCCGCCTGCACGATCCGACATGAAGTAGAGCTTACGACCATCGGCAGACCACGTCGGTTCAGTATCGATGCCGGGATCGAACGTCATTCTCGTGAGCGTCTGATTACCGAGGTTCAGCGTGTAGACATCGACGTCGCCGTCCTTGCGCGAGAGCGTCAACGCCAGCGTGCTTCCATCCGGCGACCAAGCTGGCGCGCCGTTGATGCCTGCCCGCGCCGACACTCGACGCCGCTCGCCGCTGCGCAAAGTTTGCACGTAGATCGCCGATGCTTTGTTCTCGAACGAAACGTAGGCCAGGCTCTGACCATCGGGTGACCAGGCCGGCGACATCAACGGCTCGCTCGAGCTGGTGATCGTCTGCTGATTCTCGCCATCTGCATCCGCCACAATGAGTCTGTAGCGCTGTTGGGGAGGCGTGCCCTCGACACTGATGAACGCAATGCGCGTCGAAAACGCACCGCGAATTCCGGTGAGTTGCTCGAAGATGATGTCTGCGACTCGATGCGCCATGGCGCGCAGAGAAGCTGTATTGGCAGTAAGGCGTTGGCCGGTCAGCCGCTGTCCCGTCAGAACGTTGTAGAGCTCGAACTCCGTTGCGAAGCGGTCCGGCCCATCGGGCATCAAGCGTCCGACCGCGATGAAGTCGCTCTTCAAGTAGCGCCAGTCCTGGAAGCGAATCTGATCGCCTCGTGTCGGGCGATCGATCATGTCCTTGCGATCGAGCGGTGCGAAGCGGCCGCTGCGATGCAAGTCCGCAGCAACGACTTCTGCGAGATCGTAGGGTGCGGCCCCGGTCGACTCCCATCCGAACGGAACGATCGCGATCGGCACGGCATCCTCTTGGCCGCGCGTGATCTCGATCCGAAGCTGCGCGTGTGCGCTCGCCGCGGTGAAAAACAGCAACGCGCAACACACGTTCCTGAAGACGGTTCTGATCATGCAACGCTCTCCTGCATCAATCTTCTGCTTTGAACAGTAGCAGCAAGGTTCGTTCGAACAATCGCGGATCGGACGGCTGCGGCAGCGGTGAAGAACGCATGACTGCAGTCTCGATCGATTGGCGCACGGCGCTATCGCCGTTGCACCGCGTGACTTGCGCCGACAGCACCATACCTCCTGGGGCTTGGTTCACCCGCACCTCACACTCCAAGTCGGGTCGCGTCGAAGCCGGGCGCCTCCACTGGCGCTCCACGTGCTGCTTGATGAGCGCCGCGTATTGAGACATAGCGGACGAGCCGCGGACCTGATTCAGCTGTTCTTCCGCCTCGAGCTGGCGTCGGAGCTCCTCCTCGCGTGCCGACTGCGCACGCGCTTCCTCGGCTGCCCTGCGCTTCTTCGCTTCCTCTTCCTGCTTACGCTTGATCTCTTCGGCTCGCTTGCGCTCCGCCTCGGCTTGGCGCTTGCGTTCCTCTTCTGCCTGACGCTTGCGCTGGGCTTCCGCTTCGGCGCGACGCTGCTCTTCCTGCCGAGCTCGCAACTGCTGCTCCTCGGCTTGCTTGCGCTGCTCCTCTTCGACTCGCTTTTGTTGCTCAGCTTGACGTTCGCGCTCGGCGCGTTGTTCCGCTTCTTGGCGCCGCACCTGTTCTTCGAGCTGGCGCTTCTCGGCAAGCTCCTTCTCGCGCTGTGCAGCCAACTCTTTTTCCCGCTCTGCGCGCAGGCGCTCTTGCTCGCGTGCTCGCTCGCGCTCTCGTTCGCGCTGCCGCGTGGGGGCAGCAGCCAGCATCGACTCATCGACTACGACCGCCTGAATCGCGAGCTGCGGGGGTGGGGCATCGCGCGTCATCTGAATCATGGTCAGTCCGAAGATGCCCGCGAATAGGACGTGCAGGAGCAGGGCCCCGAACAGGTAAAACCAGTGCTGGCGCAGAAAATCGAGCATCGTCTCAACGATTGCCCCGACGCTGAGAAGGGGTGTCTCGAGGATCGGTGATGAAACCTACCTTCTCGGCGCCCGATTCCTGGAGCAGCACCATGCCTTCGACGACGCTGCCGTAAGGCACACTGCGGTCGGCTTTCACCAACACGGCCGTTTTGGGCTCGCGCCTCAGTACTGCCGAGACACGCTGCACGACAGCTTCCGCGTCGATCGGCGTCTCCTCATCTCCGCCGATGTTCAGATAGAAGTTGCCGCTCGCATCGACGCTCAAGACCAGGGGTTTCTGCTCGCTCATATCCTCAGGTAAGGGCTCTGCCCCCGCCTTCGGCAGATCCACCTTGATTCCTTGCGTAAGCAGCGGCGCCGTTACCATGAAGATGATGAGCAGCACGAGCATCACGTCGATGTACGGCACGACGTTGATCTCGCCCATCAGCCGGCGGCTGCGGCGGTTTGGTGAGGGAGTCATGCGTGCGCCTCGACGGCACTGGCACCCTGGCCGGACCGCGGCATGGTGGCGTGACGCTGCAGAATCGAAGAGAGCTCTTCGACGAAGGTGTCGTAGCGCAGCTCGATCCGGCTCACTTGATCGGCATAGCGGTTATAGGCAATGACCGCCGGGATCGCGGCGAACAGGCCCATTGCGGTTGCAATCAGCGCTTCGGCGATGCCAGGCGCCACCATGGCCAACGTCGCTTGTTGAACGTTCCCGAGCCCGTGGAAGGCGTTCATGATGCCCCACACGGTGCCGAAGAGGCCGACGTACGGGCTTGTTGATCCGATCGTGGCCAACATCGACAAGCTGTGCTCGAGCCGATCGGTCTCGCGTAGCAGCGCGACGCGCATGCCGCGCCGAGAACCCTCGATGAGCTGCGCCGCCCCGACGCCGTGCTGCCGCATGCGAGTGAACTCGCGAAAGCCTTGTTCGAAGATGCTCTCCATGCCCTTGGTAACCCTGCGGCTTTGATCGATGGACCGAAACATCGCGGTCAAATCGCCGCCCGACCAGAAGACCTCCTCGAAGCGGTCCGCGTCCGCCCGCGCCTGCCGTAATTCGGATCGTTTGCGCAGCATGATCGCCCACGAGACGATCGAAGCCAGCAGCAACAGCACCATCACGATCTGTACGATGATGCTCGCTTGAAGCACGAGCTCCAGCGGATTCAGATTGCTCGTCATTCGCCCTTCTCCTGCAATAGCCGGTCCGGCAATGGCCGCGGCCTGTAACTCTCTGCGTCGAGACACGCGACACGCACGCGTCCATCCAATAACAGCTCACCGCCCACGCCCTGCCGAAAGATTTCTTGCTTGAACGTCAGGCTTGCTCGAGCGGCTTCGGCGACCTCGCACGTCACGTGCAGCAATTCCCCGTATCGCGCAGGCCGTCGGAAATGCGCCTCCACATCAACGACAACGAACAAGCGTCCATGTTCCTGCCTAAACGCTTCTTGTTCGATACCCAGCGCACGCAACCAGTCCGTCCGCGCCCGCTCCATGAACTTGAAATAGTTCGCGTAGTAGACGATGCCGCCGGCGTCGGTGTCCTCCCAGTAGATGCGAACTGGGATCGCGAATGGCGTGCTGCTCATCGCGCGCGGAGCCGGGGTGAACGGCGAACAGCGAACGGTGAACAGTGAGAAGAGCGATTCGCTGCGACCGCAGGGCTGGGACATGACGCCCAGCAGGCGCGTACCACGCGCGTGTCACCGTTCGCCTTTCGCCGTTCGCCGTTCACCCGCATCACCTTGGCTCAACCATTGAACAAATCACCCGTTCCGCCTCGCTCCGGGATCTTCAATCCAAAATGCTGATAGGCATTTCGGGTTGCGACGCGGCCGCGAGCGGTACGCATCATGAATCCCTGCTGGATGAGGAACGGCTCGATGACATCTTCGATGGTGCCGCGTTCTTCGCCCAGGGCCGCCGCCAAGCTCTCGACGCCTACGGGACCGCCGTCGAACTTCTCGATGATCGTCAGCAAGAGCTTGCGATCCATGACATCGAATCCGAGCGGATCGACATCCAACAAGTCGAGCGCGGCTTGCGCCATCTCATCGGTGATGCGTCCGGCGCCTTTGACTTCTGCATAGTCGCGCACGCGCCTCAGCAATCGATTGGCGATGCGAGGAGTTCCGCGTGAACGCTGGGCGATACGCGCGGCGCCACTAGGATCGGTCGGCACACCCAGGATCGAGGCGGACCGCGCGACGATCCTCTGCAACTCCTGCTGATCGTAGAACTCGAGTCGCTGCACGATGCCGAAGCGGTCGCGCAATGGCGACGTCAGAAGCCCCGCCCGGGTCGTCGCACCCACCAGCGTGAACGGTGGGAGATCCAGCTTGATCGAGCGGGCGCCGGGCCCCTCTCCGATCATGATATCGAGCTGGAAGTCCTCCATCGCTGGATACAGGATCTCCTCGACGACCGGACTCAAGCGATGGATCTCATCCACGAACAGGACGTCGTTAGGCTGCAAGTTCGTAAGCAATGCCGCCAAGTCCCCTGCACGCTCGATGACAGGCCCAGATGTCTGCTTGAGGTTTACGTTGAGCTCGTTCGCGATGATGTTTGCGAGCGTGGTCTTGCCGAGCCCCGGCGGGCCGAAGATGAGCACGTGGTCGAGTGCCTCGCGACGATTGCGCGCAGCCTCGATAAAGATCTCCATCTGTGTCTTGACTGCCGACTGACCGACGTAGTCGGCGAGCCGCTTGGGACGCACGGCGCGGTCGAAGGCCTCTTCGTCGCCCTGCGTGCCGGCCGAGACGATGCGGTCGTGTTCGATCATGGGATCGCTCGCGCGCCGCCATCGGCAGTCGACTGTCGACTGTCCACTTGAGTCCCCTCCTCCGCGGCGCGGGGGAGGGCTAGGGTGGGGGCATCTTTCGCGCGGCGCTTCATCTACTTCATCGCCGCCGCTTGCAAGGCTCTGCGGATGATCTCTTCGGTCGTCTTCGCGGACTCATCGACGTTCTTCAATAGGCGTACGACTTCCGCCGGTTTGTAGCCGAGCGCCACCAATGCGCTGAATGCTTCGCCTTGAGGTCCGGCCGCACTCTCGGCCGTCATCCCGGCCACCGCCGGAACGACTCCTGCGAGTTGGCCGAATGCTTTGATCCGATCGCGCATCTCGACGACCAAGCGCTCGCCCGTCTTGCGCCCGACGCCGGGGATTCGTACGAGCGAATCGACATCCTGCGCCTCGATGCATGCCAGGAAGCTTTCGACGTTCATGCCTGAGAGCAGCGCGAGCGCGAGTTTCGGCCCCACGTTAGATACTTTCAACAGCTCGCGAAACAACCGGCGCTCGCGCTCGGTCGCGAAGCCGAACAAGATGTGCGCATCCTCTCTTACGACCAAATGCGTAAAGAGATTGACCTCCGTTCCAGTGGCGGGCAAGCCGTAGAACGTGGACATCGGCGCTTCGAGCTCATAACCCACACCGCCGACATCGACGACCAACTGCGGGGGATGTTTCGCGGCGAGTCGGCCGCGCAGGTAACCGATCATCGAGCGCAGCCCGCTGCCATGGAAGCGAGAACGCGCAGCTTGCGCGAGTGCGCATGACAAAGCGCGATGGCGAGCGCATCCGCCGCGTCCTCGGTGAGCGGGCCAGCGATACGCAAAAGACTTTTCACCATGAGCTGCACCTGCTCCTTCTGCGCGCCGCCCGTACCCACCACCGCGAGCTTGACCTCGCGGGGGGCATACTCGAAGACACGAGGACGAACCGCGAACGTTGCGCTCAATGCCGCGCCACGCGCTTGCCCCAGCTTCAACGCGCTATCCGCATTGCGATGCATGAAGACGCGCTCGATCGCGACCTCATCCGGTCGGAACTCGCTCGCGAGCCGATCGACTCCCACGAAGATCTCCTGCAAGCGTTCGGTCAGGG
Organism: Pseudomonadota bacterium; assembly: GCA_023417315.1. Classification (GTDB taxonomy): domain Bacteria; phylum Pseudomonadota; class Gammaproteobacteria; order Steroidobacterales; family Steroidobacteraceae; genus Steroidobacter. The sequence continues at coordinate 50,111 of JAEZFW010000073.1, forward strand.
AATTGCCGCTCGTCTTGATCGCGCCGCTCACGAGGTACGCGATTCGCGAGCCGTTCGCTTCGATGACCGCGTAGCCGGTGCGTTGGGATCCGGGGTCCAGCCCCAAAATACGAACCTGAGCCGGCAAAGCGCCCTCTCGAGAGGACCCCGTCAACGATGCAAGACTGTGCGGGCGCCGCAGCCTGCGCAAGAGGTTATCCGCCTTAAGATTTCGAGTACGACGGGCCGGTATGATACGGGAAACCGCCGCGAGCAGGCACCAGGTTACGCGATGCAAACCGCCGACACGCCCAATGAGACGCCTCTGCACGCGATACGCGCGGGGTCGCGGCGTGCTGCCCTCGCGGAGGCGTTGCGCGCCGAGTCGGTGGCGCCGGAGGCGATCGCTCGCGCCGAGGCAATCACAGACATCGTGGCCGGGTTGACCGACGATGAGGAAATCCTTGCGGGTGCATTGCTCTTTCCCCTCGTCGAGTCCGCATCGATCACGGTCGAACGCGCGGCCGAGTTAGGCGGCCCGAATGCCGCTCAAGTGGCGAGCGAGCTCAAGCGGCTTGGTTCATTGAACGTTGCCGCTTCGTCGAAAAGCGCGAGCTCGCTGTCGGCCAATCAAGCTGAAGGGCTGCGCAAGATGCTGCTCGCCATCGTCACGGACCCGCGGCTCGTGCTCATCAAGTTGGCGGCGCAACTGCACCTCCTGCGGGAATCCAAGGACGCACCTGAAGAGCAACGTCGACAGATCGCGTACGAGACCCGCGAGATCTATGCACCTCTCGCGAACCGGCTGGGCGTTTGGCAGCTCAAGTGGGAGCTGGAAGACCTGAGCTTTCGTTACTTGGATCCCGAGAACTACAAACGTATTGCGGGCTGGCTCGCAGCCAAGCGCGTCGATCGCGAACGCTACATCGAGAATGTCATCAGCGCTCTCAATGAGGAGTTCGCAAAGGCGGGCATCAAGACGGACGTCGCCGGTCGCCCCAAACACATCTACAGCATCTGGCGCAAGATGCAGCGCAAGGGTTTGTCGTTCGACCAGCTCTATGACATTCGCGCGGTCCGCGTCCTGGTCGACACCATCGCAGATTGCTATGCCGCGCTAGGTATCGTTCACGGGCTGTGGCCGTATATCCCTGGCGAGTTCGATGATTACATCGCGACACCGAAGGACAACTCGTATCGCTCGCTCCACACTGCGGTCATCGGACCCGGGAAGCTCCCGGTCGAAATACAGATCAGAACGCGCGAGATGCACGAGCACGCGGAGCTCGGCGTTGCGGCACACTGGAAGTACAAGGAAGGCGGAAAGAGGACGACCGCTGCCTATGAGCAGAAGATCGTCTGGCTGCGCCAATTGCTGGAGCCGGGCGATCGCGACACCGAAAGCGAGGGCGATTTTCTCGAGCGAGTGCGCTCCGAGCTGTTCGAGGATCGCGTGTATGCGTTGTCTCCACGCGGGGAGGTCATCGACTTGCCGCGCGGTGCGACCCCGCTCGACTACGCATACCAGCTGCATACGGACTTAGGTCACCGTTGCCGAGGCGCGAAAGTGAACGGCCGAATGGTGCCGCTCAATCAGACGCTGCAGAACGGCGATCAGGTCGAGATCATCACGGGCAAACAACTCAACCCAAGCCGCGACTGGCTCGTGCCATCGCTCGGATACTTGGCCTCGCCACGTAATCGCAGCAAGGTGCGCGCGTGGTTCCGCAAGCTCGATGAAGAACAGAATCGCACTCAAGGCAAGCAGATTCTCGAGCGCGAGTTGCAGCGCCTCGCGATCCACTCTGTCACCATTCCGGAGCTGATCGGGGAATTCAATCTGCAGAACGCCGATCAACTGTATCTCGCGATCGGTGAAGGCGACATCAACGTCGCGCAGATCACAGGCGCCATCCAGCGACGCGCGAAACCGCAAGAGCTCCCCTCACCCATTCCACGCAGGCCTGCTCCGACACCCAAGGGTACGCAGGGTGTGACGGTCGAAGGCGTGGGCGATCTACTCTCCCACTTCGCCCGCTGCTGCGGGCCGGTTCCCCCAGAGCCAATCGCGGGCTACATCACGCTCGGACGAGGCGTGAGCATCCATCGATCGGATTGCGTGAACTTCAAGCGCTTGGAGGCCTCGCATCCGCAGCGCGCGATCGCGGTCGATTGGGGCGGCGCGTTAGATCGATCGTTCCCAATCGATGTCAACGTGCGCGCATTCGACCGGCGCGGGCTCTTGCGAGACATCACGGCGGTGCTCGCCGACATGAAGATTAATATTCAGGGGATGAATACGCTGACACACGAGAACGACGGGATCGCCGACATGAATCTCAAGATCACCGTGAGCGATCTCGAAGAGCTCTCGCGCGTCCTCGCGCGCATCCAGGGCTTGCCGAACGTCCTCAGCGTGCGCAGGCGAGCGTAAGACAGAAGGACGGAGAATTCAGAGCTCTCGCCAGGCACCCAAAGTGCGCAAGGCGATGTTTCATTGTCCGTCATCCTCGCGTAGGCGAGGACCCATCCTGTTCTTATCTGTGCGTCTGCGTGCGAATCGAGAATCTTTTCTTGCTGACTCCGTGCGAACGGATAAAGAAAAGCAGAGATAAGAAAAGGATGGATCCTTGCCTCCGCGCATTGCTGTCCGGGGAAATGAATTGAGAAGCGATATTTCATTCGATCTTTGCAGGGTATTCGTACGCGTGCTGTCGACGGCAAACTCAACTGCGCAAGGGTCAATGGATGCGTCCCTTCCCTTGCGGCAGCGCGGGCCGCTCCCGTGCATCCATGCACTTCGCGCCATTTGTACGTCCTGCACATCAGAAGGACAGGATGGGGGCGCCCCCTCCCTGACCCTCCCCCGCTTCACAAGGGAGGGAACATGGGACGAGAGGCGCCCCGCGCTAGTTTTCCCCGGACAGCAGTGCGCCTCCGCGAGGACGACGATCGTGATCGTCGGCTTAGCGTGCTTGGCGATCTTATATTCCGGCTACCGTCCCGCCGCCTTCAATCGAACCATCCTGACCAAATACAGCACGAAGATGATCCCCAGCATCGCAAGGAACGCATAAAGCTGCGTGATGCCGCCTTCGGCCTTGTTGCGTAGGGTTTCGAAGCCAAGCCAAACGACAGCGATGCACGCCAGTACCGGCACGAGCGGTCCGCCTGGAATCACGAAGGGGTCGCCGTCGCTGCGCACGTTGCGACGACGAAGGAACAACGTCGATAGAGAACAGAGGAAGTACAGCGACAGCGCCGCGAGATTCGAGAACCTCGTCAGCCACTCGAACGTGCCGAGCAGTGCGAACAGTGCGACGAACAGTCCATAGACCACGATGGCCACGTTGGGCGTTCTGAACACCGGGTGCACCCACGTCAAAGCAGCGGGCAAGAAATGATCGCGGCTCATGGCGAAGAGGCCCCGAGGCTCAGAGAGCATGTTGGCGCTCAAGTAGCCGAACATCGAAACGATCGCGGCCGCAATCATGATCGTGCGGGCGCTCGGACCCAGTGCGGCACCTGCCGCCTCGGCAAGCGGCGTGCGGCCCGTCGTTGCGAGGTCCATGCCCAGGATGCCGAGGGCGACGAACTGAATTGCGAGATACAGAACCGTGATGCTGCCAAGTGCGAGGAGAATCGCAAGGGGGACGGTACGCGAGATGTTCTTCACCTCGCCGCTCGGCACGGTCGCTCCCTCGATGCCGGAGAACGCGAAGATCATGATGCCGGCCGACCCGAGGACGGTGCTGATATCGGGCACGCTCGTCCAAACGAGATTCGAAGGCTTGATGAAGAACAGTCCGATACACACGAACAGGAGCAAAGGCAGCAACTTGATCAGCGTGATCCCTTCGAGCACACGCGCTCCGTTGCGTACTCCGCGCATATTGATGGCCACCAGGCCTGCGACGAGCGCGGCAATGAGCACTTTCGCCACCCACTTCGGGGCGGCGATATTGAACAACGCGAACAGGGACTGAACGAACCCGTTCAAGATGCCCGAGGCGGCGAACAATCCGGTCGTCAGGACCAGGCATCCGGCGATGAAGCCGAACATCGGACCCATCGCCGTTTCGACGTAGGCGTACGAACCGCCGGTGGCTGCGACTCGACTGCCGTTTTCGGCGAAACACAGCACGACGAGACCGATGACGATCGCGCAGGCGACGTACGCAAGCGGAGCGGCGGTCCCAAGCGTGATGACCGCGGTAGCAGGCAACAGGAAGATGCCGCTGCCGACCGTGTAATTGAATATGTTCGCCGCGAACTGTCGAACGCCTAGCTCGCGCGAGAGCAGAGCATCCGGATCGGCAACGACGCGCTTGTCAGGCTGCATGCTCGCGGCAACTCTTCTTGTGTAAGCCTGCAGCGCACGTTACCACGTCCGGACTCTGGAGGCGCGCAGAGGCATGATCTTGCGGTAGCCGCGACGCTCGCGCCTAGAACAATTGAAGGAACGCCAAGAGAAGAATATCGACAGGATGAACAGGATTAACGGGATGAAGGGCTTCGAATCCCTACGGACCTACTCCATTCTTCCATCCTGTTCATCCTGTTGAATCCTGTCTAATCTCCTTCTTCTAGCTCGGCCAGTGCAACGCGCCGATCAACGGTTCGGGAAATCGATCGCGATCTTGTCCGCGTTCAACGCCGCTTCGTGCAGCGCTTCCGACAACGTCGGGTGGGCGTGGATCGTGCGTTGGATATCCTCAGTGCTCGCCGAGTATTCCATCGCAAGCACGGCTTCTGCGATGAGCTCGCCTGCCATCGGTCCGATGATGTGCACGCCGAGAATCTCGTCGTCGTCCTTTGCGGAGATCACCTTGCAGAATCCGGCCGTCGCTTCCATAGCGCGCGCTCGTCCGCTTGCGAGGAACGGGAAGGAACCCACCTTGTAGGCGCGAGCGCTCTTCTTCACTTCTTCTTCCGTCTGACCGACCCAGGCGATCTCCGGCGCGGTATAGATCACCGACGGGATGGTCTTATAGTTCACCTCGGCGACTTTTCCGGCGATGAGATCGGCGACCATGACGCCTTCCTCCTTGCCCTTGTGCGCCAGCATCGGACCGCGCACCAGATCGCCGACCGCCCACACGTTCGGTACGTTCGTCTTGCAATCGTGATCCACTTTCACGAAGCCGCGTTCGTCGAGCTGAACACCCGTGCCCTCGCCAAGCAGGTCCTTCGAGTAAGGACGTCGACCGATCGCGACGACGACCTTGTCAACTTCCGCGCGCTGCTCGCCGTTTGCGTCCGTGTACTTGAGCACCAGTCCAGTCTTGCCCTTCTCGGCGCCGGTCACCTTCGCCCCGAGACGAATATCGAGTCCGAGCTTCTTGAAATGCTTGAGCGCTTCTTTGGCGACGGCGCCATCCGCCACGGGTAAGAACGTATCGAGCGCTTCAAGCACGACGACTTCCGACCCGAGTCGCCGCCAAACGCTGCCGAGCTCGAGACCAATGACGCCAGCACCGATGACGCCGAGCCGCTTGGGAACGGTATCGAGCTCCAGCGCGCCCCATGAGTCGACGATGTCACGGCCGTCGAACGGCAGGCTCTTGAGCTCCGTCGGAGCAGATCCCGTCGCGAGAACGACGTGCTTCGCCGAGAGCTCCTGCTTCTTACCGTCTTTATCGGTGTACTCGACGCGATTGCCACTCAGCAACTTCCCGTGCCCCTGCAGCCCCGTCACGCCCGCGGCCTTGAACAGCGAGGCAATACCGAGCGTCGACTGCTTGACGATCTGAGCACGACGCTTCTGCATCGCCGCGAGATCGACCGACACGTCCCCGACCTTGATGCCGTGCATAGCAAATTCATGCTGCGCACGATGCACGAGCTCGGAGGACTCGAGCATCGCCTTCGAGGGAATGCAACCAGCATTCAGGCAGGTGCCGCCGAATGCATAAGAGCCATCCTTGTTGCGCCATTCATCGATGCACGCAACGGAAAGTTTGTTCTGACCTGCGCGTATGGCACAAGGATAGCCGGCCGGGCCGCCGCCGATGACGATGACGTCGAATGATGAAGCCATTGCTTCTCCTGAAGTTGGATAGCGGATAGCGGATTGGGGGAGTCGTCGAAAGCAGCGGTGCCAGCCGAGCTGTCGCGGACCCCGATCGCCTTCTTTCCGTCAGAGCTGCAGCAACAGCCGCGCCGGATCCTCGAGCGCTTCCTTGATCGCAACGAGAAACTGCACGGATTCACGACCATCGACGATGCGATGGTCGTACGTGAGCGCGAGGTACATCATCGGGCGGATCTTGATCTCGCCGTTGATCACCATCGGGCGCTCCTGGATCTTGTGCATGCCGAGAATCGCCACCTGCGGCGGATTCAAAATTGGCGTCGACATCAGCGAGCCGAACACCCCTCCGTTCGTCAGCGTGAACGTGCCGCCGGTGAGCTCCTCGAGTGTGATCGACCCATCGCGCGCCTTCTGCGCATACGCGCCGACCGCGACTTCGATCTGCGCGAAGCTCATCTGCTCTGCATTGCGCAACACTGGAACCATGAGGCCGCGATCGGTCGAGACCGCCACACCGATGTCATAGAACTCGTGATACACGATGTCGTTGCCGTCGATCGACGCGTTCACCGCGGGGAACTTGCGTAGTGCTTCGATCGCTGCCTTCACGAAGAAAGACATGAAGCCGAGCTTCACGCCGTGTGTCTTCTCGAATTTCTCTTTGTAGCGGGCACGAATCTCGTTCACGGCCGTCAAGTCGACTTCGTTGAACGTCGTCAACATCGCGGCCGTCGACTGCGCCTGGATCAACCGTTCGGCGATGCGTGCGCGCATCCGCGTCATTGGCACGCGCTGCTCATTGCGCGATCCGCCAACCGGCGGCAACTGCACGGTCGGGGCAGTCGGCTTCGTTTGCTTTTCGGCGGGCGCCGTTTCTTTCTTATTCAGATGCTGGATGACATCGCTCTTCGTCACACGTCCGTCGCGACCGCTGCCCGCGATCTGTCCGGCGTCGAGCTTGTGCTCCTCGACCATTCGCTTCGCGGCGGGTGCAAGCTTCGCAGCAGACCCTGCGCCGCCATCCGATTTCGCTTCCGCGGCCGCGGGGGCCGCCTGCGTCTTCTGTGCTGGCGCGCCCGCTGCGGCCGCTGCACCCTCCTCCAGAACTGCCAACACCTGACCGCTCGTGACGGTGGCACCGTTCTCGACCTTGAGCTCCTTGATGACACCCGCTGAAGGCGCCGGCACCTCGAGCACGACCTTATCGGTTTCCAAGTCGACGAGGTTCTCATCGCGCCCCACTGCATCGCCAGGTTTCTTGTGCCAAGCGACGAGCGTCGCGTCCGTGACGGATTCGGGCAGTTGCGGAACTTTGACTTCAATACTCATGAAAGATCTCTGATAGAGAAGCGGATGGCGGATAGGGGATAGGACAGACAGGAACCGCACCGCCGTGAGGTGAACCCCGGACCGCGTGAACACCGATGCTCGGCGCTCTCATCTATCCGCGATCCGCTATCCGCTATCCGATTCATGTTCTTGCTCAGTGCGCTTTGCCAGCGGCCTTGAGCCGCATGGTCTGGCGCAGCGTCTCCTCGGTGCTCGTGGAGCGCAGCGCTGCATCGACGAGGCCGAGCTGCTGCTCGACGTGCATCTGATGAATGCCCGTGGCAGGCGCAGCGGCCGGCGCGCGACCCGCGTAGAGAAGCTGCTGCTCTTTGGTGAGCGGCTCCTGCAAGCGATGTCGGATCTGATACCAGCCGCCTTGGTTCTGAGGCTCTTCCTGGCACCACACGATCTCACGCGCATTCGGATACTTGCGGATCACCGCCGCGTATTCCTCGATCGGAAACGGATAGAGCTGTTCGATGCGCACAAGCGCCACATTGTGCACGCCATCCGAGCGTCGCGACTCGAGTAGATCGAAGTACACCTTGCCCGCACAGAACACGATTCGGGTCACTTGCGAGGCTTGGATATCGTCGATCTCGTCGATGACGTTTCTGAAACCCCCGTGCGTCAGATCCTCGAGCGAGGACACCGACAGCTTGTGGCGAAGCAGGCTCTTCGGCGTCATCACGATCAGCGGCTTGCGGAATGGCTGCTTCATCTGACGACGCAACATGTGGAACATCTGTGCTGGAGTCGAAGGTACGCACACCTGCATGTTCTGCTCGGCGCACAACTGCAGAAAGCGCTCGAGTCGCGCCGACGAATGCTCGGGACCTTGGCCTTCGTATCCGTGCGGCAGGAACAGCGTCAGGCCGCAGAGTCGGCCCCATTTTGCTTCGCCGGAGCTGATGAATTGATCGATGATCACCTGCGCGCCGTTGGCGAAATCGCCGAACTGCGCTTCCCAGATCACGAGACAATTGGGCTCCGTCGTCGAGAAGCCGTACTCGAAGCCCATGACCGCTTCCTCGGACAGCAACGAATCGATGACCGTGAAGCGCGGCTGGCTCGGCGCGATGTGCTCGAGAGGAATATAGGTCTCGCCCGCGTTCTGGTCGTGCCACACGGCATGACGATGGAAGAATGTGCCGCGTCCGCTGTCTTGTCCCGTCATACGGATTTCGAAGCCTTCGCACAATAAAGTCGCGTAGGCGAGCGTCTCGGCAAAGCCCCAATCGAGCGGCATCTGCCCCGCTACCATCTTCTCGCGACTTTGGACGACATTCGCAACTTGGCGATGCAACGTGAGGTTCGGCGGTAGTGTCGTGAGCTTGCCTCCGAGCTCTCGCAGCAGCTCGACACGCACGCCCGTCTGCACCTGCGCGACGCGCTCTGTCAGCTGAAACTTGCTCCAATCGACGGTGTGCTTATTGCCGATCATGCCAAGCGAGTGGCGCACGGTCGACTTGCCCTCGTCGAGATCGCGACGATACGTCTCAACCATCGCATCCGCATCCGCTTGCGTGAGTACGCCATCGGAGACGAGCTTCTGCGCATACTTTTGACGCGGCGTCGGGTGCTCGCGAATCCTGCGGTACATCGTGGGCTGCGTCGCCGACGGCTCGTCGGCTTCGTTGTGTCCGCGACGCCGGTAGCACACGAGATCGATGACGACGTCCTTGTGGAACGTCATTCGATAATCGAGCGCGAGGCGCGTTACGAACAGAACGGCCTCCGGATCATCGCCATTCACGTGGAAGATGGGCGCTTCGATCATCTTCGCCACGTCGCTGCAGTACACCGTCGAACGCGAATCCCGGGGGTCGGAGATCGTGAAGCCCACCTGATTGTTGATGATGATGTGTACCGTGCCGCCGGTGTAGAAGCCGCGCGCTTGCGAGAGCTGCAGCGTCTCCATCACGACACCTTGCCCGGCGAATGCGGCATCGCCGTGAATCAACACGGGCACGACCTGATCGCCCTTCGTATCGTTACGCCGCTGCTGACGCGCGCGCACCGAACCTTCGACGACCGGATTTACGACTTCCAGATGCGACGGATTGAACGCGAGCGCCACGTGCACGTTGCCGGCAGGCGTACGGATGTCGGTCGAGAAGCCCTTGTGATACTTCACATCGCCCGAGCCTTGCATGTGGTTCGAGTCGTAGTGACCTTCGAACTCCGAGAACATGACTTGCGGCGACTTGCCGACGACGTTCACGAGGACGTTCAAGCGTCCACGATGCGCCATGCCGATCACGATCTCTTCGACGCCCACTTGGCCGCCCTGCTGAATGAGATCGTCCAGCATCGGGATGAGACTGTCGCCACCTTCGAGCGAGAACCGCTTCTGCGCCGGATACTTCGTCGCGAAGTACAGCTCGAGCCCCTCGGCGGCGGTCAGGTGGCGGAGTAAAGTCTTGCGCTCCTCGGTCGTCAACCGATGACGCACACGCCCTTCGAGAAAGCGGTTCTGCAACCACAGCCGCTCGGTCGAGTTCGACACATGCGCGAACTCCGCGCCGATCGTTCCGCAATAGATCTGACGAAGCTGCGCGATCATGTCGCGCAGCTTCATCCGCGCAGGGATCGCGTCGGTCCTGCTGCCCGTGAAGAACTCGGTATCGAGATCCGCTTCGCTCAATCCGAAGTGGCGCAACTCGAGTACTTCAGGGACCGGCCGCTTCATCAAGCCGAGTGGATCGATGTCGGCCAGCAAGTGGCCGCGATTCGAATAGACCTGCACGAGACGCGACACGGAGCCCTGCTTCGCCGACGCATCCGATGCCACCGAAACAGCAGCAGTGGGCGCAATGCCCGCCGCGATAGGCAGGCGCGCTCGCTCGGCGAGTGCCCTGCGGATGGGCTCGTGCGCCCTTTCGGTGCGTGCAGCAGAGCCAAAACCCGCGAAGTATTCTCGCCAGCGCGGCTCGACAGCGTTTGGATCGGCCAAATACTGTTCGTAGAGAGATTCGACATAAGCGGCGTTCGATGCCCCGAGGGGTGTGGAGTCGAGCAAAGCTCGCAAAGAGTCGCTCATTGCGATCGCGAATTCCTGTGCGGAGTCGGAAGGAAGATGTGCGGACGGGTCGTCAAAGGCCCACTAGTGTAGCCGAACCCGCGGTCGGTAGAGAAACGCTCGCCTAGTTGTTTCGTGAAGCGCTGCTCGCTCGTCCTTGCCTTACGAACGAGACGATCCCCTACTTGCTTTAGAAGGATTCAAGAGTATCGGATCGGACGAAGTCTGCCTTCGCAGAACGCGAGCAGGCACAGCGTCTCCAGTCGGTTCAAGCCCCGCGCTGCATGCTGATTGGCAGGGGTGTCACCGAACGCACGCCACCGGAGCGCGCTGTCGTTTCGACGATGCGATTGGCGCCCACCACGGTGACGCCAGGCGGAATGTCACGCGTGACCACCGCATTCGCACCGATCGTCACGCCGTCTCCGATGCGAACATCGCCGAGCACGCGCGCCCCCGCACCGATGTACACATCGTTACCGATCACGGGCGCGACGCTCTCGCCCTGGTCCTTATCTCCGATCGCCACCTGCTGCATCACCGTCACGCGTTCCCCGATGGCTGCTTGTGGGTGCATGACGATGCCGTAGGGGTGCGGTATATAAATATGAGAAGGCAGACGGCAATAGATGTCGCTGTTGTATAGAATGCGCACCAGCTTGCTCAGCACCGGGACGCGTCGTCGACAGAAGAACAGCAACACCTCGGTCGCCACAGAGTTCTGAGGTGTGGCGAGCGGCAGCCGCAGCCGCATCGCCGTCCGATTCTCGAGATGAGCGACGATGGCACGCTCGGCCGCAGCGACCAGCTTGTCGAGCGGCTCTCGTGCATCCAACACCACGACGTTCTCATAGCCACGTAGCAGGCGTCGATACTCACCGCGCTGCCGGCTCGATTCCTGCGCCGAGATCTCCGCATTGCGAGAGCTGATGATGTCCGAAGGTGCGTCGAGAACCAACCAGAGATGCGGCCGCGGGATCCAAGGCAGAATCGCACGAGCAACCGCGAACGGGCGCTTCATGCGATAGCGGGTGGGATCGACGAGCACATCGTCGTAGTAGCGATTCGATACGACGAGCATCGTGCGCACGAGCCGCGGGCGGATCTGCCAGCAGTATCCGAGCCAATAGTCGAGTGCAAACATCAAGAGCTTCGCTGCTGTCGCGAAGCGACCGCGAGGACGCGAGGCGCTCCCCTCTTTCGTCGTCGCACGGAAGATCTTTGGACGCAGCTCCATCGTGTGCACGCCGCTGAACGGTGCGAGCGGACGCTCCTTCAATGCGGCGATCAAGCTCGACTTGCCTACGCCTGATGGACCGAGACACGCCAACAACAATCCCGAGGGGCTGATCCACTCGCGGATGCGAGTCCGCGCCTCGTAGAGCCAGTCGAGAACCCGAAACCGCTTGCGCCGTCGGATGCACGCGCCAAGAAGCGGGAGAATCTGACGCGCGACATCCCAATCGCCGCTCTCCGCCGCTCGCGCGATGACGCCTCCCTCTCGCGCGGGATCCCAGAACTTCGCCACTTGGGATGCAACCCCTTGGGGGTCACGCTGCCAACATTCGCTCAAGTGCTGACCATGGGATTCGCTCAAGGTGCCTTCATGCACGCAGCGGAGCAAGTAATAGGCAAACTCCATTGCGGGAGTCGCGACGAAGAACGCCGGGCGCAGTCTTACCGCTCCTGGCTCGACATAGCGGTCCTTGAGCAAGTCGCGGCCTTCGAGCAGTGTGCGCCCTCGCCGCACGAAGTCCGCGAAGACTTCAACCGCGACGAACTCGGGACGCTCGTCGCGATTGAGCCAGCTCACCAAGCAGCGCCATCCCAGTCGCTCATCCCGCGTGCACGTCACCAACTTCGCATCGCTCTGCTGGCAAAACTTGTGCAGCGTCAGCGGCACCTGCTCCAGAAACTCTTCTGAGACCACGAGCTCGATACGCGAACCCGGGATGGCAGGCGTACATGCATCTCCGAGCAATGCATAGTCGATGTGCTCCTCCTCGAGGAACCGACACAACTCGATGGCTACCAGGTGAACGCTGCGCATGAATGGAAGTGCTCAGTACGCGTTCTTGTCGCTCACGACGAGGCGCGCCGTACGCAGGAGGATCGAGATATCGAGCGCGAGCGACCAATTGCGCAGGTAGTGCAGATCGTACTCGACTCTTCGTTTCATCTTCTCCAGCGTCTCTGTCTCACCGCGAAATCCGTTTACTTGTGCCCATCCCGTGATCCCCGGCCGCACTTTGTGTCGAAGCATGTAGCCGTCGATCAGCTTGCGATACTCCTCGTTGTGCGCGATCGCATGAGGCCGCGGTCCGACGAGGCTCATGCTGCCGAACAGAACGTTGAACAATTGCGGCAATTCATCGAGCGAGGTCTTGCGCAGGAAACGCCCGAGGCGGGTGACGCGCGGATCGTCCTTCGTCGCCTGCGCGACCGAGCCGCCGTTTTCGCACACCGACATTGTTCTGAACTTGTAGACCAAGATGCGTTCCCCGTAGAGCCCATAGCGACGTTGCTTGAAGATGATGGGGCCAGACGAGCTCAAACGCACACCGACTGCAATTGCCAACATCACGGGCCACAACAGCGCGATGAGAGCGGCGGAGAACGCGATGTCGCTAGCGCGCTTCAGCACACCATTCATCCCGCTAAACGGCGTCTCGCAGACCGCGAGCACCGGAATGCCGTCGATCTCTGCGAGCTGCGCTCGCATCAGATCGAACACGAAGATGTCTGGAACGAAATAAACCGAGGCCGTCGTATCGCGCAGCTCCTCCATCAGCTTCGTCACGCGCTCTTCTGCGCGGATCGGCAGGCATATGTAAATATTGCTCACCGCGTTGAGGCGCACGTAGTCTGCGATGTCAGTCATCGTGCCGAGGAGCTGCTCCTCCGGCAGATTCGACATGCGCTCTCCGAGGCGGTCGTCGAAGAATCCTTTGAACGTGCCGAGATGCGGATTCGCCTGCAGACGCTGCGCCAAGCGTCGGCCGCATTCGTTTGCGCCAACGATGATGTGACTCTGGGCGATCGAGCCACGGAGCGCTGAGAATGCCGCGAATCGCCTCAAGCCCATTTGCGCTGCAATGACGACGAACGGGGTAATTGCGAACCATGTAAGGATTACCTTACGAGAAAACGTATCGGTGACCTTGAATGCGAATGCCATGAACAGCAGCACGGCCGAGACCATGAGCCACTCACCGAATATCCGATGACGGACAACGGCGCTCACATTGCGATTCAATGAGGCATCGAGGATCGGGTCGCTCACGATCTGCGCCGAAACGATGAACGTCAGCGCCGCGAGCGCCCAATAGGGTGGCTCGATCCGCTGCCCGTAGATCAAAGCGCAGGCGAACATCGTCAGCACGATCACCGCTGGATTGAACGTGTGCTTGAGAAGCGTGACGGAAGGCGGCTCAGCCGTGCCACGGTGCACTCGCGTATAAAAGCTGCGCTGCATCGTTCGTGTGCGCGGAGCGTTCGGAACTGGTGCGCGAATGACTTTGGCTTGTGCGGTATCGCGCATGAAGAGGTTGCGTCGGTGAAGCTTAGACAGACAAGTGCGTAACTAACTCCTCCCCAAAAAGTTCCGGGCGTCGCAAGAGTGCAATAAAAGTTGGCGCGCTGCGGCTTTTGAGTGTTGCGTAAGGCCGACGCTCAACGCAGGCGCTGTCGGCTTGGGACGACGCGCTGCTGACTGCAACGTGGTGAATGCGAGACGCTTCCGAGCGACAGAGCGAGGTCAGCTGCGTACGCCAAGGCCCTCTTCGATCTTGCGAACGAGATCGACCAAGCGCGGGCGCACGTCGTTCAGCAGATACTCAGCAGTGACTTTGAATGCCGGAGCTCCGCAGTTGATTGCCATCGCGGGCAGCCCGTTACCGGGGTGAAAGGCGACAGCGATGCCGTTTACATCCGGCTGCCACTCACCAAAGGAGGTGCACACTCCGAGCTGCGCGTAGGTCGCGAGCGACTTTTCGATTCCCTGCTTCAGCGCTGGCCACGACAGGTGATCGAGCTCTTTCAATTGGTCGAGCAAGTCCGCGCGTTCGGTCTCGCTGCACACGGCGAGATAGCTGCGCCCAATTGCCGATGATCCGAGCGGCAAGCGCATACCCACTTCCATGTTGAGCGACAGCACGGCGTTGCCCTTGCAGACCTCGACGCACACCATGCTCAGGCGTTGCCGCGCCCCAAGCGCGACCGAAGTCCCGGTCGAATCCGCGAGCTCCTGCATGAGCGGCCGCGCGAGATCGCGGACCTCGAACCGTCCAAGCACCGCGCTACCGAGTGCGAGGGTCGCAGTGCCGAGGCGATACTTGCCGGATTCTTTGACGTAGTGGAGGTAGCCGAGCTTCGTGAGTGTGTAGGTCAGCCGCGAGACCGTGGATTTGGGCAACCGGCAACGCTCGGAGATCTCCTGATTGCCGAGCATTCGGCTGCCGCTGCGAAAACACGAAAGTACGTCCAAGCCGCGCGAGAGCGCGGTGACGAAATGTCGATCCTGCTTACCCACATGTGGGCGGGGCTCGCTCGCTGATGTTGTAGCCATCACTCGTGTCGTATCGGATGCTCTGGTCGCCATAGGTCGCCTTGCTCGTTGCTTCGTCTTTGCGCGCGCTCACGAGCGCGCGAATTCTGCTTCTTGGAGAATTCGCCACTGCACCTTGCCGGTCGCGGACTTCGGCAACGTGTCCACGAACTGCACGATTCGCGGGCACTTGTACGCAGCCATGTTCTCGCGCGTCCATTCGATGATGTCGTGCTCGGAGATCTTTCCTTTGTGCGTCTCGCGTAGGACGACGAGCACCTTCACAGTCTCGCCGCGATATTCATCCCGCGCCGCGATCACGCACGCTTCCTGAATCGCCGGGTGTCGATACATCTGTGCCTCGACCTCTGCAGGCCAGACTTTGTAGCCGGCGGCGTTGATCATTCGCTTGAGGCGATCCACCAAGAAGAAGTAGCCCTCTTCATCCACATAGCCGAGATCGCCGGTGCGGAAGAAAGTACGATCTTCGATCTCGATGAACGCCGCTCGCGTCGCCTCTTCACGGCGCCAGTAGCCTTTGAAGACTTGAGGACCCGATGTCACGATCTCTCCGACCTGTCCGGGCGGAAGCTCCGCGAGCGTATCGGGATCGACGATGCGCGAATCCGTGCTGGGTACAGGAATGCCCAAGCATTGCAGCTTCGGCCGATCGATCGGATTGATATGAGTAGGCGCGGCCGTTTCGGTGAGACCGTAGCCTTCGACGTAAGGTGCACCGATCAACGATTGCAGGCGCTCGGCAACTGCCGCCGGCATCGCGGCACCGCCGCCCGTCAAGCGCTGCAGCGATGAGACGTCATATTCGTTCAAGCGCGGATTCGCGATGAAATCGACGACCATCGTTGCGATCGCAGTCCACAATCGAATTCGATGCCGCTCGATCAGCTGCGCCGCAAGATCGCGGTCCCACCTGCACATGAGCACAATCGTACCGCCGTAGTAGATCGGCCCATTCATGCCGCCCTGCATGCTCGTCACGTGAAAGAATGGGAGCACGACGAGCTGTGTGGAATCTTGGTGCGAGCGGAACCACACGGTATTTACGATAGTGGTATGCATCACGTTGCGATGTGTGAGCATGCAACCCTTGGCGCGCCCCGTCGTCCCGGAGCTGTACGGAATGACGCAGAGATCGTCGGGACCGGCAATGAGGGGACCGAGCGCACATCGTGCGCTCAGCGCATCGCTCCACGCCACGAACGGACGCTCACAGATCTTCCGGGGTGCACTCACGATCTCGGGCATGCGCAGATCGGTATCTGCCCGAACGTAATCCGAATAGGCGGCGACGATGACGTGCTCGAGAAGCGCGCCTTCGCCATCCACGAGCGGCTTCGCATGGCCGATGACCTCTTGACCGACGATCGCAGTCCGAGCCCCGCTATCTTCTGCGACATACGCGAGCTCCTCGGACACACTCATCGGATTCACTGGAACCACGACGGCGTTTGCACGCAAGATCGCGTAGTACGCGATCACGAACTGCGGACTGTTCTGCAGTACCAACATGACGCGGTCACCGGCCGCGACTTTGCACTCGTGTTGCAGGTAACCCGCGAGCTGCTCGGCTTCCTGCTTCAAACGCCAATAGGTGAGCACGCCGTCGAAGAAGATCGCGAATGGCTTGTTCGGATATCGCGTCGCCGAGACTTCGAGGTTGTAGAAGAGATTCGTCTCGGGCGAGGTAGCGTCGTGCGCAAGGCCCTTCGGCCAGAAATTGTGATGCGTGCGGGGCATGCGCCGCTGCGGGTCTCGTGATGACGCGTGAACGCTGTGACTTTGATGTTCTGGTTCGAATTCGACTGCAGCAATGGCCGGCAAGTTCCGGTGTGCAGATCAAGATTCTGATCCGACGCTAGCACATCGCCGCGCCTCCAACCAGTAGTTCGCCTCAATGTTCAGCAAAACGCTGCATATTGTCTCGGAGCCTGCATACAAGCGCCGCAATACCCGCATTGCGATGCCCGATCTCCATCCCTATGATCGAGACCGCTGAATGAAACACTCGTTCCGCACTGCAATTCTACGACGACTTCGATTCTAACGACGAAAGGTCTCTTCGATGGATCTTCACTTCACGGCGGACGAGCTTGCCTTTCGAGACGAGGTCCGCGAGTTCCTACGTACTCACTTACCTGCAGATTTGAGCGAGCACGTGAAGTCCGGTCGTGTGGTCACCGTAGAGGACTACCGCGCTTGGCAGAAGGTGCTGTTCGAACGAGGCTGGGTTGCGCCGACATGGCCCAAGGAGTTCGGCGGCACCGGCTGGGATCCGGTTCGACTGCACATTTTCGAAGAAGAGCTCGCGCTTGCAGGGGCACCGAAGGCCGTGCCGTTTGGCTTACGGATGGTGGGTCCTGTGATCATGGCGTTCGGAAACGCCGAGCAGCAGCAACGTTTTCTACCTCGAATACTCAGTGCCGAGGATTGGTGGTGCCAAGGGTATTCAGAGCCTGGTGCGGGTTCGGACCTGGCGTCGCTCAAGACGCGCGCCGAGCGTCACGGCGACTCCTACATCGTGAGCGGCCAGAAAACCTGGAACACGATGGGGCAGCACGCGAACTGGATCTTCTGTCTCGTGCGCACGGATCCGAACGCCGCTAAGCCACAGCAGGGAATCAGCTTCGTCCTCATCGATATGCGATCGCCAGGCATCACGGTGCGTCCGATCATCACGCTCGATGGGGCGCACGAGGTCAACGAGGTCTGGTTCGAGAACGTGAAGGTGCCGGTGGAGAATCGCATCGGCGAAGAGAACAAGGGTTGGACGTATGCGAAGTTCCTGCTCGGCCACGAGCGCACCAGCATTGCAGGCATTGGCTCCTCGAAGCGCGAGCTCGGTCGCCTGAAGGCGATCGCGCGACAGGAGCTGAAGAATGGCCGTCCGCTCATCGAGGATCCGCTGTTCGCTGCGCGAGTCGCGCAGATCGAGATCGATCTCATGGCGCTCGAGATCACCGCACTCCGAGCGCTCTCTGCCGAATCGAAGAATCGCGCTCCGGGGCCGGAAGCATCCATTCTCAAGATCAAAGGAACGGAGATTCAGCAAGCGTTGAGCGAGCTGTTGATGTACGCCGTCGGGCCGTATGCACTCCCATTTCATCGACGCTCCACGGAAGAGAACGACCTGATGAGCATCGTCGGCCCCGAATACGCAGCACCGCTTGCGGCAGCGTACTGCAACATGCGTAAGGTCACGATCTACGGCGGCTCGAACGAGATCCAACGCAACATCATCGCGCAGATGGTGTTGGGACTTTAGAGAAGTGGTTTGCGGTTAGTTACAGAGGAGACATCGATATGAGCGACTTGGACTCACTGCCAACCCTTTGCACGCGACACTCACCAGTCATCCGTCGCCGCTAACCGCTAACCGCTAACCGCCTCCATCATGGACTTTACCTTCACAGACGAGCAACAGCTGCTGGCGGATACGGTGCAACGTTTCGTGCGCGAGCACTACACGTTCGAAGCACGCCGCGACATTCTCAACTCCGACGCAGGTTGGAGCCGTGCGATCTGGCACGAGCTATCTGGTCTGGGCCTCACCGCCATCAATATCCCCGAAGAGCACGGTGGTTTAGGTGCCGGCCCCGTGGAGACGATGCTGGTCATGAATGCATTCGGGTCTGCGTTGTTGCTCGAGCCCTTCTTGAACGCAGCTGTATTTACGCCAACGCTCATCTCGAAGTTGGAGGACTCGAGCGCGGCAGCGGAGTTGCTGCCAGCGATTGCCTCAGGTGAACGGATCGTCGTGGTTGCACATCAGGAACCGCAAGCGCGAGGCGAGATCAACTCCATCGCGACGCGAGCCGAGAAGAGCGGCGATGGCTATGTTCTACATGGGAAGAAGAGCGTCATCGCACACGGGCCAACGGCCGACGAGTTCCTCGTCACCGCGCGTACTAGCGGCAAGACTGGTGATGCTGCCGGCGTACGCGTGTTTCGTGTGCCGAAGGAGACGAACGGGCTCACGATCACCGGGTACCGCACTCTTGATGGACAACGCGCGGCTGACTTGGACCTCGACCGCGTACACGCTCCGGCTGCGAGTCTGATCGGCGCAGACATTGACGTGCTCGTTGCAGTCGAGGCTGCGCAACACGTCGCGATGAGTGCTTTATGTGCCGAGGCCGTCGGCATCATGAAGGCTGTCAACGCGACCACGCTGGAGTACACGAAGAACCGCAAGCAGTTCGGTCAGCCCATCAGCCGCTTCCAGGTCCTGCAGCATCGCATGGTGGACATGCTCATCCAGGCCGAGCAGGCCACCTCGATGAGCTATCTCGCCGCAATCCGGTGCCAGGAACACGATGTTTCCGAACGCCGCCGCGCGCTATCGGCAGCCAAGGTCGTGATCGGGCAGGCGGGCCGCTTCATCGCGCAGCAGGCGGTGCAACTCCACGGCGGAATGGGCATGACCGATGAGCTCATGGTCAGTCACTATTTCAAGCGACTCACGGCCATCGACCTGACGTGGGGCGATGCGGATTTCCATCTGCAGCAAGTTGCCGCGCAGCTTGCGTGATGGAGGTGACACAGGTGATGTAAGTGATGGAGGTGAGGGGCTAGCGCCGATCCGGTCTGACCTGCACCACTTCCATCACCTACGTCACTTGGCGAACACCGTTCGCCCACCATATTCCGTTGAGCGTCTTCTCTCCTCCTTGAGCAACGATTCGAACGAGGGCCCTGTCGCTACACGCTCGAGCGCGCGTGCCTGACGGTCGAGTCTTTGAATTGCGGAGAGCTTATCGTCATTGCCGAGCTTCGCTTGATTGACCGCATCCTTGAGCACGCGAATCGTTTCGTCGTAGACCTTAAGCGGCACAGGAAATGGGTGACCATCCTTCCCGCCGTGCGCAAACGAGAACCGTGCAGGATCCGTGAATCGAGAAGGCGCGCCATAGACGACTTCGGCCACGAGCGCCAGCGAAGCGACGGTGCGTGCCCCAATACCTGGCGTGAGCAGCAACTCAGCGAAATCCTTGGGACCTCGATCGGCGGCGGCGGCCAATGCGCCGTGAAGACGCTTCAACATGACGCCGCTCGCGCGCACGTCGTGGTGATCGGGCAGCCGCAGGTGCGGCAATGTGGGCGCAGGCTCAGCCCCAAGCATCTCCAAATCGGAGAACAAGTCTCGCGCAGTATTGCCTGGATCGCACAGACGCTTCAGCACCCCGATCGTCCGATCGGGCCCTGCTTGAACGAGCTCGAGTCCGGCGTTTCGATTGCGCGCGGCCCGCGCATCTGCGAGGTTCACGATCGGGCCTTGGTTGCGTCCTTCGATCGCGCTGTGCGGCGAATCCAAGAAACTCTGCAGCCGTTCCGACAACCAATGGTAGCGTCGAGCCTCGCGCCGCCCTTCGTTCATCCCTTGTTGGACCACGCACCATCTGCCGTCTTTCGTGACTATGAACGTGTGGAGATAGAGATCGAAACCATCTTGCACGGCGGCGCTGTCGATTTTCGCGACCAGCCGACTCGCGTGCGTGAGGGGTGCCGCGTCGATACCCGTCCGATCACCGATCGCCAGGAGCTCGGTGGGCGTCTCGCGTGAATGCGCGCCTTTACCGCCACACACATAGATGCCGAGCTCTTCTTGGAGCGGCGTAAGGCCACGCTTCAATGCGCCCATGACGCTCGTCGTAATACCAGACGAATGCCAGTCCATGCCCATCACGGCGCCGAACGACTGGAACCAGAACGGATGCGCCAATCTGCGCAGCACTTCGTCTCGTCCATAGCGCAACACGATCGCCTCAACGATGACGCGTCCGAGCCGCGTCATGCGCGCACCCAACCACGGCGGCACACGCCCGCCGTGAAGAGGAAGATCAGCGCTGCCGGTGCGTTTAGCCATGCTCGGATTGTGAGCGTTCAGCGAGGATGAAGGAAGCGCCGTGGCCGCGTGACCCATCGGTTCAGCGATCCCAAGAGAAATACGCTCGCGGAGCCGCAGAGACGCAGAGACGCAGAGATTAGAAGGAGGGATTAATTTTCTATGAGTTCCTTTCTTCCCTCTACGTCTCCGCGGCTCCGCGAGAGGATATCTCTGATCGAGGCAGGCACCACGTCACGTTCGGCAGTTCGGCGATAAGGTTAGAGTGCGCGCTTCAAAGTGGAGTCTGCGTGATCATGACGCGTACCCTTCGTTGCTTTGCCCTGCTCTGTTCCCTGCTGCTGGGCGTAGTCGCTCACGCGGCCGAGCCAGTCTCGGACGGGCCTTATGTGCTCATCGATAAGAATGCAACGTGGAATGCTGTCTTCATCCAGCACAGCAAGCCGCTCGCGCACAAGACGGCGATCGGAAGCAAAATTATCGTCCCGGCGGTCGCGGACTTACCAGCGTTCGAAGTCACACTTCGTGAGATCGGCTTACCCGGCCCTTCGGTCGTGCCCCTCGATCGAGACACACCGATGTTCGTCATCGCGGACACGCACGGTGAATTCGAGATCGCGGTAACGCTGCTACGCGCTCACAAGATCATCGATGACACGCTGCGCTGGTCCTTCGGCAAGGGTCATTTGGTCGTACTCGGCGACATCTTCGATCGTGGCGCTCATCAGACAGAGATTCTCTGGCTCTTGTTCAAGCTGGAGGCTGAAGCACGCGAAGCAGGCGGCGGAGTACACGTCGTGCTCGGCAATCACGAGTCGATGGTGCTCTTGGGCGACGATCGTTATCTGCACTCGAAGTACAAGCAGACCGCGCAACTCATCGGCGCCCCTCACTACGCTGCACTCTGGGGCGAGCAATCCTTTCTCGGCCGTTGGATACGCACGAAGCACACGTTGATGAAGGTCGGCGGACAGCTCTGCGTCCACGGCGGCGTGTCATCGGAGATCGTCGATCGTAAGCTCACGCTTGATGCGATCAACGCGACCGTCCGCGAAGCGCTCCACGCACGCCACTCGATGCCCGAACCGCAGCAGGCGCTCGTGTCGTTCATCATGGGACAGAACGGACCTCAGTGGTACCGAGGCTATTTCGAACCTCGCACTCCACAAGACACACCCGCTGCGGCACCGGCGGATGTGGCACGCGTGTTGAAGCACTTCGAAGCGAAAACTATTCTAGTGGGACACACGCGTATCCCGACGATCACACCGCTCTACGACGGCAACGTCATCGCCGTTCAGGTCTACCCACACCGCGATGACGAAGGCGCACCGGTGATGGAAGGACTGTTCATTGAGAAGGGTCACTACTTCAAAGCACTCGCCGACGGCTCACGTGTGATGCTGGAATAGATCCACCGGGTACACCCACTTCGCCATCGTCTTGAGTCCGAAGACTCTCGCGGCAATCGCGGCGAAAGGCGGGAAGGAAATGCTCTCGCGGAGACCAGGAGTTCGGAACGTGACAGTAAGTTCCTTTTCGTATCTCCGCGTCTCTATGGCGCGGCGAGATGATCCTCTCTTGCTTTTTCGAGGCCGCGCTGGGCACTAAGGGCCTGACGGTCGGGGCTTGTTTCGGGAGCTTCGAAAACAGGATGTTTTCGTAGCAGGTCTACAGGGACGTATTCACGACCGGTCCCGAAACAAGTCCCGAGCGGCAGGCCCGCTGCGCAAAGTGATCTACTACGCTGAATCGAAGGCGCTAAATCGGCTAAGCCGCAATCCCCTGCGCCCGCAGATACTCATCGTACGTGCCCTGGAAATCCCTGAGCTGACCGTTCGGCTTGAGCTCGATGATCCGCGTCGCAAGTCCGCTCACGAACTCGCGATCGTGCGAAACGAAGATGAGCGTGCCCGGATACTTTTCCAATCCGATCTGCAGCGACTCGATCGTCTCCATATCCATATGGTTCGTCGGCTCGTCCATCAGCAGCACGTTCGGCTTCGTCAGCATCAGCTTGCCGTAGATCATGCGTCCCTTTTCGCCCCCAGACAGCACGTGCACCGACTTTTTCGTCTCATCTCCCGAGAACAACAGTCGACCGAGCGTCGCTCGCACGATTTGATCGTCATCGCTGCCCGTGCGCCACTGCGACATCCACGTGAACAGATCCATCCTCTGCGCAAACTCTGCTTGAGGATCCTGCGGCATGTAGCCCGGCTGCGCGTTCTCGACCCATTTGATCTCCCCGGACGTCGGTGTGAGATCGCCTGCGAGACAGCGCATGAGCGTCGTCTTGCCGACGCCGTTGGCGCCGATGATCGCGATGCGCTCGCCTGCCTCTACGCTCAGGCTCACATTCTTCAACACCTGCATATCCGCCCCCGGATAGGCAAAGTTCACCTTCTCGAGCGCAACGACCGAACGATATAACTTCTTCGCCTGCTCGAATCGGATGTACGGGTTCTGGCGCGACGAAGGCTTGATGTCCTCGATCTTGATCTTGTCGATCTGCTTCAAACGCGACGTCGCTTGCCGTGCTTTCGATGCATTCGCGGAGAATCTGCGTACGAACTCCTGGAGGTCCGAGATCCGCTCCTTTGCCTTGGCATTCGCAGCTTCCACGCGCTCACGCGCCTGAACTGAGGCGAGCATGAAGTCGTCGTAGTTTCCCGGATAGATCTTGACCTGACCGTAGTCGAGATCCGCCATGTGCGTGCAGACTTGGTTGAGGAAGTGCCGGTCGTGGCTGATGATGATCATCGTTGCGTCGTACTCGTTGAGCACAGTTTCGAGCCAACGGATCGAGTTGATGTCCAGATTGTTCGTCGGCTCATCGAGCAGGAGCACATCCGGCTTTGAGAACAATGCTTGTGCAAGAAGCACACGCAGTTTCCAGCCCGGTGCGACTTCGCGCATCGGACCGTTGTGATATGACTCGTCGATGCCAGCGGCCGTCAGGATGCTCGCGGCCCGTGCCTCGGCGTCGTAGCCGCCATACTCCGCGAACTTCTCTTCGAGCTCGGCCGCACGCATGTAATCTTCGTCGGTCGCCTCCGGGTCGGCATAGATACGATCGCGCTCCTGCATCGCCTGCCACATCTCGGCGTGCCCCTGCATCACGACATCGAGCACACGAACGTCCTCATACGCGAACTGGTTCTGGTTGAGCTTCCCAAGGCGCAGCCCGGTTTGAAGCATGACTTCGCCGCTGCTCTGATCGAGATCTCGAGCGAGAATCTTCATGAGAGTCGACTTGCCGCAGCCGTTTGCGCCGATCAAGCCATACCGATTGCCATCGGCGAACTTGATAGTGACGTTCTCGAACAGCGGTTTCGCGCCGAATTGAATGGAAATATTGGAGGTCGCAAGCATCGAAGATCCAGAAATGAAATGGCCACGGGACGCGCGCCGCTTGGCACACGCCGATCAAACCCGAGCGATCAAAAGTGCGAAAAGAAACGAGCTTCGTCGTTCTTCGTTGTGCGGGAATTCCGACACGCACCTGCTTAGGAGGTTTGCGCGTAGTGTACCCGATAGCGGTCGCTTCCGAGAGCGGCAGCTATGTTTTTCAGATCGGAATCCATTCCGACCCGTAGCCCATTGGGGAGAATCGAGCCGAAATCGCCCCTCGCCTACGGCGCTGTGAGCTTCAGCAATCGACCGCCCGCGCCTTCGCGTTCGTCCTCGAGAATCCAGAGCGCACCGTCGGGGCCCTGCTCGATCTCGCGGATGCGAGCGCCCATTTCATAGCGCTCGGCTTCGCGGGCAGTCGTGCCGTCGAACTCGACGCGCACCAATGCTTGCGAAGCCAATCCGCCGATGAATCCATCGCCTTGCCAATCCGGAAACTCGCTGCCGCTGTAGATGACGAATCCGGCGGGCGAGATCGCCGGCAACCACGTGATGATGGGCTCTTTGAACTCGGGGCGGTCCTCGTGATCGGGGATCACCTTGCCGTCATAGTGATCGCCTTGCGAGACGACTGGATAGCCATAGTTCGCACCGCGCTCCACGAGATTGAGCTCATCGCCCCCCTTTGGCCCCATCTCGTGATTCCAGAGCCTGCCCTGCGCATCGAACGCAATGCCGAGCGGATTGCGATGCCCTAAGGACCAGACTTGCGCCGTCACTCCGCCCTTGTTGGCAAAGGGATTGTCTTTGGGCACCGACCCGTCGTCGTTGAGACGCACGATCTTGCCGAGGTTCGATTGCATATCTTGCGCGGGATCGAACTTCTGCCGCTCGCCTGAAGTGATCCATAGATAACCGTCGGAATCGAACGCGATGCGATGACCATAGTGACCTGCGCCAGTCACTTTCGGCGCCTGGCGCCAGATCACCTTCAAGTCGCTCAACGCGCCGCCCGCGCCTTCTTGCAGGTCCAGCTTCGCGCGCGCGACCGCACCGCCGCGAGTATCACCGTCTCCCGGTTCTGCGTAGCTGATGTAAACCCAGCGGTTCTCTGCAAACTTCGGATGCAGCACGATGTCGCCAAGGCCGCCTTGGCCTTGATAGGCAACCTCCGGCACGCCCGTGATGTCATGCGCCTCACCGCCGATCGTGTACACCTTGATCGCGCCCTTCTTTTCCGTGACGAGCAATCGTCCGTCAGGAAGGAAGGTCATCGCCCAAGGTTCGTTGAACTTCGCGACCTCAGTGACGACAAATGGCTTCCCGTCGGTCGCTTGTTCAGCAGCAGCTTGCGGAGCAGATGCGTTCGCTTGCGGCTCCGCTTCCTTCTGCCCCCCACCACATGCGCTCAATACGCACGCCAAACACGCGACGATGAGAATGCGATCGTTCATGAGCTCGCTCCGATGACTGTCGTTCGAAACAGTTGTAATCCTCTCTCGATCGTTGGGTTCCATTCAATAGAGAAAAGCCAAGGCAATACACCGGAACCGCCTCGCACCGGGCATCTTCCTAGAGCCGCGTTTTGCTATCCGATGCCCCTCTCCTGATTCTCAGTGAGGCTCAAACGTGGCACAGCGGGAAGTCAGGACTTGTTTCAGGAGCTTCGAACAGGGAGTGTTTTCGCAGCTGGTTTACGAAGACGTATTCACGGCCGGTCCTGACACAATTCCCTGGCGGCAGCCCCGCCGAGTCGCTACAGCAAAGCAGTTTTTCATCTCATCCCACTGTGCGCTGAATGAGCTCCGCGCCGCGCGCGAGCAGGAACGTGCGGAATGCGACGGTGATCGGCGAGAGACGTTTGTCTCGCAAGTGGATCACGTACCAGTCGCGCAGGAGCGGCAGGCCGCTGACATTGAGCGTGACAAGCTTGCCTGCGGCGAGCTCGAGACTGACGGTGTGCTTCGAGATGAAGCTGATTCCCATGCCTGCCATGACTGCCTGCTTGATGGTCTCGTTACTGCTCACCTCCATCGAGGCACGAAAGGAAACGCCACGTTCGCGGAAGACATGCTCCATCGAGGCTCGCGTGCCGGAACCCGGCTCTCGGATCACGAAGTTCTCCGACTCGAGGCGTTTCAGCGGGATCTTTCGTTGCGATTGCGCCAGCGGATGATCGGGCGCGGCAACGATGACGAGCGGGTGTTTCGCAAACGGTTCGGCAGTCGTCACGAGCTCTCGGGGCGGTCGCCCCATGATGACGAGGTCCGTCTCATTGTCCGCGAGTTGTTTGATGATCTCTTCGCGGTTACCGACCGTGAACTTGATCGACACCTGCGGATATTCGAGGGTGAATGCCGAAAGGAGCGATGGCGTGAAGTACTTCGCCGTGCTCACCGCGCCAAGCTTCAGCACACCGCGCTTGAGTCCGCGCATCTCGGCGAACGATTCGCTAGCCGCGCGGACGATCTCGGTGATTTGATGTGCATAACGCAGCAACTCTTCGCCCGCGGCAGTCAGATGAATCGCGCGGCCGACGTGCTCGAACAGGGGCATCCCGACTTCCGATTCCAGAAGCTTCAGCTGCTGCGACACGGCAGGCTGCGTCAAGTGCAGCTCACGCGCTGCGCGCGTAAACGACCTGTGCTGCGCCACTGCAGCAAAAACCCGAACCTGTCGAAGCGTTAAGTTGCGCATGTCGTTCTACGCTCGGAATGGAGTGACCGCACAGAACACAAGCACACAAGAAGGAGCTCGTGCTCATCTTCCTGGATCGCTATGTGTTCTATGTGTTCTTTGTGGCTGCTCCCTTTAGTCATTAGAGAATCTTATACCAGAACAAATATTATTCCATTGGACCTAATGAGAACTCAGGTCCACGCTTCATCGCACTCACTCTTGCTCGAGGATACGACGATGAAGCAGATCGGTACGCGGGCAGCTCCCGTCTCGGCGGCGGATCGCTACAAGGCAGGTGTCTTGAAGTACGCGGACATGGGGTATTGGGATGGCAAGTACCAGCCGAAGGACACGGACGTGCTCGCCCTCTTCCGCATCACACCACAAGAGAACGTGGACCCGGTGGAAGCTGCCGCCGCTGTGGCGGGCGAGTCTTCGACGGCCACGTGGACGGTGGTCTGGACGGACCGCCTCACAGCCTGCGATCGCTATCGCGCTAAGGCATACCGCGTCGAACCTGTCCCCGGCGCGCGCGGACAGTACTTCGCATATATCGCTTATGACTTGGATCTGTTCGAGCCGGGTTCGATCGCGAACTTGAGTGCGTCGATCATCGGCAACGTCTTTGGGTTCAAACCGCTCAAGGCGCTGCGCTTGGAGGACATGCGTTTTCCGGTCGCATACGTGAAGACCTATCAGGGTCCGCCAACCGGCATTGTCGTCGAGCGCGAACGCCTCGATAAGTTTGGTCGTCCACTACTGGGTGCCACGGTCAAGCCGAAGCTCGGCCTCTCCGGTAAGAACTACGGTCGGGTCGTGTATGAAGCGCTGCAAGGCGGACTCGATTTCACGAAAGACGACGAGAACATCAACTCGCAGCCCTTCATGCACTGGCGAGATCGCTTTCTCTACTGCATGGAAGCGGTCAATCGAGCGCAGGCCGCCACCGGCGAGGTGAAAGGACACTATCTCAATGTCACCGCCGCGACGATGGAGGACATGTACGAGCGCGCAGAGTTCGCGAAAGAGATCGGCTCGGTCATCGTCATGATCGATCTCGTAATCGGCTACACCGCGATCCAATCGATGTCGAAGTGGGCGCGGAAGAACGACATGGTTCTGCACCTGCACCGTGCAGGACACGGGACCTACACCCGACAGAAGACGCATGGCGTGTCGTTTCGCGTGATCTCAAAGTGGATGCGCCTCGCCGGGGTCGATCATCTGCACGCGGGTACGGTCGTCGGCAAGCTCGAAGGCGATCCGAACACGGTGCAGGGTTACTACAACGTGCTGCGCGAGCCGCACAACCCGGTCGATTTGCCGCGGGGTGTCTTCTTCGAGCAAGACTGGGGCGGACTCAATGGCGTGATGCCAGTCGCCTCAGGCGGCATTCACGCGGGGCAGATGCATCAGCTGCTCACGTACTTGGGTGAGGACTGCGTGCTGCAGTTCGGCGGCGGAACGATCGGTCACCCGATGGGCATCGCCGCCGGTGCAACCGCCAATCGAGTCGCGCTCGAAGCGATGGTGCTGGCGCGCAATGAAGGCCGCGATATCTGGAACGAAGGGCCCGACATTCTCAACAACGCCGCGCGCCACTGCACGCCGTTGCAGGCCGCGCTCGATACTTGGCGCGATGTCACGTTCGACTATGCGAGCACCGACACGCCCGACTTCGTTCCCACACCGACGGCGGCCGCTTGATCGTCACCGAGGAAACCATCATGCGACTCACACAAGGCACATTCTCCTTCCTACCTGATCTCACGGACGGGCAGATTCGCGCTCAGATCGAGTATTGCTTGCAGAAGGACTGGGCGATCTCCATCGAGTACACCGACGATCCTCATCCTCGCAACACTTATTGGGAGATGTTCGGCATCCCGATGTTCGATCTGAAGGATGCCGCCGGCATCCTCAAAGAGGTGAACGCGTGTCGCGCAACCTTCCCCAATCACTACGTCAAGGTGAACGCGTTCGATGCGACGCGAGGCGTGGAATCGTTGCGACTGTCCTTCATCGTTTCACGACCGAAGGACGAGCCCGGCTTTCAGCTTACGCGCGAGGAAGGACCCGGGCGCCAGGTCCGCTACACGACGCGCTCTTATGCGACGGAACGGCCTGCGGGCCAGCGTTACTGAGGTGCGCGTATGAATGCAGTCACCGACGACATCCAGGACAATAGCGATCGGCACTTCGATCTCGATGCAGCTTTCCGCGGCTCGCGCGTCGCCGAGGTCCTCGATGAGCTGAATCGCGAGCTCGTGGGACTTGCGCCCGTGAAAGGTCGCGTGCGCGACATTTGTGCGTTGCTCTTGGTAGACACGTTGCGCAGGCAAGCTGGGCTCAGCACGGGCGCGCCCTCGCTGCACATGAACTTCACGGGAAATCCAGGTACGGGCAAGACGACGGTCGCGATGCGGATGGCTGAGATCCTGCATCGGCTCGGCTACGTTCGCAAAGGTCATCTGATTGCGGTCACTCGGGATGACCTCGTCGGTCAATACATCGGCCACACGGCGCCGAAAACCCGCGAGGTGCTGAAGCGAGCGATGGGCGGTGTGCTCTTCATCGACGAGGCGTACTACCTGTACCGGCCCGAGAACGAACGCGACTACGGGCAAGAAGCGATCGAGATCCTGCTCCAGGAGATGGAGAACAGTCGCGGCGATCTCGTGGTGATCCTTGCGGGCTACAAGGATCGGATGGATCGCTTCTTCCGCAGCAATCCCGGCCTCTCCTCACGCATCGCGCATCACATCGATTTCCCCGACTACACGAACGATGAGCTGTACGAGATCGCGCAGCTCATGTTGCAGCAGATGCAGTATCGCTTGAGCGATGAGGCGCTCGCCACCTTGCGCGAGTACATCGAGCGACGACGCACGCAGCCGCACTTCGCGAACGCGCGCTCGATTCGCAATGCCCTAGACCGCGCACGCCTGCGCCAAGCGAGCCGCCTCTTCGAGCGCGGCGCGACGTTGACCCAGGACGATTTGATGACGATCGAAGCCGCCGACCTACGTTCGAGCCGCGTGTTCACCGCGGAGGGGCCGCTGTCATGACGCATACGCCGAAGACGCTGACGCGCTTTCTCATCGAGGAGCGCCGCTCTCATGCCGATACGAATGCGGATTTCATCGCACTGGTGAACGACGTGCGCCTGGCCTGCAAGCGCATCGCGGCACTGATCGGCAAGGGTGCGCTTTCGAACACGCTCGGCGTCGCGGGCACGACGAACGTGCAAGGCGAGATGCAGCTGCGCATGGATGTGCTCGCGAACGACATCTTCATCCGTACCACCGAATGGGGGGGCCAGCTCGCGGGCATGGTGTCGGAAGAGATGACGACGCCTTACTCCATTCCGACCGAGTATCCCCGCGGACGATACTTGCTGTTGTTCGATCCGCTGGATGGCTCTTCGAACGTAGACGTCAACGTCGCGGTCGGCAGCATCTTCTCGATCTTGCGCTGCCCTGGGGGCGCGTGCGAGCCGCTCGAAACCGATTTCCTCCAGCCGGGAACGGCGCAAGTGTGCGCAGGCTACGCCATCTACGGGCCCTCGACGATGCTCGTGCTCACGACTGGGCATGGCGTGCATGGCTTCACGCTCGACCGCGAGGTGGGTGAGTTCTTGCTCACGCATCCGGATCTGCGCATTCCTGAGAGCACATCCGAGTTTGCGATCAACGCGTCGAACTCCCGCCATTGGGAAGCGCCGATCAAGCAGTACGTGAGCGAGTGTCAAGCGGGCGTGGCAGGCCCCCGCGGCCGCGACTTCAACATGCGTTGGATCGCCTCGCTCGTTGCTGAAGCACATCGCATTCTCATGCGCGGTGGAGTGTTCCTCTATCCGCGAGATCGCAAGGATCTCACGCAAGCAGGCCGGTTGCGCTTGTTGTACGAAGCCAATCCGATCGGGTTCATCGTGGAGCAAGCAGGCGGTCGCGCGACCACCGGGCGAGAGCCGTTGCTCGAAGTCACGCCGAGCGCGCTGCACGAGCGCATCGGTCTCATCTTCGGCGCCCGTACGGAGGTGGAGCGCATCGAACGCTATTACCGCGACTACAACGATTTCGAATTCGACGCCCCGCTCTTCGGCACCCGCACGTTGTTCAGGAGTCAGCTCTGATGTCTGCCATGCACCCAATCATCGCCTGCACGGGCTCCTCGGGCGCGGGCACGACCTCGGTCATGCGCACGTTCGAGCAGATCTTTCGCCGCGAATCGATCAACGCGGCATTCATCGAGGGTGACAGTTTCCATCGCTACGACCGCGTCACGATGAAGCAGAAGATGGCTGAGGCGATTGCGCGTGGCGACGTTCACTTCAGCCACTTCGGCCCGGAAGCGAATCTCTTCGAAGAGCTCCAAACCTTGTTCCGCGCCTACGGGGAGAGCGGCCAGGGACGTCGCCGCCTGTATCTGCACGATGAGCAGGAGGCGCAGCGTTACGGCCAGCAACCCGGCACGTTCACGGATTGGGAGCCGCTACCACAGGATACCGACCTGCTCTTCTATGAAGGGCTGCACGGAGCGGTGGCCTGTAACGGAATCGATGTCGCACGGCATGTGGATCTCTTGGTTGGAGTCGTGCCCGTCATCAATCTCGAGTGGATTCAGAAGCTGCATCGGGACCGATCCACTCGCGGCTACTCCGCGGAAGCGATCACCGACACCATCCTGCGGCGTATGAACGACTATGTGACCTATATATGCCCGCAGTTCTCGCGCACGCATATCAACTTCCAGCGTGTTCCGGTCGTCGATACGTCGAACCCGTTCATTGCCCGGTTCATTCCAACGCCAGACGAATCGTTCCTCGTGATTCGTTTCGCTCGACCCCACGGCATCGATTTCCCATATTTGATCTCCATGCTGCACGGCTCGTTCATGTCCCGCTCGAACACCATCGTGTGCCCCGGAGGCAAGATGGATCTCGCGATGCAGCTGATCTTCACGCCGATGATCTTGCGGTTGATCGAGCGCCGCAAGGAAGCACACGGGCGCAAGAAATCCAGACCCGCCACCAAGCCCGCAATTGCCATCGACGCCCTCGTGCAAACAGCAGGAGTCGCGGGATGATCCGGGCCATCGCATTTGATCTAGACGGCACGCTCATCGATACGGCGCCCGATCTCGGCGCATGCATGAACGTCGTACTGAACATGATCGGTCGCCGCCCGCTTCCAGAGCATGTAGTGCCACAGCTGATCGGAGCAGGTATCTCGAGCTTCGTTGCACGCGCGCTCAGCTATGGGTCTGACAGCGTACAGCTCACGCCCGCGCTTCGCGCCGGCGCGGAAGCGGTCTTTCGCAAGCTATATAGCCATCATATCTTCGAGCGCAGCTCTGTGTACCCGGGAGTGCGCCATTCCCTCGGTGCGCTCACCGCCTCTGGCACACCGCTGTGCTGTGTGACGAACAAGGAGTCGAGCTTCGCCGTTCGCTTGCTCGAAGCGGCGGACTTGAGCCATTACTTCCGCCACGTGCTCTGCGCCGATCTCGCGGAAGATCGCAAACCGAGCCCGAACCTGTTGGTCGCTGCATGCAAGCGCCTGGAGATCGAACCTTGCGAGCTCGTATACGTTGGCGATTCACGCAGCGACATCATTGCCGCCCGCGCAGCGGGATGCGCAGCCGTCTCCGTCGCTTATGGCTACAACAATCCCCACGACCTCGAAGCACTCCATCCGGATGAGCTGATCGACAATCTCGCCGAGATCAGCGCCTTCGTCTGCCCTCACCCAACCCAAACTCGGGGCTCGATCGAGAACGACGTACGATAGAAAGGCTACGCGAACGCGACATCGTCATCGTCGCGGAGGCGAGGATCCATCTTCAGTGCGCGAGGTGCTCGACTCAGCCGACGCAGGGCTGCCGCCAGGACTTGTTTCAGGACCGGTCGTGAATACATCCATGTAGACCTGCTACGAAAACATCCATGTTTTCGAAGCTCCTGAAACAAGTCCTGGCGTCAGCACCTGCTCGTGCCAACTGCAGCCTCCCAGGGCGTAGAGAAGAAGTAAGAAGAATCGGGAGACAGGACAGGATTAGCGGAATGGAGAAAGGTCAGAACAGAATTTGATCTGCTCTTCCTCTGACAATCCTGTTCATCCTTGTCGAAGAATTCTTCCCCTCCGAGCCCACGAGCACACGAGCACACGAGCACACGATGAGCGTAAGCGCGCTCTTCGAGCGGATGGAAGGACGCGGGCAGGAACTTGTCGTATTCGGTGGGGCTGCTGCCGACACAGTCAAGTGCCACCTCTTGCTTTCAAAGCGGCACCACGGTAGGCGGAATGCAGTGCTGTCACATGCCATGGAGCAAATCGTGCGGGCACCCATTGCGGGTGTTCACGCCTACATGACCGAAGGACCGACAAGTTCCTGGACGCGGCATTCCAACCGCTCTGCCGATAGGCGCGCGCGTGTGCTGGTGCAACGTCTCCAGCAGCACGGCTATCTCTGCGAAGTGACGAGTGCAGATCATCGCTTTGAGGGCTCAGCGCGCTCTGCCAGAGTTTCTTCGTTCCTTGGGTTGGCTGAATGAAACTTACGATGGGCCCTATGAATTAGGCATCAAAGCAAGAATTGCAATGCCACAACACGCTACTGACTACGACGTCGTTATCATCGGCGCTGGCGCGGCCGGGCTCGCGGCTGCCTCGGAGTTGGCAGCGCAGGATGTGTCTGTGTGCGTGCTCGAAGCACGCGATCGGCTGGGTGGCCGGATCTTCACGCATCGTGAGCCCGACGTTCCGATTCCCATCGAGCTCGGCGCAGAGTTCATCCACGGTCATTCCCAACCGATTCTGCACTGGCTGCACCGAGCCAATGAACCCATCGTCGATGCAACCCAGACCCGATGGATGAATCTAAGAGGCAAGCTTCAGGAGTCCGACGATCTTTTCGAGGAGATGAAGCGCGGCTTGTCCGCCGTGCGCCGCCCTCAGAAAGACATCCCCTTCAGTGTCTTCCTGGATACGCTCGCCAAACGAAAGCTCTCCCCGCGCGCACGCGAGTTTGCACGCATGCTCGTCGAAGGATTCGACGCGGCGGATGCAACTCGCGTGAGCACCCTCGAGATACTGGACGAGTGGAGCGGTGACGGTGCTGCGGATGCGCCAACCTTCAGACCTATGCGCGGATATGCCGCAATCATAGCCGCCATCGCAGCCACGCTGCAGCAGCACGCTCGGGTGCAACTGAGCAGCATCGTGAAAGAGATTCGATGGAAGCGCGGCAGCGTGCGTGTCAGCGGCACACACGTCGGGGTACCGTTCGAGCTGGTAGCCAAGCGCGCAATTGTCACGCTACCCATTGGGGTGTTGAAGACACCGTCTGAGATCCCGAATGGCGTCAACATCTCGCCTGTCATACGACCAAAGCAGCGTGCGCTCGAGATGCTCGCATCAGGGCCTGTGATCAAAGTGATCTTGCGTTTCCATGAACGCTTCTGGGAGGCGCTCGATCAGGGGCGCTATCGCGGCGCTGCGTTCTTCCAAGCACCCAGACAGCCGTTCCCTACTTTCTGGACATCACTGCCGATCCGAACCTCGATGATGGTCGCGTGGAGCGCAGGTCCGAATGCCGCGCGATTTGCCGGAACGATGCCAGACGAAGTCATTCAAGCCGCATTGAACAGCCTCCAATCCGTATTCGGTTCACGCACATCGGTCGCAAGCTACTTCAGCGGCGCACACTTGCACGATTGGCAAGCCGATCCATTCGCGGGCGGTGCTTACACCTATGTGGTCTCAGGTGGGTCGGGAGCGCGGCATCAACTCGCTGCGCCGGTGCAAGACACGTTGTACTTCGCGGGAGAAGCGCTGGATCTGGAAGGGGAAGCAGCAACCGTGGGAGGCGCACTCGCGAGTGGACGACGCGCAGCACTCGGTGTGCTGCGCGCCATCCGTTCTGGCGATCGTCGAGCTAAACGTGCGCGTTAACCCGCCGCTGCACGCTGACGGGAATGACTACCCTCCTGCACCTCTTCGACGATCTTGGCGACGAATGCATCCAGATCCCCGGGATTTCGACTCGTGATGATTCCGCGATCGGTGACGACCTCCTTATCGACCCATTTACCGCCCGCATTCTTCACGTCGGTCTTGATCGAATGATAGGACGTCACGTTTCGACCTTTGACTACGTCGAGCTCGACCAGTAACCACGGCGCGTGACAGATCGCTGCGACCACTTTACCGCCGTCGACAAACGCTTTGATCGTCTGCAAGGCTTGTTCATTGACGCGCAGCAGATCCGGATTGATCTGCCCACCCGGCAGCACGAGCGCATCGTAGTCAGCTGCCGAGACCTCACCGAGTTTCTTGTCCACCTGGACGCTCTCGCCCCAGTCCTTCTCCTTCCAGCCGCGAATCTTTCCCGACTCCGGCGAGACGACATGAACCTGCGCGCCGGCTTCCTTCAACTTGCGCAGCGGAACGAGCAACTCCGACTCTTCGAATCCATTCGTCGCGAGAATCATGACTTTCGCATTGCGAATCTCAGGCATGAGACACCCTCCTCTCTACACCAAAAGAAACTAAGAGCCCACGGCTCGGAGAGTTCCCAAACTCGAAGGAGCTCCGAAGATTGCCGATCCCACGTCCGGAACCTTTGTGCGCGCCGGCGCTCTGACTTTACGTCCGCGCCTCAAGAAGAACGATGGAAGAACGCGTGGCTGAGCGCACAACCGGCGATACTTCAACTCGCGTAGGAGCGTTCGTTGCCGCTGCGCTGTTGCATTTGCCCCTCATCCTCGCCACGAGCTCGCGCGAACGGCCCGAGTCGACGGCTCGCTCGCTGCGTGTGCGCTTCATTGCACAAGCGAGCGACGTTGCGATGACCCAGCGAGCGACACCGGTGATTGAAGATATTCAGCCGACGACACGAAGGGCATCTGCGCCACGATCACCGCCAATGGACATGGATCCGCCTGTGCCGACGCCTCCGAACCTCATTGAGCGGACGGATTGGTATCTGCAAAGTGAGCTTGCGTCGAAGGCAGCGATCGACGGGATCATTCGCGAAGAGGCATATCGCTCGATTGGACCTCGCGAGAAGCGCCATCAGATCGTCGAACCCAAGCCACCGCCGCCGTTGTTCCGAGAGCCCAAACATCGCCCGGGCGACATCGCTCCGAACGCGATGGACTTGAATTCAGTCTGGCATTCAGAACATTGCTTCACGCAACTTGAGCGACCCACCATCCCGTACTTGCCCAAAGGACCTGGGGATCTGAGCGGTACCAACCCCGTGAAGTGCATGTTCCCGCTCGGGAAAGCGGAGCCGCGCGGCGATCTCTTCGAGCATCTCAAGAAGGAACGCGACAAAGCGCCGCTCCCTGGCGAGAGCGCACGGACGCGATGAAGACGCGAGTAGATGAAACCTTCGCTCTTCATCAAGCGTCATGTTTCTGGACGGTGCTCGGGGCTTGGCCGCCTTACGGCCCGACGTTGAAGGGATGATCTGATTGCCGCAACACTTGAGCCCTCGTAAGTTGATTCCCGTGACTTCTCGACGAGCCCCGCTCCTCTTTCTATCGCTCATGCTTGCGGCGTCCGCAGTGCCCGCCGCCGTGGTGCATCGTGTGCACATCGCAGGTGAGGGCAAACCGACCGTGATCTTCGAGAATGGGCTGGGCGATACGCTCGAAGTCTGGAAAAGCGTCCAGGGCTCCATCGCGAGCGACTGTGCACGTACGGTGAGCTACAACCGCGCGGGCTATCAAGGTAGCGATGCTGCGCGCTCTTCTTCGCGCGATGCCGATACGATCGTTGCGGAGCTGCGCAGCGAGCTTCGCAGTCGTGGGCTCAACCCGCCGTACGTGCTCGTGGGTCATTCGCTCGGTGGGTTGTACATGCAGTACTTCGCTCGACAGTATGCGAAGGAAGTCGCCGGTCTCGTGCTCGTCGATTCCACGCACTGGAATCAGCAGCTCTTGATGGGTGCGCCGACTGAACGAGCCGATCGTCGCGGACGCGTGGTGTTGTTTATGGATTTCACATCGCGCCGAGAGCTGAATGACAGCGCGACGGCCGGCGCGCAGGTGCACGCAAGCCCAGCAGCACCCGCGATTCCGACCATCGTGCTCTCCAGCACGGGAGTGTTCTTGGGAGAAACACCCGCCCGACGCGCTGAAGCCGCACGTCTACAAGAGGAGATCGTCGCCGACTTTCCTCGCGCCCAGCACATACGTGTCGACGGCAGTGGCCACTACATTCAAAAAGACCGACCGGACGTCGTGATCGATTCCGTGCGTACGCTCACGGGCTGCAAGCGCTCGAGCACGCCGAGCGGCTTGGGCAAAGATGGGTCCTCGCGTTCGCAAGGATGACGCCGTGGGCGTCAGCTTGGCGTGCTTGGCGAGATTCTCTTGTTCTTCTAAGGCTTCGCTTCTTCCCCAACTCTCGCGTCCGCCGACTCAGGGCTCGTCGTGCCCATGAGGCGGTCGAGCATCCGACCCACGTATTGCGGCGATCGCGTTCTGCGCGCGATGAGCGAGTAAACAGCCGGTACCGCGAACAGGGTCAAGAACACCGAGACGATCGTGCCATAGAAAACGACGACGCCGATCGGACGACGTTGCTCGGCGCCAGCACCCGTTGCGAACAGCAAGGGCAACGCGCCGAACGCGGTACATAGGCTCGTCATGAGCACCGGTCGCAGCCGCGTCTCCGCTGCTTTCGTGATCGCCTCAGAGAATTCGACGCCGCGATCGCGCAGCTGATTCGCGAACTCGACGATCAACACTCCATTCTTCGCCGCGATACCGATCAGCATGATTACGGCGATCTGACTGAAGATATTGATCGTCATCCCGTATAGCTTGAGCCCGAACACGGCCCCGAGCAGCGCAAGCGGCACGGTGACCATGATGATGAGCGGGTGGATGAAGCTCTCGAACTGCGCCGCCAACACGAGAAACACGATTGCAAGCGCGAACACGAACGTGAAATACATCTGCTGGCCTGTGCGCGTGTACTCGCCCGCCTCGCCGTCCCACATGAGCGTCGCTTCGGGCGGCAGCTCGCGCGCGACCGTCTCCTCGAACCATTCCACCGCCTCACCTAGCGTATAGCCTTCCACCAAGTCCGCAGAGATCTCGATCGCTCGTAAGCGATTGAACCGCGCGAGCTCGACCGCACCGGCGGTCTCATCGATGCGTACGACGTTCGACAGCGGGATCAGCTCGTCGCCTCGAGTGGAGCGCACATGGATATTCGTGAGATCCGTGATGGTCTCGCGCGACTCGTCGCGCCCTTGCAGGATGACGTTGTACTCGCGACCGCGATCGACATATGTCGTCACGATGCGCGAGCCGAGAATCGTCTCGAGCGTGCGCCCGACCGTTTGCAGCGACACGCCCAGTTCTGCCGCGCGATTACGATCGACCGCCACACGAATCTGCGGCTTGCGCTCCTTGTAGCTCGTATCGACGTTCTGCAATCCCGGATTCGCGCGCGCAAGCTCGAGAATCTCGTTGGACCATACAGCGAGCGTCTGGTAGTCGGGCCCACCGATGTTCGCTTGCACGGGTGCACCGAAGCCGCGGCGCCCGAGACTGCCTGGCTGCCCCGCGGTTGCGCGCACACCTGGGATCTTTCTGATCTCGGTCAGCAACTTCTGACTGATCTGGCGTGCGGAGCGTTCGCGATCGTGCCAATCCTTCAGGATCACGATTGCGCGCGCTGTGTTCACATCACCCGTGCGCACGTCGCCGCCGCCCATTCCCGGAATTCGGATCATCACCCGCTCGATATCGTCGCTCTGATCCATCTCGCGCATGACGATCTCTTCCACACGTCGTGCCTGACGATCCATGTAGTCGAAGCTCGACCCTTCCGGACCTTCAATCGTGATGAACACTCGACCGACGTCGGCGGCAGGCGCGAATTCCGCCGGCACCGTCATGAACGTGATGCCGCCGAGCGCGACGAGAACACCCACCGCGCCGACCACGAGCCACGGTCGGCGAATGAAGGAGCGCAAGCGCCGGTCGTACACCTTGGAGGCACGTTGGAAGAATTCGTCGACCGCTCGAGCGAGCCGATTGCGCTTCGTCGCATGCTCGGGAAGCTTGGACGCCATCATTGGCGTGAGCGTCAACGCCACCAATGCCGAGAACAGGACGGCGGACGCGAGCGTGAAGCCGAATTCGCTGAAGAGCCGCCCGAGATCGCCAGGCAAGAAAGAGATCGGCACGAACACCGCCGCGAGCGTCAACGTGGTTGCGATGACGGCAAAGCCGATCTCGCGCGCGCCCGTTACGGCAGCAACCAGTGGCGGCTCGCCGAGCTCGGTACGGCGGTGAATGTTCTCGAGCACGACGATCGCATCATCGACGACCAACCCGATCGCAAGGACGAGTCCCAGCAACGTCAACACATTGACCGAGTAGCCGAACGCGTACATGACCGTGAAAGATGCGACGATCGACACCGGTATCGTGACTGCCGGAATCATCGTCGCTCTGAAGCTGCCGAGGAACGCGTAAATCACGATGAGCACGGAACCGAGCGCAAACCCGACGGCGATCATGACCTCTTTGAGCGCGGCTTCGATCGCAACCGCGTTGTCGACCGCAGCTCGCAAGTTCGCACCTTCGGGCAAGCTCGCCTGGATGCGTTCGATCTCCGCGCGCACGCCACGGACGATGTCCAGCGTATTCGCCTTCGATTGGGCTTCCACGACGAGCGACACGCCAACTGAGCCGTTGTAGCGCGTGTATGTTCGATCATTTTCTGCCGCGAGCTGCACGCTTGCGAGC
Source organism: Pseudomonadota bacterium (assembly GCA_023417315.1). Taxonomy (GTDB): domain Bacteria; phylum Pseudomonadota; class Gammaproteobacteria; order Steroidobacterales; family Steroidobacteraceae; genus Steroidobacter. Next base: position 89,695 of record JAEZFW010000073.1, read on the forward strand.
TCCGCGAGTCGCACCAGATGACCATCCGCACCGCGCGCAATGACCAGCTCGCGAAAATCCTGCTCTGTTTCGAGCCCGACGATCGTGCGCAAGGAGAATTCTCGCGTACGCGACTCCAGACGTCCGGCAGGCAGCTCGACGTTCTCGCGTCGCAGGGCGTCTTCGATGTCTGTGACCGTGAGCTGACGTGCCGCAAGCGCTTGCCGATCGATCCAGATGCGCATGGCAGGCCGCCGAGCGCCGCCGATGCTCACGCGCGCGACACCGGGCACCGTCGAAAGTCGATCGATCAGATTGCGCTCCGCGTAGTCGGTGATCTCCAACATCGACATCGCGCTCGAGCTGAAGCTGATGAACATCACCGGATCGGCGCTCGCGTCCGCTTTGATGATCTCCGGCGGGTCCGCTTCATCCGGGAGATCGTTCATCACGCGCGACACACGATCGCGCACGTCGTTCGCGGCAGCATCGATGTTGCGATTGACGTCGAACTCGATGCGCACTTGCGAGCGTTCGTCTTCGCTTTCGGATTCGATCTTGAGGATGCCTTCGATGCCGGCGATCGAATCCTCGACCACCTGCGTGATCTTCGTTTCGATGACGGGTGCGGACGCGCCGAGATAGCGTGTCGTAATGGAGACGACCGGTCGGTCGATGTCCGGGTACTCGCGTATCGGCAAGCGATCGAGCGACACGAGGCCGAAGATCAGGAGCAGCAGACTGATGACCGTCGCGAAGACAGGGCGGCGCACGGACAGCTCGGAGATCCGCATATCAGGTACTCGGCGTCTCTTCGCTGATATCTTCGCGCACGCGGCTGCCATCGCGCACGTTCTGAGTGCCTTCCGTCACGACGTGCTCGTTCTCCCGCAGTCCCTCGACGATCTCGACCTCGCCTGGTCGCCGCTTGCCGGTGCGGACTTCGCGGCGCTCTACGACACCCTCCCGGACTACGAACACGAACGTCTTCCCCTGCTCCGGCACGATCGCAGCTTCGGGAACGAGCAACGTCGGCTCGGGCTTGCCCTGCAGTCTCACGGTCATGAACATGCCGGGCCGCAATAACCCGTCCCTATTGGGGATCTCTGCGCGCACCACGATCGATCGAGTCACGGGGTCGATGCGCGAGCCCAGATTGGAAACAGTCCCGGTAAATTCATGATCGGGCAGGCCCGCCGTGCGCGCAGAGACTTGCAGGCCCCGTTCGAGCACGTAAAAGAACGTCTCCGGCACGGTGAAATCGAGATTGATGATCGATGTGTCATCGAGCGTCGTGATGACCGTACCTGGATTTACGAGGCTGCCGACGCTCACGCGTCTGAATCCCGTGCGACCGTCGAAGCTCGCGCGAATGACCGTATCGCTCAGTCGAGCCTTCGCAGCACTGACGCGGGCGCGGTTCGCTTTGAGCGTCGCCTCGATTTGTTCGAGCTGCGAGACGGATAGCGCCTGTTGGGTAAATAAGTCCTGACTTCGTTTGAACTGACTCTGACTGTCGGCAAGCGCCGCCTCGGCCTCCTCCAGGTCGGCTCGGAGCTCGGCACTGTCCAGCTCAACGAGCACAGCACCGCGGCGAACGATGTCGCCTTCGTTGAAGCGAATCGCGACTACTGTATTGGTCGCCTTCGAAGTCACATCGACGGATTCTTTCGCGCGAGCAGTGCCGACTGCCTCGATTTGAACACCGAGGGGACGGACCTTTGCGATTGCCGTCACGACCGAGATAGCGTCCGCGTTCGGCGATGGGGCACCGGCAGGCTCATCGATAGGGCCGGAACACCCCACCAGAGCAAGCGCGCTCCAGAGAAGGATGGCGGTGAATGAATAACGGACGTGACATATCGGCTGGGCCATCTGCGAATGCTAACGCGACTCGACGCCGAAGGTTCGACCGCGGTAGGACGGAAACGTTTCTTCGCATTGGAAGAAGGCGATAGGGGATAGCGGATCGGCGATAGGTCGAAGATGCGCCTCCTTCCGCCTTCGGAGGAGATCCTCGCGAAGAAAGGAGGTATCCGTACCCTGCTATCCCCTATCCGCTATCCCCTATCCGCTTCATATAAAGAATCACTCCGAAAGGCTGCTTCCCAGCAGTGGTGCGGTCGGGGGATGGCGCGACCGCACCACGTCCTTTCGGAGTGGGGAACAAGGCCTCTACGATCGCCAAAGCTGTCGTAGAGACCCGCTCTCAACCGCCGGGCGTGCGCACGATGTCGCTTTGCGCAAGCCGAATCCGCTCACCCTGTACGTACATCGCTACGAGCCCGCCATGCCGATCCAGCACGCAAGTCGCCGATGCGATTTCCTGACCGCTGCGCTTGCCCCTGGCCGTAACCTTGATCTGCGACGCTCGGTTCGAGCCCCGATACAGCGGGCTCATCTCGCGTTTGACGATCTGCAACTTGCGGCCCTGCGGAAGCTGATCGCTCACGAACGTTTGAATGCAGGTGTCCATCGCCGATTGCTCGACCGCCTGCGTCACGGCAGGAACGCTAGCCAGTGCGGCACACGCCGCGACGATGTAAACAGGCTTAGTCAATCGAATCTTCATGCTCATCTCCTCATTAGCTGTAACAATGCTTCGAAATTCAGGCGCATCGAACTAGGCTCGAGCTCGTTGCGTCCTGGTTGGGCGACAATTTAGAGGCGGCCCGTGAAGCGTTCGGTGCAGCTGGCGTGAAACGAGCGTGAAGAAAACGCCTGCCGCGAGCTCGAGCAGCGCGTCGTGGTTTGTTTATTCGAGATTGGGGCGCTAGGCTCCAGTTTCGGGAACCGAGGGCGCCGCACACGTGACTTACGCATTCGCTCGATGTTTTTGGCGGTTGCCAGCCTTATGGCTCGCGGCTGCGATGGTGCATATGCTCTTGATGGCCTCGGGTGCCGTCGCGGCTTCCGCGGAAGGGGCTTCTGAGAGTCACAAGCCAGTGCGATTGCTGGTGCTCGATATCGAACTGGTGGGAGACTTGAGCGATCCCGCTCTTGCAAGCGAGCACGAGCAGCGCCTGAAGCGCGTCAGCGAGCAGCTACGGCGCGAGCTCGCGCAATACACTCGGTATGAAATCGTCGATTCGATGCCTGCCTCGGAGTTGATCGAGCGGCTCCGCGGCACGCAATATCTTCACAAATGCAATGGTTGCGAGATCGACATCGCACTCGAGCTCGGCGCAGATCGAGTGCTCGTCGCGTGGATCCATCGCGTGAGCCAGCTCATTCTGTCTTTCACGTACGAGATACGCGAAGTGCCGAGCGGCCAACCGCTGCGACGCAAGGCATTCGACTTTCGCGGCGACAACGACACCGGCTGGTCGCGGGCAGTGACCTATATGGTGAAAGATCTCGCGAGCGCCGAGCGCAAGTAAATTTACGCCCGCTGACGGAGCTTGCGGGAATGTCCGGATTGCGCCGGGCGCGCGTCTGCGCTGACGTGTGCCGGAAGGAGGCTCCCCCGATGATCCGCGCGCGCTACCTGCTCTCCCAGAAGGATCCGGTCGTGTGGTCGATCCAACCCGAGGATCCGGTGCTCGAAGCCATCCAGCTCATGGCTGACAAACACGTCGGCGCGCTGCCCGTGGTCAGCGGCGAGAAGCTCGTCGGCATCGTCTCGGAGCGCGACTACGCACGCAAGGTCATCCTGCTAGGGCGTTCGAGTGCCGATACGCCCATTTGGCAGATCATGAGCTCACCCGTCACGACGATCTCTCCGGAAGAGGAGATCCACCGATGCATGGAGATCATGACGGAGCAGCGCATCCGCCACCTGCCGGTCGTGGAGCGGGGGAAGATGATCGGCATCATCTCGATTGGCGATCTGGTCAAAGCGGTCATCGACGAGCAGCAGCAGACCATCGATCAGCTCGAGCGCTATATCGCTGGGTGACCGCCCGCCTTCGAAGGCCCGTTTCGCGATCTCCGCAACGCTCAACGGCCTGCGACGGGGTCCCAGACAGCTTGTGTTAAGCTTCGCGCCGTACGATCGCAGCACCCTCCACTCACGTGGGGAAAACTAGCATTCGGTCGACCACGGCGAGCGCAAGTCGAAGAACGACGGGATCCGAGCGGCGGGACGAGTTTCCCCCGAACGGCTCGCTCGGCATGACCCGGCTCGAGGCTGCGTAGTCAGCTCGCTCGCAAGATCGCATCGGTCACAGATTGAAGGTAATGAAAGTGCATCATCTACTCGGTGCGCGCCGCGTAGCGGGCGTGTTGTCGCTGCTCCTACTCTCAGCATGCGGAGGTAGCGGCGGCGGCGATGAGGAAGGCCGCTCCACAGGCACCACGGTCTCCACGAACACGGTCGCGTTCAGCGTCGATGCGCCCGATGCGGCCACACCCGAAGCACAAGTGGTGACTGTCACATTCGGCGAGAACGTGGCTCATCTCGCCATCATCCATACTGGCAATGGCGTTGCGACGGTAACCTCATCGACGTCTGGTCGCACCGCACAGATCACGATCGCGCCCCAACCACCCTCCTCGCTCGGCTCTGGAATCTTCCGCGGCACCGTCGCGATCACGGGGTACTTCTGCGCCGACGCGACTTGTTCGTCCCTAGCTGCCGGCAACACGCAGCAGATTAGAGTGGACTATCAGGTCTCGCCTGTGATCCAAGCGATCGCCCCGTACATCGGCATTGCCAACGTCGCCGGCAGCGCGATCATTCGTGGTGTCGGGTTCGCGAGCTTCGCAACTCAGGGCGTACGCCTCGGCGATTTCGCTGCGACGGAATTCGGTTTGATCAGCGATCAAGAAATTCGCATCAACTACCCTGCCCTGCCCGCAGGCAGCTACCCGGTGCAGATCGATATCCCCAATCATCAGGGCGCCGTGCAATCCGAAGCCATGCTCGTCGTCGTAGAGCCCACTGCGTATCCCGCGCAAGCGCTGGCCTATCCGGCGGGCGGCGCAACGATTCGCGAGCTGCTGTATGACGCCGAACGACGCGCGATCGTACTCGCGACGGACAGCGCTGGCGGCTCGCTCGTGCGCTTCAGCCATGGCGAAGCCGGTTGGGAACCCGCCACGAGCACAGCATTGAGCGGAGTTCAGGACATCGCCTTGTCCACACGCGGAAGCGAGGTGCTCGCGGTCGTACCCGCTGCGTTGACATTGGTCGATCCAGTCTCGCTCGCCACGATCAACTCGATCGCTGCACCCTCGCTCGCAGACGGTACGTCCTTGCGGGCGATCGGTGTCATGAACGACGATCGCGCGCTCGTCACGTCCGGTCGTGCCGAATCGAATGTCTCGCCTCTCTATCTGTTCACTGCTCGGCAAGGGACTCTGACCTCGCTGTCGACGAACATGAACAACGCGACCCCCGCCGCGACTGCAGCGGGTTCCTCGATGGTGTTCGTGCAAGGCATCTCCTCTACGACGACTGCACCGCCGGTGCTCGTCTTCAATACCGCATCGGGTCAGTTCGACTCGACTCCTGTCGCACTCACGCAGAATGCGATACCGCCCGTGGTGGATCGAACGGGAACACGCGCAATCCTGAACGGCACGAATGTATATGGACCCACCTTCGACTTGCTGGGCACCTTGCCTGCTGCGACTGCAGCGGTCGCTGTGAAGGCGGACGGGACGCGCGCGTACACATACGATCCGTCCGCTGGCGGGATCCTTGTATTCGATACTTCTGCTGATCGGGATGGCGCCGCGTATTCCGCGCTCGGCAGTGCCGTCGCGTTGGTCGGAGATCCGGGCGCAAACCCGCGCATGACGATCAGCCCAGACGGCAACACGCTCTTCATCGCCGGCAGCACGCAGCTGATCGTGCAACCGACGCCTACTCTTTAGAGCTCTCCATGACACCACGACGCTTTTCAGTCACGGCTCCGCTCGTCGGAGTGACGCTCGTATTCGGCACTGCCGTGCACGCTCAGACACGCGCCGTCGAATCTTTGAACTTCGAAGCAGGCGTCGAGAGCACGGACAGCGACACCTCAGGAAGCACATCGAATGGCACGTTGGCCTTGAGCTTCGGCGGCAACATTCCGATCGGATCGCTGTTTGGCGCCTCGGTGTCCGCTGGCTATTCGGAAAGCCGCGTACGCACGCGTGACGTGGTCGAGAACGAAGACGGCACGTTGTCCGGCCTGCGACCGTCCTGCAACTTCGATAATCTCGGCGGCGAGGTCACGTTGTTCGCACGGCGTCCCACGCTCGGACGCATCGGTGTGACTTACGGGGCCGGCCGCTTGGGATCGGATTGCAGCGACACCTCGTTCTTCGTCATGGGCGATGACGATTCGCTCGGTACCGATCACTATCGCTTCGACATCGAGCTCTATTGGCGAAACTTCACGCTCGGCGCCTCGCATACGACTCTCAGCCTCGAAGATGCGCCTGAGATCGAGACGACGACCGTCACCGGCAGTTGGTATCCGCTCGACAGCCTGCGTGTGTCGTTGTTCGGAAGCGACCAGTACGAAGAAGACACGTATGGGCTTGCGCTCGAGCATCAGCCTCAGTTCCTAGGAGATGGTTTCGGAGTGCAATTGAGCTATGCCGACACGGACGCCGAGCCGGGCACTCGCACCATCAAGCTCGGACTCACCTACTACTTCGGCAAGCGCGTGCCGTTGCTCGTACGAGATCGCCAGTACCGCTGACCACCGCTGAGCCTGCCCCTCGTCGCTGCAGGCAGCTACACTGTCTGCATGCACAAGAACACCCTCGCTGCAGCAGCAGCGTTCGCGCTCGCACTCTCGTCATTCTTCGCAACCGCCGACAGCTCGCCGATCGATCGGCGCGCCCTCGTGACGCGGCACAACCCCACCTTTGACAATGTCGATCCTTCCGCGCCGATCATGATCGGTAATGGTGACATCGCGTTCACCGTCGACATCACGGGGCTGCAGACATTCCAGGATCAGTACTCGCCGCTGGTCCCGTTGATGACACAAGCGCAGTGGGCCTGGCATAGCTTTCCAAATCCGAAAGGATACGACTTAGATGACGGGCTCGTGCCTGTCGAGGTCCGCGGCCAGACGCGCCGCTACGCTTGGCTGAAGGATTGGTCGGAGGCGCAAAATCCCGCGATTGCGTGGCTCCGTGAGAACCCGCATCGCTTCAATCTCGGGCGAGTCTCGCTCCACCTTGCCTCGAAATCGGGTGACGGAGCGAGTTTCGCGCAGCTCTCCGACGCCCATCAACAGCTCGACATGTGGACTGGCACGCTCACGAGTCGCTTCAAGTTCGAGGGCCAAGGCGTGACTGTCGAGACGCGTGTGCATCCTGAGCTCGACATGCTCATCGTCACACTCGAATCGAAGCTCCTCGCGCAACGCCGTCTTGCATTGGATGTGAAGTTCCCTGGCGTCGCTGCGAAGCTGAATCCTGACCCTTCAGATTGGCAGAATCATGACAAGCACCGTACTGAAGTCTTCTCGCAGCAGTCACGAGAGGTGTCCTTTACGCGCGAGATCGATACGACGCGCTACCGCGTGCAGGCCGCTGCGAACGCCAAGATCTCGAGCTCGCAGATCGGCCCGCACCATTATCGACTCGCACCAGCGACGAAAGTCGATCGGCTGACGTATCTGGTCCTGTTCTCGGAACTCGAGCGCAACGTTCGTCTGCCGGAAGTGGACGCAGCTCGCGCAGCAGTGACGGAACACTGGCGGCGTTACTGGCTCGAAGGCGGGATGATCGACCTCTCCGGCAGCACGGATCCGCGTGCGAAGGAGCTGGAGCGCCGCATCGTGCAATCGCAATATCTGATGGCGCTGAACGCCGCAGGGACGCTACCGCCGCAAGAGGAAGGCCTATTCTCGAATAGCTGGAACGGTAAATTTCATCTCGAGATGCACGTGTGGCACGCGGGACATTTCGCCGCATGGGGTCGCACGGATCTACTGGAGCGCAGCATGCCCTGGTACTTGGAGCGCTTGCCGCAAGCAAAGGAGCGCGCCCGTGCACAAGGTGTGAAAGGCGCCTGGTGGCCGAAGATGGTCGGGCCGGAGGGTCGCGAAAGTCCAAGTACCGTCAATCCCTTCATCATGTGGCAGCAGCCGCATCCGATCTATCTCGCGGAGCTCATCTATCGCGACAGTCCCGCGCGACAAACGCTCGAGCGTTACCAGGAGCTGGTATTCGAGACGGCCGATCTTCTCGCATCCTTCATGCATTTCGACCAGCAGCGCGGTGAGTATGTGCTCGGCCCTCCGGTCATTCCCGTGCAAGAAGTCTTTCCTCCGCTCACGACGTTCAATCCCACGTTCGAGCTCGAGTACTACGCGTTCGGTCTCAACGTGGCACAACAGTGGCGCAAGCGCCTCGGGCTTCCTTCGAATCCTGATTGGGCGCACGTGATAGACAAGCGTGCGCCGCTTCCCGAGCGCGACGGCCTGTATCTCGCGACCGAATCGTTTCCCGAGCTGTGGGAACAAGCACGCAGCCCGAGATGCTCGAACGGCCGCACCGCACCTGAATGCTGCGATCGAGATCATCCATCCTTCATTGCGGCGATGGGATTGCTGCCGGGCGACACGGTCGATGTCGAGACGATGCGGCGCACCTTCCGGGCAATGGAAGCGGATTGGGATCTGCGACAGACCTGGGGATGGGACTTCCCGATGATTGCAATGACTGCCGCGCGTCTGGGCGAGCCGAACAAGGCGATCGATTTCCTCTTCTACGACTCGAAGAACAACCAGTTCGGCCCAACCGGCATGACACCGCGCGTGCACTTGGAAGCGCATGCCGATCACTTCGTTCCGACGAGCGAAGGAAATGCTGCCGGCCCTGATGGTCCTGGCTATCGCCGAGTGGCAGAAACCTATTTCCCGTCTAACGGCAGCTTGTTGCTCGCAGTCGCACTCATGGCTGCGGGTTGGGACGGATCCGAGGGCCCCGCACCGGGGTTTCCGAAAGATGGGAAATGGGTGGTAAAGAGTGAGGGAATCAAGCCACTGCCTTGATCGCGGCAAGAGGACCGAGCGGGAGAAGTATCTCGCGGCGAGCGCGGCGGATCGCAGCGGAAGACAAGTATTAGGGGAATGGAGATGCGCAGCGCCGAGGCGCGGAAGAGGTGGTGCGGGTCTGTGAGGAGTGATCTTCGTTCTTTCGCCGCGCTCGCCGCGAGATCACTCTTCGTATCCGCAGCAGGACATCTAACTCGCGTCGCAGTAGGATCGGTCCATCAGCAGGAACCAAGGTTCCGTCCAAACCGTTGCTCGCGAACTTCAGCCAACAGGAGTCGAGTCATGCAATGCGCATCGCTGAGCTTTCGAGCACTTACCGCTACCTTAACGCTCTTCGCTCTGTCGACGAACGCATGGGCGGACGACGCGCGCGAGGCGTGCGAGCGCGAGTACGCACCGCGTAGTGGCCAGGCCGGTAAGGACGTCATTTGGGTACCCACCCAGGAAGATCTCGTGATGGCGATGCTGAAGGCCGCGAAGGTCACAGCCAATGACTACGTCGTCGATCTCGGCTCCGGTGACGGGCGAATACCAATCGCCGCCGCTAAGCACTTCGGCGCACGCGCCACGGGGATCGAGTACAACCCTGAGATGGTGAAGCTCGCCCAATGTTTCGTCCGAGCCGAGGGTGTACAAGACAAAGTCACGATCAAGCAGGCGGATATTTTCGAGACCGACTTTCGCGATGCGACAGTCGTGACGATGTATCTGTTGTCCGATCTCAACATGAAGCTGCGGCCGACGATCCTGAAGATGAAGCCCGGCACGCGAGTGGTGTCCAATTCGTTCAAGATGGGCGATTGGAGCCCAGATGAGAATGTCGACCCCGACAACGGCTACACGCGCGGCTATCTGTGGATCGTGCCCGCGGACGTCGATGGCAAATGGACGTTCCGCCAAGAAGGCGGCCAGCAAGCGTTCGATGTGACCTTCGAGCAGGAGTTTCAGGAGATCAAGTCCGCGACATCCGCGACAGGTGCACCGTCGATCAAGGATGGACTGCTTCGCGGCAGCGACATTCAGCTCACATTGATCGACGCCAAGAACCAGCCGCAGACGTTCAAGGGCAAGGTCGACGACGATCAGATGCGAATCTCCGGCCGCGTCGACGGAAAAGCGGTCACATACGTCGGCCGCCGCTCATGACCTCTCTGTGTACCCGCGTCTACTCGTTCGAAGGCGTCGTGTGGCAGATGACGTAGTCGAGCGCGTCGACGCGAACGCGATAACTTCCAGGTGCCACCGGTTGGCCGGCGCAGTTGCCGCGCATCGCTCGGAATCGAGTGTCCTCGTAATCGATCTCGATATGCGTTTCGACAGGTTGCGTGGCGGTGTTGAAGACCGCCAGCACCTCTTCACCCTCGTGGATCCGCGATAGCGCAAGAATGCCTGGCTGATCTGAGGCGTATCGAAGGACCTGCTGCCCTCTTCTGAGCACGACGTGATCGCGTCTGAGCTTGGACAGCTCCGCAATAGCGACGAAGAGCGGGTGCCGCTGGTCGAAATTAGCTTCTGCCGTCGTCGCAGAGGTGCCGATCAATTCGTTGTCGTTGTAAGAGGCGACCTTGCTCGCGAACATATTCTCGCGCGCATCCTGATCGCCGCCGTCTCCCACGAAGCCTTGCTCGTCTCCTGAGTAGATGACAGGCACGCCGCGCATGAGAAACATCATCGCGTGCCCGAGGATGACACGCTTGAGGATCTCCTCCTGGGTCACGTTCGGAAACGCCTTACGTACATGATGCGCCATCCTGCCGTTATCGTGATTACTGACGAACGTCGGCAGGCGTCGCGCTGTATCGATGCCCCCCTCGTATAGAGCATCGCCAGCGAATAGTTCAACGAACAGATCGGTCCCGCTCTCTCCCGCGAGTGTCCGAAGGGCCGCTGCGCGGAAAGCGAAATCGAGCACGGTGGGCAATCGATCGACGCGCGTCGCGCGCGCGAGCAGCGCGACATCGAGCTCGTCCGTCCACACCTCGCCGAAAATGTGAAAGTTGGGAATTCCTCGTTCGCGTGCGCGCGTCAGCATTGCGGGCACGAATGCTTGCCAGAATTCCGCATTCACGTGCTTCGCAGTATCGATGCGAAACCCATCGATCCCGAAGTCAGCGATCCACTTGCCGTAGATCTCGATGAAGCCGTCCACGACGCGTGGATTCTCGGTCATCAGATCGTCAAGCCCCGCGAAGTCACCGTACGTCAAGCTCTCACCCGCGAAGCGAGAGTCGCCACGGTTGTGATACCAGATCGTATCGTTCAGCCACGCCGGCACTTTGATCTTCGCTTCTGCGCGCGGCACATAGGGGCGGTATGCGAAATCAGGTCGGACCAGGCGCGCGAAATTTTCACGCGTTTGAACGTGGTCGCCGGCGAATCCCTGGTTGATTCGTTTGCCGCCCACCGCTCCTGCAGTCGAGTACGGATACTCCCCACGCGCACGATAGTCGCAGTCTTTCGTACGGCATTCCCGATACTTGATCACATCGGCCGTATGATTCGTGATGATGTCCAGATACACCTTGATGCCGCGCGCATGCGCAGCGTCGATGAAAGTGCGCAGCTCATCCAACGTCCCGAGGTGAGGATCGACGGTGGTGAAATCCGTGATCCAGTAGCCGTGATAGCCCGCCGATTCTCCTCCCGGCGGCCCCTGCACCGGTTTGTTCTTGTAGATGGGGCCCAGCCAAATGGCCGTTGCGCCGAGCGATGCGATGTAGTGGAGCCTTGACGTGAGCCCTTTCAGATCGCCGCCGTGGTAGAAGCCCTTGTGCGTGGGATCGAATCCCGTTTGGAGCCGCGTTCCTTCGAGCCCACCCGTATCGTTCGCGACCTCACCATTCTCGAATCGATCAGGCAGCACGAAGTAAACGACCTCGTCTTCAGGCAGACGCTCGCGCAAGCTCAAATCGCTCGCCGCGTAGGTACTGCTGCTCAAGAGTAGGACGCAAGCGATCGCATGCGCATCTAAGCATCTCATGCCAACTCTCCATCGGCCCCACAGCGCGCATCGCAGTGCTGCGCGATAAACTGAGCGTGGCCCGGCATGGCGCCCACTTCTCTCTCGATGAGCGCTTCGATCGTGTTCATGAATTCGCCGAGCTCGCCCTCGGATAACTGATCCGCAAGAGGATGGTAGCTCTGCGGGACAATCCCCTGCCCCAACATGACCTGCAACCATCCCATTTCGGTAAAAAGCTCGTCGTTGTGTCGCACGATACGACCGTGGCTGCGAAAGAGCATCAGCTTGTCTTGCAACTCGGATGGGATCTGCATCGTTCGGCACTCATTCCAAAACGGTGTGTCGCTGCGCTCGACCGAGTGATAGTGCAGGATCAAGAAGTCGCGGATGCGCTCCAGCTCGAAGGCCGATTGTCGATTGAACTCATCGATGTCGACCTGCTCGATGCTTCGGTTAGGCAGGAACTGCAGCAGGCGCGCGATGCCTGATTGCACGAGATGGATACTGGTGGACTCGAGGGGCTCGAGAAAACCGCTCGCGAGGCCGAGCGCGACACAGTTGCGATCCCAAATGCGTTTGCGTTTGCCTGCCGTGAAGCGGAGCTGCCGGGGATCTGCGAGTGGCGGGCCATCGAGGTTGGAAAGCAGCGTCGCTCGAGCTTCATCGTCGCTCAGGAATTCGCTGCAGTACACGTAGCCATTACCGGTGCGATGCTGTAACGGGATCCGCCATTGCCAACCTGCGCCCCGCGCGGTTGCACGCGTGTACGGCGGCAGCGTCCCGGTGCGCTCGCATGGCACTGCGAGTGCTCGGTCGCACGGTAGCCAGCCCGACCAGTCATCGAATCCGACTTTGAGCGTCTGCTCGATGATGAGGCCGCGAAAGCCCGAGCAATCGACGAACAGATCCCCTGCGATCTCGCGACCGTCCTCGAGGGTCACGCACGAGATGAAACCGTTCTCGGGAGCCAGCTGCACGCGTTCGATCGTGCCTTCCGTGCGCACGACACCTCGCGCTTCTGCGTACTTTCGCAGGTACGCTGCATACAGCGCGGCATCGAAGTGAAACGCGTGGACGAGCTCCGGCAGCACAGCAGAGCTCGTTTTCGACTGTCGCTCAAACTTGTTGCCAAGCGCAGCACACGCGTTCAGCGAAAAGGCATCGATGCTCTTCGTGCCGCCGAGCGCGCGATAGCGTAGCCAGTATTGGTGAAACGATAACAGACCCAGCGCTCGTCCGACTGGACCGAACGCATGGATGTAGGAGTGACCCTTGCGAAGCCAATCGACGAACTGAATGCCGAGCTTGAACGTGCCGCGAGTCGCGCGGATGAAATCATTCTCATCGAGCCCGAGTGCGTTGTTGAACAAGCGGATCTGCGGAATCGTGGCCTCACCGACGCCGACCGTGCCGATGTCTTCGGACTCTACGAGGCGAATGCGATAGTGCTGCGGCAGAAAGCGCGCAAAGGAAGCAGCGGCCATCCAACCCGCGGTGCCGCCGCCCACGATCACGATGGTCTTGATCGGTCCTTCGAGCATGCTGCGACGATATCAGGAACTTCGAGCTCTGTTCCAAGAAAGACCCCTCTTCAGACCGTCGTACGATAATTGAAGAGGGGTGGACGTCGACATGCGTTGAGGAGAACAGCGTCGATCAGGAAACTGATGTCAGTACCGATAGCTCACGCCTACCAGGTACCTGCGACCGAAGCTCTGATGGTCGATGACCTGTCGAGAATCGTCGAGCTCGTGCGTGATGAACGGCTCATCCGTCAGGTTCGTTCCTTGGAACAACAGCGTCATGCCTTCGAGCGTGCCAGATTGAAACTCGTAACTCACTTGCGCATCGACGAGCGTTTCCGCCTTTGCCATGCGCAGCAAGCGCTCCGCGCCGACGCCTTGCACCTCACCTAGAAACTCGGAGCGATAGCGCGCGCTCACGCGCGCGGAGAATCCGAGCTTCTCAAAGTACACGGTCCCGTTGACAACATCTTCAGACAGCCCTGGCAATGGCCGCGAAGCATTTGCCGGATCGGGTTGAATATTGCTCTTCGTGTACGAGTAGCTCGTCGTCAAGCCGAAACCATCGAGTGCTTCCGAGAACATGTTGAATGGAATCGCCGCGGAGATCTCGTAGCCGTATATCTCACCGCCTTCGCCATTGGTCGGCGTGCTCATGAAACCTTCACGAAGCGCAGGCTCCGGTCCCGCGGGCACAGGGAACCCAGTGAAGTCGAACGGTACCGGCTGGGAAAAGATGTAAGACTGTAGATCTTTGTAGAACACCGCGCCTGAAACATAGCCTTCCCGACCGAAGTACTTCTCGAGAGTGAGATCGACTGCATCGGCGATCCAAGGCTCGAGCAGCGGATTGCCGCGACTGCCGCCCCAGGGAGAATCATCGACGTCCGTCGCGCCTGCGCGACCCGGTTCATAGCTGACGCTCACGGAAGCCTTCATCTCATCGAGGCGTGGCCGTGCGAGCTGACGCGCCGCGCCGAAGCGAACGATGTAATCGTTCGGCATACGCAACGACAAGTTCAGGCTCGGCAGCGTCTCGGTGTAGTCGTGGGTGACTTGCACTGGCAGCGCCGTTGCAGGCGTGCCGACCGGCGCATCGCTCGGCGGATTCAGGGCGGCCGTGCCGTCCGAGGTTTGATCCGTCTGCACCACTTGGACACCGACATTGCCGGTCAGGACCGATGAGCCGATATCGGTCTCGATGTTCAACATCGCAAATCCAGTCAGTACGTCTTCCTCGACTGCCCACTCGCGGCTGAATGCATCGGCATCCTGCGCTTGCACGAAGTTATACAAGCCGCTCCCATACGCCATTGCAATGGGGTCGTAGCTCACCATGCCGGGTATGCCGAGAAATCCGAGTCGCGTCGGGCGCAGCAACGCGGTCGAGGGGATCGGCACGCTTACATCGTTGCCCGGATCCTGGGAATTCGCCACCAAACCCAAATAGAAGCGGTCGGGTGCATAGTCCTTCTCACGCAGCGAATAGTTCGCGCCAACGCTGACGTTTCTGAAGATGCCGCCAAGCTCGCGCTCGGCGCTCAAGCGGAATGCCGTGAGCTCATCTTCGGTGTTGGGGCTGTTGATGAAACCGTCTTGTCCGCCGGCGATGGCATTGCCGCCCCACCCTTGCGGACTCGTAAGCTGGATGAGGTTCGGATCGGTGTAATCGAGTCCCGAGTCGAAGCGGGCGACCCCCTCCTCGCCCACGTTGAACCCGAGGGTATCCGTAGCTCCCACGGGACCTCGGCCTGTACCCGAGTATGTTTCGAGGATGATGTCTTTGCGATCGACTTTGGAGTGGCTCACGTCGCCGACGAACGTCCAGGCGCCGGATTCGAGCTGCGCATTCCATCCGAACGACCACAGATCAGCTTCACGACGATTGGCATCATTGCGGACGACGCCTTTGACGTTCGTGAACTCCCCATCGACCATCAAACTGTCATCGACAGAGCCTGGCGTCAGAGGCGCGCCGCCCCAAAACAACGGGAACTCGATGCCGCGAAGCAGCTGATCGTCCTCGAACTTGGAGTAGTACACATCGAGGGCCGTGTTGAAATTATCGGTTGGCTGGAACTCCAGCGTCGCGATCACGCCCGTACGCTCGAGCTCCGTCGACACTACGTAGGGCTTGACCCCGCCGAACACGCGCGGTCCATCGGCGGTAACCTCTGGATAGCCCCATGAATTGAAGCGCTCGATCTGCGTCGGGGAATTCATGTGTGCGACGCCGATTGCGATGCCGATACGATCGTCCGCGAACTGATCGATATAGGTGCCACTCACGCGATAGCCAGTGTCCTCTGAGCCCGCATTCAACTTGCCGAGCGAGAGCGTTTCGCCGCGCACGTTGCCGGCGAATGTGCGCTGGCCGTGCTCGAGAGGTCGAATAGTCTGAAGATCGACCGTGCCCGACAAGCCTTGACCGATGAGTCCAGCCTGCGGGGTCTTGTATACGACCACCGCGCTCAAGAGCTCGGAGGGATACTGATCGTATTCAGCACTGCGGTTGTCGCCGGTCGTGACCTGCTCGCGTCCGTTGAGCAAGGTCGTGGAGAAATCAGGCGCAAGTCCACGGATACTGATGACCTGCGCGCGGCCGTCGAGCCGTTGAGTTGTCAATCCCGGGGCACGAGCGATGGACTCCGCTATGCTGTTGTCGGGCAGCTTGCCGATGTCTTCGGCCGTGATCGATTCGACGATTTGGTCCGATTCACGCTTGTCCGCGATCGAGTTTTGCAGAGATCC
Source organism: Pseudomonadota bacterium (assembly GCA_023417315.1). Taxonomy (GTDB): domain Bacteria; phylum Pseudomonadota; class Gammaproteobacteria; order Steroidobacterales; family Steroidobacteraceae; genus Steroidobacter. The sequence goes on from JAEZFW010000073.1 coordinate 105,858, forward strand.
GCGAAAGCCGGTCACTACGACTTCGGTTGGCTCGCTTTGCGTATCCGTTGTTTGTCCTTGCGCGTGTGCCGCGGCACCACTCGCGATCGCGACCGCCACGCCGATGACCTTAGATTGACGCCCGATGGCCCGAGCCACTGCCAAGGCAACTCGGCGCTCATTGTAACTTTTCACAAACGGTTCCCCCTTATCGATTCTCGACGCAGCTTCTGCGTGCTCGCGCGATCGACACAGAGAAAAGTGTCGAATACCAAGCCTGCCGCCTCGACGATTGTGTGGCGCAGATCGTAGGACTGCCGTGTCGGTCGGGACAATGCTCTGCATACGTATTCAGTTTCGACTGAAACGATTCTTGACGGCATGACCTTCGGCATACCGCGATTGCAGATCTTCAGGACGCAGAGCGGTTGCGTGAACTACGCAGTTGTATACGGGCGCGCGCGAGCGCGTGCGCCGTTACTGGCTAGCTGGCCAACTGGCTACTGGCCAGAAAGAATTGCGGATGCCTCAATGTTGCCGCAACTTCTTTTGCGATCGAGAGGTCGCGGC
>JAEZFW010000083.1 GCA_023417315.1 Pseudomonadota bacterium
GCGCACTCATCCTAAGCGCGAAGACTAGCGGATGCTATAGCGAACGCCGATCTGGAAGCGCTGGTCGTTGATGAACCACGAGCGCGGCAACAACATGCCTTCGTTCGTGACCTGTTGGAACAGCACCGTCTCCGAGTTGGTGAGGTTCTGACCCTCGAGATACAGATCCACGTTTTCCGTCGGCCTGAAGTGTATCGATCCGTCGAGCTGGCCGTAGTCATCCTGCCAAATCGGCAGCTTGATACAGCAATCCGCCTGGCTGACCAGATACTTGTCGCGCCAGTTGTACGCGAGGCGCGCAGAGAACTTGCCCTTCTCGTACATTCCGACGATGTTGTAAGCGGTCTTCGAATAGCCCTCCAACGGCAGATTCGTGAACGTGATCAGCGGATCCTGCTCGACTCCGCCGCCGCCCGACACGCTCGTCAGATTGCTGTTCGTGATGCCCTTGTTGTCCACGTACGTGAAGTTGAGCTGGAAGCCGAATCCATCCCATGGGGATGGAAGCATATCGAGGAAGCTCTGATAGGCGACTTCGAAGCCCTGCAACTCCGCACCTGCACCGGTGATCGGTCCGTTGACGCTCACGTTGCGCGTGATGCCGTTGTTCGTGAACTCGCGCACGTAGTTGCCGTACGTCAGATAGTTCTTGAACTTCTTGTAGAACACGGCGGCAGTCACGGAGCCCGTATCGGAGAAGTACCATTCCCACGTCAAGTCGAGCTGATCCGCAGTCGTGGGCTCGAGGCGTGGATTACCGGCACTACCCTCGTAGCGCGGCGTGTACGAGACCGGCGTGCTATCGCAGTCTCCCGGCACCTCATACGTCACGGTTCCCGATTCGCAGTTCGGCCCCACTCGCGAGATGCCGATGTAGTTCTTGTACAGACCCATATCGGGACGCGCGAGCGCTCGCGAAGCGGCGAAGCGAATGAACATGTCTTCGGTCAACCCGAAGCGGATGTTCAAGCTCGGCAACCAGTTCTGGTGCTCGTCGCCGTCGGCCTGAGCGGACGTACCGCCGTTCATGAACGCGATATCCTCTGCAGGTGTCAAGACCAGCGGATCCAGCGGCTGCCCGGGTTCGGGCTCCGACGGCTGCGTCCAGATCGGGAAGGCCACGCCACCGCTTGCCTGAACCTTGGTCACGACATAGCGAACACCGATGTTGCCGCGGACGTTGATCGAACCGAGGTTCGTGTCTTCGCCACCGAATCTCAGCATGACGTATGCGGCGTCCGTATCCTCGCTCACATCCTGCATTTCGACCGGACAGAACAACGAACCCTCCACGACCGGGCAGTTCGTGCGCTGCGCGAGCGGCACCCAGCTATTGCCGCGTCCGGCGAACGTGTCGATGGTTCGCTGGTAGTCCTTGATGATGTCCATGTTCGGATGGACGAACACGCCGCCGCCGAAGATACCGCCATCGACCAAGCCCGAGCCGAAGTCGTGCGTCTGGAACGTGTTGCCCCAGGCACCCTCGGATAGGAAGAACGCCTCGTCGTCCTGAACGCCCCATAGCGGCTGGATCGCTCCCCAGTTATACGTCGACCAGTTGATCTGCTGATCGCGCTCAGCTCGGCGAACACCCACACGCAACGAATCCATCCATCCGTCGGACAGATCGATCTCGGCGTCGATGCGACCGGTCCATTGCTCGCCTTCGCTCTGCTCCGCGTGCTCCATCACCCATTCATGATGATAATTGCGCGGATCGGCGAATCCTCCGTCGGTGAAGCCGTAACCAGTCGGACGATTGAACTCGAATCGAGGCCGACTCCCGGTGAGATCGAGCAGCACATCCGAGGCGGTGCGTGCGTTAGCACTGTTGTCGAAATTGTCGACGGTCGAATCGATGTGCTGCACGTCGAAGTTGAACGCGAGTCGATCGGTCGCCTCCCAGCGTACGTTCAGCGACAGATCTTCCGTCACGTTCTTCGTCGATGCATCGCGCGTATCGGCGCTGAGCGAAATACCGCGCGTCGATGGACAGGTCGTCCCTGCTGCGACCGACCACGAATAGCAGTACCAGTTCGGGAAGCCTTCCGGCGTCATGAAACCGTTAGGATGCGACAACGTGGGATTGTTGTTCGGCCCGGCCCAATTGCCCTCGGCATCGTTGAGCACGCCGCGCGTGAACACACCGCGGCTGTCGAATTCGTAAGCAGGGGTTCCCTCGGCGGGAACCGCCACTGCTCCGGTCAGCTCTAGATCTTGCGCCGCTTGAGAGCCACCGATGACGCCCGTGAGCGAATGCTCCTCGAAGTCGTTCTGATATTCGGAGCGGTTGTACTGCAATGTGGCAAGCAACGATTCATCCGGGCTGCGCCACTGAGCAGCGAGCGCTGCGCCGATGCGGGTGCGATCGTAAATCGTCTCGCGAAGGTCGATGCCTCCAGGAACCCACTTCGTGCCGCCGCCATACGCCGCGACGTTCTCGTGTCTGTAGTAGCGGCCGACTTGCGTGCCCTGCGACGCGGTCGTCACTTCGGAGTACGCGCCGTTGACCATGATGCCCATCTCACCGATGCCCGTGTCCCACCGGTTGCTGATGAGAGCGGAGCCTTCAGGATTGAAGTCCTCGACGAGGTTGCCGTAATCGGCCTCAGCCGAGAAAGCAGCGACGAACCCTTCCGAATCGAACGGCAGCGCCGTGCGCAGATTGACCGTACCTGCGATACCGCCTTCGATCATGTCGGCGGTGAGATTCTTATAAGTGTCGACGCCGGCCATCAACTCCGGCGAAACATCGCCAAAGCCAAGTCCGCGCGAGCTGTTGGCATTGAAGCTGTCGCGGCCGTTGAACTCGCTGCGAACCTGCGGCAAGCCGCGAATCACCACGCCGGAGGGCTCTGCGGAGAAGTGAGTCGTGTCGCTCGCGGCTGCGAACCGCGTCACGAACACGCCGGTTACGCGCTGCAATGCTTCCGCGACGCTCTTGTCGGGAAACGCGCCGATGTCGGACGCAGTGATGGAATCGACGACGGTGTCGGCTTCCCGCTTGATGTCCTGAGCCGTCTTCAGTGCCTGGCGCATGCCAGTGACGACGATTTCCTCGACGCCCTGATCGTCGTCGGATGCGGTGTTCGCACCCGAAGTGTTTTGCGCGATGGCGTAGGGGGCTAGAAAGCTTGCCCCAATTGCGAGCGCCGAGACGCCCGTTTCCTTGACCCCGATCTTGCGGATTGCGCTACGTAGCAACCCACCTGGTGCCGGTTTCGACATTATGTGCCCCCCTGCAGGCGTTATCGTTGAGTGTGCAATGCACGTTCTTACCGATGCAAATAATTAAATTGTTTTCCTTATGAGTCTATCCGCAAATTGTATTGTTGCAATAGGCCTTCATTAGAAAAAGTGGCCGGGCCACTTGCCGTTGATGGCAAATGCACCGCTCCCCGGGGGTTCCTTGAGCGAATATGATCCGCACGTGAGCGAAGTTTCCGAGCTACGAAACCTCTCTGCCCTACTGGCGAGCCACCGCTTCCGCGAGGCCGAGGAGCTGGTTGCGAGCCTCACCGATACGACCGCCGCGGTACGAGGGTGGCTGGTCGTCGCGCGCACGCACGCGGTCTGCCAACGCTGGGATGATGCGCGCCGCGCGATCGAGGCGGCGCTCCACCTCCAACCGGCATCCCGCCTTCTCAAGATCGAGCGCGCGGCCATCATTACTCAGCAAGGATTCGCGCAGGCGGCCCTGAGCGAGCTCGAGCAACTCGTTCGAGAGGGTGAAGATTCGCCGCAACTGGTCTTGCACCTTGCACAAGCTTTGATCGTGCTCGGGCGCAGCTCCGAAGCGGAAACCCAACTCGAGCTCGGCCTGCAACGCTGGCCGCTCGATGAAGCGCTGCATCGCTCTGTGATCCGGCTGCGCTGGTTGAGCGGCTGCGGCGAAAGCAGCACGGCACGGCTCGAACGGACCATCGTGGCGTATCCGCGCGAGCTGCAGCTGCGGCTACTCGCGGCGGACGCACTCCGTAACGCCGGTTTTCTCGAACGAGCGCTCGAGACACTGCAAGGCGGACTGCAACTCGCGCCGCAATCAGTGGGCTTCCTGACCTCGATTGGAGTGGTACTCGATGGCCTCGATCGCCCTGGCGACGCTCTTCCCTACCTACGAGCCGCCGCCGAGCGTGGCCGAAGAGGCGGTCCCGCGAAACGCAATTTGATTCCGACACTGCTGCGCTTGTCGGAGCCGATCGAGGCGCTCGCAATCTGCGATGAGCTGCTCGCGGACTCGCCAGACGACCAGCTCCTGATTGCGTATCGAGCGACGGCGTTGCGGATGCTGGGAGACGCACGATATGAATCGTTGCACGACTACGATCGCCTCGTGCGGATCTACCGGCCGGATCCGCCGTCCGCATTCACGCGCGTCTCCGACTTCAACGAGGCGTTCGCGGCTGCGGTACTCGCATTTCACACAACCGATCGACGACCTCTCGATCAAAGTCTGCGCGGCGGAACGCAAACCGATCGCAACTTGCCGCTCGAGCAGCCGGCCGTTGCGGCATTTATGAAGATGATCGACGCGCCGATCCGCGACTACATCTCGAGACTGCGCGACGGCAGCGATCATCCAACCGATCGACGTCGTGCTGCCGGATACCGAATCGCCGGCTCGTGGTCAGTGCGACTCTCGCCTCAGGGCTTCCACACGAATCATGTTCATCCGAAGGGTTGGCTGAGCTCGGCGTATTACATCGATTTGCCAGAGGGCATGGGCACCGACGAGAGCCGTGCGGGATGGCTCAAGTTTGGCGAACCGGGTCAGCCGACGCCCGGATGCTCACCGAATCATTTCGTCCGCCCAGAGCCAGGAATGCTGGTCTTGTTTCCTTCTTATATGTGGCACGGCACCGTGCCGTTCACGGAAGGCGGGCACCGGCTCACGGCCGCGTTCGATGTGGTGCCGACCTGACTCACGCTCCAGATGAGAAGCTCTCGCAAAGCACGCAGAGCCCGCAAAGGAAGACAAGGATTTGTTCCTATTCTGACCTCCGCATCTGCGGACTCTGCGAGATGATTTCTTGCGCGTGCCGCGCGGCGCTGTGAAGGGTAATCCTCGTGCAGATGCAGAGACGCGGACATCGGAACATGAAGGGAGTAGCTCTTTCCTTCTGCCTTTGCGGGCTTTGGGCGCTTGGCGAGATTCTCTTAGACCGTAGTCGTTCATGAAAGGAAACTATCCGCCACCTCCCGCGTTCGGTTTCGCACCAACGTTGCTACGGGAGAGTCACCATGGGCGTGTGGAACTTCGTCAAAGATGCCGGCGAGCGGATTGTCGCGAACGCAAAAGCGGCTGCGCGCTTCGGCCCGGCCGAGAAGAAGACGGAAGAGCCTGCGGCGGCGCAAAAGAAGACGAGCGGCGGTAACGGCAAAGATGCCGGTGAGGCGATCGCGGACTACATCCGCGTGCAAGGCTTGCAAGTCGATAACTTGAAGGTGTCGTTCGATGCGCCTTCGTCGACAGTGCATGTCTCCGGCACTGCGAAGGATCAGGCAACCAAGGAAAAGGTGATTCTGTGCTGCGGCAACATCGACGGCGTGGAGAAAGTCACCGACGAGCTCGCCGTGAAGGAATCGGCGCCTGAAGCGCAATATCACACGGTCGTCAAAGGCGACACGCTCTCCGCGATCGCGAAGAAGTATTACGGCGATGCGAACAAGTATCCGGAGATCTTCGAAGCGAACAAGCCGATGCTGAAACACCCGGACAAGATCTATCCGGGCCAGTCGCTGCGCATCCCGCCGCGCTAGCGGTCGCGCGAATGGCGTTTCGAGGTTTGGGTCGCCATTCCGAGGCAGCCACAGACCAGAGATGATCGCGCGGCGACCGCGGCGAGAATCAGAAGAGAAGAGGCGCTCGCACAGATGAGCGTCAGTCTTGTTTTCCTCTTTTCGCCGCGGCCGCCGCGCTCGCCGCGAGATCATTGTCTTGCCTACTGATCAGACCTGCGGTTCCGATCATGAGCGAGTCTACGTCTTCCCGATCCCGCTCCCGCGCTCGGTGGCCGCGGCGCGTGTGAGGATGGTGACTTTCTGGCCGTTCTGCAGGCGTTCGACGCCGCGCACGACGACTCGATCGCCGGGTTCAACATCGCCTTCGATCGTCACGAGATCGCCATCGGCGGCGACTCGCGTCACCGCCACGCGCTCGGCCGTATTGTCCCCGCGCACGCGCATCAAATAGCTGCCATCCTGTCGAATCGCGATTGCATCTCGCGGCACGACCAGGGACTCTGACGCTTCGCGCTCGGGGAGCCCGACTTCGATCGGCGTGCCGACGCGCAATGCTCCGTTCGCAAGCACGAGCCGCAGCTCGAACTGACGGGAGCGCTCTTCTCCCACTGGCACGACGGTTCGCACTTTCGCCTTCATCTCATCGCGACCCACTCGAATCGGCAACTCCATGTCCTGTCGCACGTAACTTGCGAGCGTGAGCGGCGCTTGCGCCCGCGCTTCCAACTGCACGGTATCCACCAGATGCGCGATTGCCGCGCCCGTCGCCACGTACTCGCCTCGTTGCGCGAGCCGCTCGGTGACGATGCCGCTGAACGGCGCACGCACCTCGGTCTGACTCAACTCATGAAGCGCAGCTCGATGCCGCACCTGCGACTGCTCGAGCTGAGCAGTGAGCACTGCGAGTTGTGAGCGCACTTCATCGAGCTGTGTTTGGGAGATGGAATTGTTCGCGAGCTGCTCGATGCGCTGCAGCTGGCGTTCGCTTGCCGCGCGTTGCGCCTCGATGCGAGCAACTTCGGCTTTCGTGTCGTCCGCTCTCAACTTGAGCGCCTCGTCCTCGAGCTTGGCGACACGTTCGCCTGCACGCACTTGAGTGCCGACTTCGGCCACATAGACCAGTCGACCCGCAGCGCTCGTGGCAAGGCGAGCATCGTTGCGACTGACTACACCCCCCGGTACCCATCGCCGCGGGGCCACGCGAGCGACAGCCGCTTCCGCGATCTCCACGACAGCAGGCGACCCATTCTGCACCTGCGCCCCGCTCTCCGCGCACGCGAACAATGCCGAATACGCGAGGACTATGGAGAGTGTCGCGCGCGATGAGACAGATGACAGATGCTTAACCATGGAATTGACTGGCTCCATCTTCAGGCAACTTGTGGTTGTGCGTGATCGCTGGCGCGAACGGTCTGCGGCACAGGCGATTCTCGATACATCAGCCGGAGCAAGCTCGGCAGTAACACGACCGAGAACACCATACTGAAGATCACACCGGCGACATTGACCGCAGCCAAGCCGCGATACATCACGCTAGCCGGCCCGGGGTTGACGACCATGGGCAGTGCGCCTAGCGCACCCGTTAGCGTGCTCGCGACCATTGCACGCAAGCGCTGATTGAGCGCCATGCGCAATGCCTCTTCCATATCGTGACCGTGATTCAACGCATCGCGCGTGCGGTCGACGAGCAGGATGGAATGATTGACGATGATGCCGATCATCATGATGAAGCCGATCATCGTGAGCAGATCGAGCGGCTGGAATGTCACGAGCCCCAGCAAGCGAATGCCGAAGACGCCTCCCACGAGGGCGAGCGGCACCGTGAGCACCACCACGAGCGAGTCGCGAATCGACCTGAACATCGCGGCCATCAGCAGGAACAACACGAGCAATGCGAGCAGAAAGTTGATGCTCATCGTCTGAACGATCGTATCGAGACGATCGGCGCTGCCGGCGAGCTGGATGTTCGCATCGGGTGGTAAGCGCTCGCGCAACGAGGGGACGATCTCGTTATCGATCCGTGCCAGCACGTCTTCGAGCGACATCGTCGCTGGAGGATCGATCGTCAGCGTGACGGTGCGCTGATGATCCACACGCCTGATCTGTTCGGCTGCAAGGGTCGTCTGCAAACTGACGAGCTCGCCGAGCGCCACGACTTCACCCGACGGCGTGACGAGGGGTGCCTTCGCGAGATCCTCGGGAGTCTCGCCAATGGATGCACGCAGGATGACGGGCAAGCGCGTCTGCCCATCGAAGTATTCGCCTAACCAGGCGCCGTCGCCCAGCGTGCGCACCACGACGCCGAGAGACGCACGATCCCATCCGGCTTCTGCGATGCGACGATCGTTCGGCTCCGCACGCAGCTCGAGCGCTTGCACATCCGCATTCGGGAATGACTGAACGTTCGCGCCGGCGAAGGTTTCTTCCAGAAGTCGCCGGCCGTGCTCCGCCGCCGCATTCAATGCCGCGGTATCGCTCGATTGAAGATTGATCGCCACCGAACGCGCAGAGCCACCGAAGCCGCCGAACAGCTCGCCTTCGTTGACGAATACGCGCGTGTCCGGGAAACCGACGACGACTTCATCGCGCACGATCCGTTCGAGCTCTCCGATGCGAGAATCGTCGATCACGCGGGCACCGATCGTACCCCCACCGGGCCACAGCAAGATGTACCAGTTCTTGAGCTGCGGCTCTTTCGTTCCCTCCATGTACGGCTTCATCCGTTCCAGTAGCTTCGTTGTCACTTCACGGTCCACCGCCGCGGGACTCATGCCAGGCGGAAAACTGAAGGACGCGTCGATCGCCGCGCGCTTCACCGGCGGTAGATAGTCGAGCTTCGGCATCAGCATCCACGAGAGCGCCATCGGGGCAACGAGAAGCGCACCGACCCAAGCGAGTTGCTGTTTGCGAGTCCGCGTCTGCGCGATGACCCAATCCGTGAGCGCGGGCCACCCTTCTCCGTATCCGGACTTCTTCGCGTGACCGCCGAGCAGACTGCCTGCGGCGGCCGGCACCACCGTGACCGCAACGATGATCGACAAGGCCACCGCGATGGAGATGGTCAATGCGAGGTCTGCGAAGATCTGGCCTTCGACATCTTTCAAGAAGAGAACCGGTAGGAAGACTGCGATGGTGGTCGTCGTCGACGCGAACAGCGCAGGCACGACTTGGCGCGCGCCGTCGTGAGCCGCTTGCGCGATCGGCATCCCGCCTTCTTTGAGTCGAATGATGTTGCCTGACACGACGATCGCGCCCTCCACGACCATGCCGACTGCAAAGGCGAGACCTGCGAGGGAGATGACGTTGATGCTGCGCTGGCCCAAGTGCAACGCGCAGAACGTGGCGAGTAGACACACTGGAATCGTGGTAGCGATCAGCACCGTAGCGCGGACATCACGCATGAACCACCACACGCACACGAGCGCGAGCAGCGCACCGACGATGAGGTTCTCGATGAGCAGGTTGACAGCGCGACGGATGAACAGTGACGCGTCGAATGATTGCTCGATTCCGAGCCCGCGCTCCGCGAGCGGACCATCGCGCAGCTCGGCCACGACTAGTTTGACCTGCTCGAGCGTTCCAAGCACGTTCGCGCCCGGCGCGCGCTGCACGCGCAACCCGATTGCGGGATTCCCGTTCTGATACGCGAAGAACTGGCGCTCAGGCGGCAGCAGATCGACGGATGCCACGTCCATCAGACGCACAGGCTGACCGTCGCGCCACGCGAGCACGAGCTGCCCGAGATCCTCGACCTCATACCGACCCGTATAGCGCAACGAGTACTGTTGGCGTCCCACATCGAGCTGCCCGCCTGAGACGTTCGTTGCGCTCGCTGCTTGCCGCGCGATCTCGGGGATGCCGACGCCGAGCGCCGCCGCCCGCGCAAGGTCGACGGTGATGCGCACGTCATTCGGCGGACCGCCGTTCACATCCACGAGCGCAACGCCGGGGACCGATTCGATGCGCGGCTTCACGACGTCTTCGATGAAACGGATGTGCCTATCCATCGGCCCTTCGGTGCCAGGCAACAACTGCACGAAGAACCAGGAGAGATTCTGATTCGCATCGCCACCGTCGCCGCCGAGCTGCACGATCGGCCGATCAGCATCGCGAGGCAGCGGCGGCAGCCGGCTCATGCGTCCGATCACATCGACGAGCGCCGCTTTCATGTCGGTGCCGATCGCAAACGTGAGAAAGATGTCGCTGCCGCCTGCACGCGCCGTTCCGGTGACTTCTTCGACGCCGGCAAGACCCTGCAGCACGCGCTCCTGCGGCTCGAGCAACTCCGCCTCGACTTCCTCAGGCGAAGCGCCGCGCCAGTTGGTGTTGATACTGATCGAGGGACGCTCGATGTCCGGGAATAACTGCAAGGGCAACTGTCTGAGACTCATGAAGCCGAACAGACAGATCAGCAGCACGGTGACGCCGATCGCGATCGGATTGCGGATCGAGCCAGCGATGAGTTGCACGTTCACGTCCCTCGCATGAAGGAGCGGGATTTCATCATTACTCCGTTCACCGATGCGCGATTTTGAGACCAATCGCCTGCGCAGCGCGTCCAATGGATTGCTTGAATGAGTAGTTATTTGATGCGCGATATCGCTCCTCGGTTTATCGTGGGTTTTAGGCGCGAAAAGTGTCCGCAGTGTCCGCTAACCGGACAGTGTGCGCCGCGCAAACAAAGGCGAGCTTGCACGGGAATCTACGCATCATTAACCTTCGCGTCCCATCACGAGCTCGCGCTTTCTTATCGGAGGTCAACAAGCGCCTATGACTGCCGCAACCCCACTCTTCGCCGGGTTGAATCGCCGCTGAGCTGCCGTCGCAGTGCTAGCACTGCGCGTTAGACTCTCGCATCGACCCCGGCCTTCGCCGCCCTCTTCCGAGGGTGCGTTCATGATCTATTGTCGGGGTTCAGACAATGTCTATCGCTTCATCACGCATGGCCGCGCTCGGCTGGCGTGCTCATCACTCCCAGCAAGTTTCGCTCGAGGAGCTCACATCGCTCCATGCCGCACGCATCGTGAGCGTGCATCGAGATCGCTTGGACGCAATCGCCGAAGACGGTGAGATCGACGTTCGAGGATTACCCGCCGGCGTGCCGCTGTCAGAGCGGATCGCCGTTGGTGATTGGATCCTTCTCGAACATGGCAGTGAGCGCTTCGTTCGGCGCTTGGAGCCCTTCTCGTGTTTGGTTCGCCTGGCCGCGGGCACTTCAGCACGACGTCAGCTCATTGCGAGCAACCTCGATACGCTCTTCATTGCGATGTCTTGCAATGAGGACTTCAACCTTTCGCGTCTCGAGCGGTACGTGGCGCTCGCCTATGAAGGCGGAGCGACTCCCGTCGTCGTGCTGACGAAAGCGGACCTGCATTCCGATGTGTCGAGTTGGATTGCGGAAGTGCAAGAAGTCGCGCCGGCGGTCGATGTCGTCGCTCTCGATGCGCGTGCCCCTCATGCTGCCCGCGCACTTGAACCGTGGCTCGGATCCGGCCAGACCGTTGCGTGTGTGGGCTCTTCGGGCGTGGGTAAGTCGACGCTCATCAACACGCTCATCGGCGATGATCGTCAAGCGACCGGCTCGATTCGGGTCGACGACGACAAAGGCAGGCACACGACCACGTCTCGCCAGCTCATCGCAATGCCGAGCGGTGCTTGGCTCATCGACACACCCGGCATGCGCGAGCTCAAGATCGGTGCTGCGCAGGCTGGATTGCGGGCAGCGTTTGGCGACATCGAGCAGCTCGCAGCTCAGTGCAAGTTCCGCGATTGTGGACATGAAGGAGAGCGCGGCTGCGCGGTAAGCGCCGCGGTGAAGGACGGCACTTTAGATGTGCGTCGCCTCGAGAACTTCCGCAAGTTGCAACGTGAAGCAATGCACGCGAACGCATCGCTCGCGGAACGGCGCGAGCGCGATCGACGCTTCGGCCGCATGCGTCACGAGATGGAGCGCGTGCGAAAGAAGATGAGAGAAGAGCGATAGAGCGCGCGACGAGAAGCCCCCACCCTGACCCCCCCCCCCGCCACGCGGGGGAGGGAAAGGTTGGGGGCATCGAGACACACACACTCTGAGCAGAGACGATCAGATGACTGGTTGATGCAAGTCCGTCGTGCTCGCGCCTCGCAGCGTGAACTGCTGATCATCGAGATCGATCATGAGATCCCCGCCGACCTCTTTCGAGTGCGCCATCAGCCACTCGAAGCTCGCGCTGTCATTGCTCAACGTCGCTGGCGAAGCCGATCCTGTAAGTCCTTGAATCTCGATGTCGTCATCATCACCTCCATCGAGCACATCGAGCCCACCGCCGCCGAGCAGCACGTCATCGCCGGCTCCGCCCAGCAGAAAGTCGTTGCCATCGCCGCCGATGAGCACATCGTTGCCGGCGCCTCCGTTCAAGGTGAGCTGAATGCTGTTCGCGCCAACGCCAGAGGCTTCGATCACGTCATCGCCCGCGAGGCCGTTGATCACGAGCCGATCCATCGACGCATTGAAGCCCGTGATGCGCACTTGTGTTGCCAATCCGTTCACGATGAGCCCGCCGGCATCACCCGTCACCACGATCACGTCATCTCCCGCGGTCGCATTCAGAATGATGGTGTCGGGCTGGCCGTCGTCAGCGCCTCCAGCGCCGGCGAGGTTCACGTTGATTTCCTGTACGTCGGTCCCGCTCATGTCATTGACGACGATCGTGTCGGCCCCGCCCAGCGCGTTGAAGTCGATGCGCTCCATGTCGTTCAGGTCCATCGTCACGTTCGCGACATCGCGGAAGAACAAGGCCCGACCGCCGTTCGCGCTGATCGTGATGTTCTCTGCGACATTCGCGCCGTTGAACAGCATCGTGTCGAAACCTTGCTGGCCCTCGAGCGTGTCGTTGTCGTCGCCGGGGTTCCAGACGAAGGTGTCGTCGCCCGCGCCCATGAGCGCGAGATCGTCGCCGTCGCCGCCATTGAAGAGATCGTTGCCTTCCCCGCCAAGCAACACGTCATCGCCGAGACCGCCGTTCATCGTCAGTTGGATGCCGTCTGCCTCCAGGCTCGTCGCATCGATCACGTCATCCCCGCCCAAGCCGTTCAGGGTCAAGCGATCCGTCCCGTCTTGATGGAAGATATTGACGCGCGAAGTGAGGCCGAAGATCGAGATTCCCCCGGCATCGCCGGTCACGCCGAAGACATCCGCACCGTTGGTCGCATTTGCAGTGACGCTGTCGAGTGCTCCGTCCGTTCCGCCACTCGGCCCACGCAGGTCGAGATCGATTCGCGTCATATCCGTGCCGCTCAGGTCGCCCACGACTATGTTGTCAGCGCCGCCGAGCGCACGGAACTCGATGCGCTCCACATCGTTGAGGTCCATCGTGACGTTCGCCACATCGCGTGTGAACAACACCCGGCCACCGTTCGCGACGACATTGATGTTCTCGTTCGCATTGGACCCGAAGAACACCATCTTGTCGGTGCCGTCTTGACCCTCAACGGTGTCGCTGCCGTCACCCGGGTCCCACTGGAACACGTCATCGCCAGCGCCCATCAGTGCGAGGTCGTTGCCGTTGTCGCCGAAGATGAAGTCGTTACCGTCGCCGCCGAGGAACACATCGGCGCCCTGGCTGCCGAAGATCGTGTCATTGCCTGCACCGCCATCGATCGTGAGCTTGGCAATGCCGGCGGGCAATGTCGCCGCGGTAATCGTATCGTCGCCGCCGAGCGCATTGATCACGAGCGAATCGTTCGCGCCTTCCGAGCTCGTAACGTTCACGCGCGCAGGCAGACCGAGCACGGAATACGAAGAGCCGCTTCCGACGATGTCGATCGCGTTGCTGCCGTTCGTGCCATTGGTGATCACGACGTCCGCTGCAGCATCGCCTGCCGTGCCACCGATCGTTCCAGCGAGATTGACGTTCACATCGGTGACGTCAGTTCCACTCAGATCGTTCACGATGACGGTGTCGGTACCGCCCAGGGCATTGAGATCGATGCGTTCGACGTCATCGAGATCCATCACGATGTTGCCGATGTTGCGAGTGAACAGCACCCGCTGCCCGTTCGCGGACGTTTGGAGGATCTCGTTGGCCGCGCTGCCGTTGAACAGCATCCGATCATTGCCCGCTTGGCCTTCGACGATGTCGCTGCCATCGCCCGGATCCCACTGGAACACATCGTTGCCGGCGCCGAGGAAGGACACATCGTTGCCCTGTTGGCCATCGATGAAGTCGTTGCCATCCCCACCCAAGAGCAGATCGGCGCCGTTGCTTCCAAGGATGGTGTCATTGCCAGCCCCGCCGTCGACGGTGATCTTGATCAGCGCCGCGAGATTGCCAGTCGCCGAGAACGTGTCGTCGCCGCCATTCATATTGACGACGAGATTCTCCGAGGTGCCGATGTCGATTGCGAACGGCGCGGGGTTGAGCCGGTCGAACCGCACACGAGTGCCGTTCGCGGTCGCCGTGAACGTCTCCGCCCCGCCGCCCCCATTCACTTCGGCGGTATCGGTGCCCGAGCCTCCCTCCATGAGATCCGTGCCGTCGCCAGGATTCCAGATCATGCGATCGTCACCGCTCTCGCCGAACATCTGATCGTCACCCGCGCCACCGATCAACGTATCGTTCTCGGTGCCGCCGAACAAGAAGTCGTTGCCGCCCTTGCCTTCCAAGCGATCATTGCCCGATTGTCCGAACAACATGTCCGAGCCAGAGCCGGCGATCACCGTGTCGTTGCCCGCACCGCCGAACAAGTTGGCGCGCGGCAGCGCGCCTTGCGCTTCGTTCAACCGGATCGTGTCGTTGCCCCCCTGCCCGAACACCTGAATCAATGAAGTGTTCGCGACCGTAGGGGTGCCACCCGCGATGGGAACCGCACCATCGTTGACGAGCAGAGTCCCTGCTGCGTTACGTGACACCTGCGTCGTATTGTCGAGCGAATCGCCGAACACGCTGAGCACGCCCGAGCTGGGCGTGAACGTCGCCACCACGGCTTGAATCGAGACATCACCTTCTGCACTCCCATCGCGGAGCTCGAGTGGAACTCCAAGCGATCGCATCGCGATCTCGGACGCCTGGTCGGGCGAGCGCGAGTACACCGATCCTCTTGGTAGCTGGCCGAGAGGCTTCGCCTGCTCGAGGCCCAGAACTGCTTCCTGTTGACCGAGCGCGATCACATCGCTCGTTGCGGACTCGCCGCGATTCGACTTACGCATGAACTCAAACTCCTTTGTTTGACTAGAGGCTGTAGCTAGAGCGCGGCCCAGCGCGCCTTACGACTTCGTCACTCATCACTGCATCACTTCGTCGCACTCGTCATTGGGCGCTTCATGGCTCGCGCATTCCCTTGTGCGCAAAGGCGCTGAGCGGTTCGACGAGGTACTCGAAGAGCGTTCGCTCGTGCGTTTTCACGTAGAGCTCAGCGGGCATGCCGGCATGCAAGCGAATGTCTGCGTGCTCATCGAGCGAGCCCGCATCGACTTCCACTGTCGCGACGAACCACGACTCGCCGCCTTCCGGCGCAGTCAAGCGATCCGGAGAGACGAAAACGACCTTGCCAGGAAGCAGCGGCGTCGTGCGCGCGTCGAACGCGGTGAGACGCACATCGGCGAGCGCGCCGACGCGAACGTGATTGATGTCCTGGGGCCGAACATTCGCTTCGACCACGAGCTTCTCGTGCGTCGGCACGACATCGAGGATCGGCTCACGCGGACCGACCACTTCGCCTACGGCGGAAACCTGCAGCGACATCACTTGACCATCGACCGGCGCGCGAACGTACTGGCGCTCCGCCTGGTCCTGCGACGGACGTACGCGCTCTTCGAGCTCGCGCACTCTCGCGCTCGCCTCTTTGGCCTCGTCGGCCGCTTGCTGTTGATATTGATTGCGCGTCTGAACGATGCGCGCATGCAGCTCGCCGATGCGTTGCCGCGCGAGAGCAAGATCGCCTTGACTCTCCGCGAGCCTGCTTCGGTAGTCGGCCTGCGTACGTCGCAGCTCAAGCAGACGTGCGCGTTGGATAAATCCATCGCGCACGAGCTTGTCGTTGATCTCGAGCTCCTCGGTTGCAAGTGTCGCGGCCGTCTCGGTCGACTCGATCTGTTTCTCGAGCGCCGCGGCCTGCGCTTGTGCATCTCGACGCTGCGACTGCAGCGATCCGATCTGTTCATCGAGCGTACGCCGGCGTGCGTCGAACAAAGCGCGCTCGCGAGCCACGTACTCCGTGACCTGCGGCGACGGACTCAGGCCGGTAGGCACATCGAACGAATGCGCGAGTGCGGCCTCAGCCGTCGCGCGCGCATTGCGAATGCGTTCGGAGCTCAACTGATCGACCAGCAGGTTGAGCTCGGCCTCGGTGCGAACATCGCCGATGACGACCAACGGTTGTCCTGCCTTCACGCGCTCACCATCGCGCACGAGGATCTTGCGCACGATGCCGCCTTCCTGGTGCTGCACGGTCTTACGATTGAGCTCGACCTTGAGCTTGCCGGCAGCAATGATCGCGCCCGATAGGGGCGCCGCGAACGACCACGCCGCGATCAACAGGCCGGCGATACCTAACGGCAGCACCGTGCGGCGCGTGAGTCGCTTCAGCTCGTGCTGTTCATGCGGATCTGCTTCGCTCGTCTTCAAGAGCGTGGCGAACGTGTGAGTAGACGCGCTCATGCGAGCACCTCCGTGTTCTTTGCTGTGCCCGGGAACGACACGACGCGAGTAGTCGATGCTGCACGCAACCGAGCGAGCACCGCGGTGCTTGCCCCGAACATCTCGAGTCCGCCGCTCCTCAATACCGAGAGTTTGTCGAGCGCGGTCATCAGCTGCAGGTTGTGGGTGACCATGATGACGGTTACCCCGCGCGCTTTGAGCTCGGCGAGTGCAGCCAAGAGCGCCGCCTCGCCTTGCGCATCGAGGTTCGCATTCGGCTCATCGAGCACCACGAGTCTCGGCTCGCCGAACAACGCACGCGCAAGTGCGATGCGCTGGCGTTGGCCGCCCGAGAGCACTGCGCCGCCTTCCCCGATCTGTGTGTCGTAGCCATCGGGTAGCTGCAGGATCATCTCGTGCGCATGCGCGAGGCGCGCAGCGCTGACGATGGTTTCCGACGCTGCTGCATCCAGCGGTTGCTCGAGCCGAGCGATGTTCTCGGCAACGCTTCCGGCGAACAGCTCGACGTCCTGAGGAAGATAGCCAACGTGCTCGCCGAGCGCGTCACGATCCCAGCGAGAGATGTCGGCGCCATCGAGACGCACTACACCCGCAGTTGGACGCCACACGCCCAGGATGAGGCGCAGCAGCGTTGTTTTCCCGGATGCGCTCGCGCCGATGACCCCCAGGCTTTCTCCTGCAGTGAGCGACAAACTGATGTTCTTGATAAGAGGCGGACGAGTCGGTGCAAAGCTGTACGAGATGCGTTCGAGCTCCACACGACCCGTGGGGCTCGGAAGATCGAGCTTGAAAGCCGTGGAATGCCCAGCCTCCCTCTCTTCGAGACGCTGCCAAGCGCCGCGCGCGTTGAGCAGACCGCGCCAGCCGCTGATCAGATGCTCGACAGGCTGCAGCGCGCGTGCGAGCAGAATGGTCGCCGCGATCATGACGCCCGCGGTCGCTTTCATCTCGATCACTAACCACGCGCCGACGGCAAGCATGACGACTTGCAGAATCTGGCGAAGTGCTCGACCGAACGCCGACAACGCAGTTGAAATGTGAGTGTGGCGCTGTTGCGCGGCCAAGAGCTCATCGTGATGATCGCTGAAGCGGCCCACTACCGTTCTCGTCATGCCCATCCCGAACACGACCTCCGCGTTGCGGGCGAGCTTCTCGGCGAGGCGTACCGATTCTCGTGAGCGACGCACCGATTCCTCCGCTTGCTCGCGTGTCATGCGATCGGTGAGCACGCCGAGCGCCGCCAAGGCGAGCGCCCCGAAGGCGGCCGTCAGACCCAGCATCGGATGCATGAGCGTGATGAAGAGCAGATAGATGGGCAGCCAAGGCGCATCGAAAAGCGCGAGCACGCCTGAGCCGCTGAGAAATGCCCGCAGCTGCGCGATGTCTTTGATGGCATCTGTATCGATGCGGCCCGGGCCACGAGCTGCCTGCTCGATAGAATCGTGGATGGCTTCCGGCGCGAGCTTGCAATCCAGCGATCGGCCTGCCCAAGCAAGCGCACGAGCGCGCACGGTATCCAGGAAGTAGCCTAGTACGAGGAAGAGCAGCGCGAGACCGGCGAGCATGCCGAGTGTTTCGATGCTGCCGCTCGTAAAGACGCGGTCGAAGACCTGCATCATATAAATGGCCGGCGCCAGCATCGTGATGTTGAGCGCAAAGCTGACCGCCGCCGCAAGCAAGACGAATGGTCGGAGTCGTCGCGCGAATATCCACTTCATCGTCTTCTATTCCCTTGTGCGTCGGTCGTCGTGTGCGTCGGTCGTGAGGCAATCTTCAATACACGTCGTGAAAATCACGTCGGGGCCAGCGTGAAGGACGCGTGAATATTCAGGCGCTCGTGCGCACCCGAATCCGAGATCACGCCTCGGTGCTTCTCGAGGCCGCATCGCTGAATCGTGAGTAGGCGGGTTTCGGAAAGACGTTCCCTAACTTGGATGTCCAAGAGGGAGTCGTCCAAGAGGGCAATCGCATCCAGCACTCTTCGGATTTCGGCGTGGTATGTCGCGCGGTCACGGGCGAAGCCTTCCGCTGCAAGCAACTTCCTGGTCTACTTGACCGCGGAAAGAAACGTAGTTAGGGACGAACACGCCGGCCTCGTGCGGCCTTAAGAACGAGAACAACGATGCGAAGAGCGGCTCTATTCATGATCTCGGTCCTCTGTTCCCAACTCTGCGTTGCGGCAGAAGAGGAGCGTCCACCCCAAACCGTCGATGAGCTTCGCAGCCGCATCGATGTGATTCTCGATGAGACCCACACGCCTGCGGTCGGCATCGCGCTCGTCAACAAGGAAGGTCCCTATTGGGTTGCCGGTTGGGGCAAAGCGGACATCGAGAAGAACAAAGCTGCGGACGAGCACACGCTCTTTCGGATCGGCTCGATCTCGAAGATGTTCGCCGCGCTCGCGATCTTGAAGCTCGAAGAGGAAGGACGGCTCTCGCTCGACGGCAAAGTGCGCGACTACGCGCCCGGCGTCGAATTCGATAACCCATGGGAGGACACGCACCCCGTTCGCATCGCGCACCTGCTCGAGCACACGACCGGCTGGGATGACATTCACACGACTGAGTATGCGTATGTGGCCCCGGACTCGATGACCCTGGAAGAAGCGCTCGCCTATCACCCGCACTCTCGCGTGTCGCGATGGATGCCGGGCACTCGGCACGCCTACTGCAACGCCGGCCCCGCCGTCGCTGCGTATATCGTCGAGCGCGTCACGGGCGAGCGTTTCGAGGACTACATCGACAGATCCTTTTTCGCGCCGCTCGGGATGGACTCGACGAGCTACTTCAAGACAGATGCCTATAAGGAGCGCGGCGCGCAGTTATATGTAGGTCCGCGAGCGCAAGATTATTGGCAGCTCATCTATCGAGCTTCGGGATCGATCAATTCCTCGGCACTCGACATGGCGAAGTTCCTGCATTTCCTTCTGCTGCGAGGCGCGACATCGACGACGGCTCTCGTATCCGAACCGGCGATCGACCGAATGGAGATCCCCGGCACGACGCTCGGCTCCGAGGTCGGCGTGCAAGGCGGCTATGGTCTCGCGAACTACACGAGCGGCTACAAGAATCTCAATGTGGCCTTTCACGGCCACAACGGCGGTGTGCAGGGCGGATTGTCCGAGCTCGCGTACGTCAAGGAGCTCGGCCACGGTTACGTCGTGATGATCAACAGCGGTAACGGCGCAGCGATCGGCCGAATCTCGGATCTGCTGCGCGGCTTCATCCTCAAGGACCATCCCACTTCCGAACCTCAACGCCTCGTGCTGCCTGAGCAGTTCAGATCGATAGAGGGTTACTACCAGCCCCTCAATAATCGGGTAGAGATGCTGGCTTTTCTCTTCGACCTGTTCGGAGTCACGAAGATCTGGAGCGATGAGGACTTTCTCCATCGTAAGCCCCTCTTCGCGAGCTGGACCAGCAACGATTACGCCACGAACGAGCGCACGCTCGTCGATGCCTGGCATGGCTTGCCAGCGATCGCGGTCGTGGAGGATCCGCTTGCCGGCCCTGCCTTGCAGGTGAACAGTCTCTTATTGAAACGTGTGCCCACGTGGACGGTGTTCGCGAAATTCGGCGTGTTGATCGCGGTGCTCGCGATGACGCTGATCGGATTCGTCGCGCTGCTCGTCTGGTGCTATCGGCGCTTCGCCGCGAAGACGAGCACAGATGGGCGAGCGTGGCTGCGGCTGTGGCCGCTCATCAGCACTGCGGTTCTGATCGGGCTGCTACTCATGGTCGCATCTGCCGGCGCGTTCCTGAAATACGTCGGGACGATCTCTCCTCTATCGGTTGGGATACTCCTCTTGTCGCTGAGTTATCCCGCCGCCGTGCTGCTCGGGATTTTCGAGCTGCTTCGAAATAAGAATCGCACGCGTAAGAATCTGCCGTACTGGTACGCCGCCGTTTTCGCGCTCGTTCATCTGATGATCGTCGGCTATCTCGCCTCGTACGGCGTCATCGGCATTCGTACGTGGGCGTAACAGCCCGCTTATCGCAATGTAAGGATGCTGCTGGTCCCTCGATCCACTTTCGTTCAATGTAGCGGACCTTGTGCCACGCGCACGCGCGCTACCGATCGATGACTCAAAGTTCGCCGCGCCACCCCCACCTGCTGCTCGCACTCACCTTCGTTGGATACATCGCGCTCGGTTTGCCCGACGCCTTGATCGGCGTTGCGTGGCCCGCGATTCGCGCCGACTTCAACTTGCCGATCAGCGCGCTGGGGCCGCTCTACATCGCGACCACGACAGGCTACGTCGTCGCGAGCGCCGCGACGGGATCGATTCTCGCAAGAACCGGAATCGGTGCGCTGCTCGCCGCATCGTGTGCGCTCACAGGCCTTGCGTTGTTCGGTTACACGATTGCGCCTTCATGGCTCGTGATCGTTGCCATTGGAGTCCTGACAGGCTTCGGTGGCGGCGCGATCGATGCTGCCATCAACACCTACGCCGCAGTTCAATACAGCACCCGAGTCGTGAATGTGCTGCATGCGTTCTATGGCGTGGGTGCAGCGCTCGGCCCTGCATTGATGACGGCCATCCTCGTGCATGGCCACGACTGGCGCTACGGCTACTGGATCGTCGTGGCAGTGGAAGTCGCGCTGGCACTCGCCTTCATGAGCGCTCGCAAGCAATGGGGTGCCTTGAACATTCATCACCCCGATCACGGCCCGGTGGGGTATCTAGAGACATTGCGTCTGTCGCAGGTACAGCTATCGCTGGTCGTCTTTCTCCTGTACACCGGATGCGAAGCTGCAGCGGGCGCGTGGATCTTCTCTCTCCTCTACGAGCAACGCGAGTTCGCGACGACCTCCGCGGGTTTGGCGGTCTCGTTATATTGGTCTGGATTGTTCGCAAGCCGTCTCGGTTATGCCTTCCTCCCCGTGAACACGCGACCGGCGCTCGTGGTCTGGGCGAGCATGCTCACGTCATTGATCGCCATCGTTCTGGTTGCGTTGCAAATCCATCCTGCGGCCGACATCGCAGCCATCGCGATACTGGGGTTTGCGTCCGGGCCAATCTTCCCGTGCATGATCGCGATGACGCCGGCCCGGCTCGGCGCGAAGCACACGGCCAATGCCGTTGGCGCACAGGTCTCCATCGCCGCAGTAGGTATCGCCGCGCTGCCGGCATTATCGGGCGTGCTCGCGCAACGTTCGAATCTGGAGTCCATTCCGATCTTTTTGGCGGCGTGCTGGGCTGCACTTCTGCTCGCATACTGGTCCCTCGAGCGACTCGGTCACGCGAGTAGCGATCGAGACACACTCCTGCCGTAATCGCCCATCGACGGGAACGCGCGCAGCACCGTGCGTGTTTCATGGCATGTTCGTCGACCTGGTCAAACGGCTGCGACCGCTGCGAGGGTTGCCAGTGTGGGTGAGATATCTTCTCACCGCACTGATCGTGCTCGCCTGCTTTGCCGTGCGCTACGCACTCAGTGCGATCGAAGATCCCGAGCACCTTCCGCTGTTTCTGATGTTCGTGCCGTCGGTCATTCTGGCGGCCTTCCTGTTCGACCGCGGCTCCGGATTCTTGGCTGTCGCACTGAGCTCGGTCCTGGGCGTGTACTTCTTCGTCACTCCCCAGGACTCTTTCGCATTGCAGAACGTGGGCGAGCTGATCCGCCTCGCGTCGTTCATCATCACGGGCGCTCTGACGGCGGGGATCATCGAGGCGCTGCGAAAAACGGTCGATCAACTTCACGAAGCGCTCGATGCGCTGGCCGCAGCAGAGGGACAGAGTCGGCTCCACCTTTCGCTGATGAACGACATCATGGAAGGTACTCCGGACTCGATCTTCGTGAAGGATCGAGCAGGACGATACGTCCACGCGAATCGAGCAACCGGCCGCATCTTTGCGAGACCCAAAGAACAAGTGATCGGACGATGCGACGCGGATCTCATGCGACGAGCGGAGGACGCCGAACGCGTAATGCGCACGGACCAGGAGGTATTGCAGACGGGGCGCACGCTCGTTCTCGAAGAAGAGCTGCCCGACCCAGACGGCACGATGCGAATCTACCTCACGACTAAATCGCCCTGGTACGGCGGCGGCAGTGAAGTCGTGGGAGTGATCGGTGTCGCTCGCGACATTCAGGAGCGCAAGATTATCGAAGATCGCCTGAAGACCACGAACGCGCAGAAGCAGCTGCTGCTGAACGATATCAACCATCGCGTCAAGAACCATCTGCAGACGATCGCCGCGCTACTCTACGCCGGGCGCCAGAAGGCGGCGGACGATCGCAGTCGCGAGGCCTTGGAGGGCGCGATCTCCCAACTGCAGGTACTCGCCCGAGTCTACGATCGTCTGCAACTCGAAGAAGGTGCGACGAGGGTGGATGCGGCCGATTTCATTCAAGCGCTCGCGGCCGATCTGCGTACGACGATGTCAGGCCGCGGTCAGATCGTCATTCGCTGCAACGCTGCGCCTTACCCACTCGACTCTTCGCATGCCGTACTGCTGGGCCTTGCGATCAACGAGCTCGTGACCAACGCGGTCAAATACGCGTTTCCGCACGGGCGCGAAGGTGAGATCGAGATCAACTTCAGCGTCCTGCCTGCTTCGCTGCGGCTCGAAGTGACGGACAATGGCATCGGCATGCCGCGCGATGCGAACGCAGGACGCGGCAAGCGACTCGTCCTGAGCTTCGCGCGCGAGCTCGGCGGCGCAGCCGAATGGGCCTCGGATCGAAGCGGAACGCGCGCGAGCATCACGATGATGCGAGACAAGTAGCTCAACGCTTCGGTCAGGGCAGACCCCGGGCCCCGCTCGTGACGGCGTCCTGCAGTCCGCGGACGCCCTGGAAGTTCGCGCCGGACAGATCCGCGTCCGTCAGGTTCGCTCCCGTGAAATCGGCGTCGATCAGCGTGGCATCCCGCAGGTCCGCGCCGCTCAAGTCGGCGTCCACCAAGCGTGCGCCGCTCAAATCAGCTCGATAGAGCTTCGTGCGCATGAACTTCGCGCGCGTGAAATCCGTGAACGTGAGATTCGATCGCGAAAAATCCGAATCTGAGAGATCGGCTTCGATTGCCGTCGCGCTCACGATGTTCGTGCGCATGAGCCCCATGGATTGATTCTTCATGTCGGCTGCGGCATTGATATTCGTCAGCTTCGCGTTGGATAGATCCGCATCGCGAAGATCGCCGATCAATCGCGCCCCCGCCAAATCAGCATCCTTGAAGATACCTTCCTGCATCTGTGCGGAGAACAATACAGCCTGCCTGAGCGAGGCACCGGTCAGGTTCGCGCGCTGCAGGAACGCGACGTTGAGATGACAATCGCTCAAGTTCGCCCCGATCAATGTGGCTTCGTTCAAGACCGCGGCAGAGAGGTTCGCACCTTTGAAGTCGATGCCAGCCAGATTCACGCCGGATAGATTCTTTGCGTATAAATCCGGCGGCGCCGAGCTCGCTTGCGATACGCGCTGCAATACCTGCTCGCGCGACAATCGTTCGTATCCTTCCCACTCGGCAGCATGGACGCAGATCGCCCAAACGATAGCGACGGCCAGCACACCACGCATAGAAGGCCCCCTTTCGTACGACGATGCTCGCCGGCGAGCGTGCCGTCAAGACAGTATCGTCTACGTCGTTGTCTATCGCCCAGTACCAACACTAGAGGAATGTAGTTTACTAATGTAGTTTACTGGTGCGTCGCGCCATCCCTGCCGGCGCAATCCTGGAGGCACTGCGTGTTGACTCAACGCTGGATCTATATCATCGCCGCAGGGTTGCTCGTGGCGATCGCGGCCGGTGTGTTCTGGTGGTATTGCGGCGTGCAATCCACAGTCCTGCTCGTGCGGCACGCCGATCGCAACGGGACACTCGATGAGCTGACTGCCGCCGGGCACGTGCGCGCTCAGGCATTGGTGCACGCCGCGGAGCGCGCGGGCGTTAGAGCCATCATCCGCAGCGAAGCCGTTCGCGCGGAACAAACTTCACAGCTGCTTGCCACCGCCTTGGGTTTAACGCCTATCGCGCTTCCGGGCAACGATATCGAGGCGTTTGCGCGCGAAGTCAGGCGTCACGCCGGCTCCACCGTGCTCGTGGTCGGACACAGCAACACGGTGACTCCCATCATCGCAGCGCTGGACGGTCCGACTCTGCCGGAGATCGGCGATGCGGAATTCGACAACCTGTATGTTCTGCAACTGTGTCGTTGCAGCCGCAGCCCCGCGCGAGTCACGCACCTGCAGTACGGCGCGCCATCGCCCTAGTTGCTAGGGCGCTGCCGGCGCCAGGTCGGCCGCTTGCCGAAGCGCTTCGACGAGACTGCGTTCATCGGCAACGCCTTTTCCAGCGATATCGAACGCGGTGCCGTGATCGACGGATGTCCGGATGACCGGCAATCCGACTGTGATATTCACACCGGCTTCCAAGCCGAGAACTTTCACCGGTCCATGGCCCTGGTCGTGATACATCGCGACGACGATGTCGTAGTCACCGCGGGCAGCGAGGAAGAACAAAGTGTCGGCGGGCAGCGGACCTTTGACGTTCCACCCTCGCTCTCGACATCGAACGATCGCAGGCTCGATCTTCGTCGCTTCTTCGCCCCGTCCGAACAATCCGCCCTCCCCTGCATGCGGATTGATGCCGCATACCCCGATGCGCGGAGCGGCGATGCCCGCTTTCACGAGCGTCGCATGAGCACGCGCAATCGTTCGTTCCACGAGCGCAGCGTCGATCCGCTCGATCGCATCGAGCAATCCCATATGCGTCGTCACGTGAATGACCCGCAGCTTTGGCGCGACGAGCATCATCGACACTTCTGGCGTGTTCGTCAGCGCGGCAAGCAACTCGGTGTGACCTGGAAACTCGTGACCGGCCGCGTGCAGTGCTTCCTTGCTCAAAGGCGCGGTGCAGATCGCTTGCGCCTGGCCGCGCTCCACGAGCTTCACCGCTCGCTCGATATATCGATACGCCGCTTCTCCGGAAAGCACAGACACCTCGCCAAATGGATGATGCTTGGGAACGAGCGCAAGATCGATGCACTGCACGCGATCGCGCGCAAAACTTGCGTGCCCTGGATCGTCGAGCGCATCGACAGACAGCGGCGCACTCACGATGTTGGCCGCCATCCGTAAGCGCTCAGCGTCGCCAACCACGAGCGGCCGACAGATCGCGTGCACATCGTCACGCGTAAGCGCCTTCATGATGATCTCCGGCCCGATGCCGGAAGGATCGCCCATCGTGATTGCGATCGTTGGAAGGCTCATTCAACGAGTCCTGTGGTTTTGATTCGACGCAACCGGCGGGCGATGCGCAGCAAAGTGCCCTCGTCGCCGAACGCCCCGGCTTTCGTGACGACTGGAATCGTGCGCTCACCTTGCGATACTCCGAGCACGATTCCGGGCTCGATCTCCCCGACCAGTCGCATCGCATGGACCCGCAGGTGATCGAGCATCGCCGCCGCGGTTTCCCCTCCGGTTGCAACCAGGGCCCCGATATGACTTCCCACCGAAGACAAAACCCCGCCCAATCGATCGACGAGCACAGTCACCATCGACGGGTCAGGGCGCTCTCGCGCCATCAGCTCGAGTAATACATCGGTACCCGCGTCGAGCGCGCTCACGATAGGGCCGATGTTTAGTGCGTGACCGTCGAGTAACGAGTGTGCATCGATTCGGACATGACGTGCCTCGCCACTCTCTGCCAACACACGGGCCGCCGACCGCGATTGCTGGGCGAGCGAACCCACCACGACGAGCGTGCCTTGGAAAGATCGCGAGAAACGAAGCGCCTCTTTGGGCCGCAGCGCTACCTGGGAGGCAAGCGCGTGGGCAAGTCCCGCGCTTCCGATGAGCAAGGCTTCCGTAGCGGATGCGGCCAGCGCGATCGACTCTAGGTCTGCCTGCGTGACGGCATCGCAGACGACGACACAATCGCTATGCTTTCCGCATTGTTCGAGCTGAGTTCGTAGCACAAGCGCGCCCGCCTCTACGGTTTGCAGCGGGATGTGCATTGCGCTCACGCGAGAACTCGCTAGCATATCCAGAAGATTCGCATTCTCGTACGTGCGATCGTGGCGCCAGAGCTCCGAGCGCTCGAGCGATTCACCGTTCAGGTACAGGTGAGCGTTGAACGTCGTGCGACCGGTCGCCGGGAACGCAGGCGCGAGTACCGCAAAAGCTCTCCCCGTCGTTTCCTTGAGCCAATCCAAAGTCGCGCGAATCTCCGCTGCCGGATGACCTCTAAGAGTCGAATCGATCTTCTTGTACAGCCGGCCGCCGGACCCGGCGAAGCGCTCGAGCACGTGCCTTTGTGTCGCGATCGCAGCCGCCGCGTCGAGCTCGCGCGTTCGAGCATCGTAGGCAACGACATCGGCGTGCGGAATATCTCGACTTCTTTCGCCGGACCACGCGACGACTGTGCTCAGGCCGCGTGAGGCAAACGCACTCGCGCAATCCGCAGCCCCCGTTCGATCGTCCGCGAGGATCAGCCAACGTGAATGCGTCGGAGGTCGATCTATGGGATTGGAGATCACCTCGACATCATACATCTCAAACCCGGACTTCCCGTGTCCGCAGAGGTTCGTGGACGCCGACGGTAGAGAAAGGTCGCGTGGTCTCGACCGATAAATGCCCCTGCTCGTCTGGACGATCGATTCCGAATCTGCCACCTTTAGAAACATAAGAATAACTGACGCGGGAAGATCACATGAGCTATGCGGCGCAACGCCGATCGCTGGCCTCGCGCCTCGTGGGCTTCGGTTCGCGACACTCGCGGGTGCGAGCGCTCATCGCGGCTCTTCTCGTCATCGGCATCGGACCTTCCCTGTGCGAGGCCCGCGAAAAAAGCACTTGGCTCGGGCAGGCCGAAGCGGAGATGCTTTGCATCGGTTCGGCAAGCGCGCTGGAACGCGAGTCACTCGCCGCACCGGTCGTGCGATCCCCTCGCGACATCAAATACATCACGAACTTCTTCCGCGCGCCGAGCTCGGATGCGAGACATCTCAAGTTTCGTCATCTGACGCTCCTCGCTTCGATCGCCTGGTGGGCGGACGAGATCAACGATCAGCGATTACGCGGAGACACCTACGCCGCGATGTTCGCGCTCGCCCATCACTACGCCCGCGATACCGGCGATGCTGCGTTCAGGCAAATCGCCGCGTGTGCGTATGCGCGCATGATCGACGTCGCAGTCGAGCTTGGCTTGCCGGCAGCGGCCGATCGCCTGGCAAGCGAGCTCGTCAACCTCTACACCGATCGACCCGCCACGCAATCGGTCGAGGATTGGCCACTCATACTCGGCCTGCGCGCGATCGCTCTCGAGCCGCAAGCACGCACCGGCATCGCTCTCATCACGACGCGCATCGTGAACGACGCGGGAGCAGCGCTGCGTACGAATCAGCAGGATCGGGCGACTCTGCTCCTCTCGGAAGCCGCACGAGGGATGCTTGCATTGGGCGAACAGGCGAACGCACGGAAACTCGCGTTGCAAGCGCTCACGACGAGCGGACGGACGCCGACTCAGGAGGCAGCGTGGCGCACGATCGCTGTACTCTCTCGCACGACGCCTGATCGCAACATGGCCTCGGACGCCGTGAAGCTGAAGTCGCTGATTCAATCGAAGACACCGCCCGACACGCTCAACGACATACACGTGGAATTCGAGGCGCTGCTGGCGCTCGCGAGGCTCGCAGAGGCTCAGCAGCAGTATCAGGAAGGGACTCAGTACGAAACCCATGCGTCGAGTGTCATGCACGATCAGTCGCGCTTCGAGCGGTTATCGATGCCGATGTACCGAAACGCTTTCGAGATGCGCGCTCGTATGCGCAGCGAAGATCTGGGCACGCTTGCGCGGCACGACCCCGCATGGGGCGCGCAGACAGCAGCAACGTACAGCACGCTGTATGAGCAAACGCTCAGGCAGGCGCAACGACAGTTCGTCGCCGCGGCGCGCGACCGACTCATCCTGCACGACAAGGTCGACCGGAGCCTACACTCGCTCGCTTCGCTATACCCTGCAATGCCACGCTCGCAAGGTGAGCTCGTCGATACGACCTTCAAACTTGCTCAACTGCGCTCGTTCGGCAGGTCGACACTCGCTGTGCTCGAGGCAGAGCTCAATCGTACTCCCATCGACCCGGCGGCACGACCGCACGTGCAACGCTTCTTCTGGATGGTGACACGCAATGCGAGCGTGCTCCGAGGTCTCCTGAACGCACTCGCGGTGCCGCCGAGCGGCGCGCTTCCTGAGGGCACTGCGCTCTGGAACGCATTCATGCTGCTCGACGTGTTCTACACCGAAGCGAACTCGGCATTCGATCGATACACGAAGCTATTGCGCGAGAAGGCACCTAACGTTGCCGAGCTTGCAACGCCTCGACCCGTATCCATCGCAGAGTTTCAGAACCGCCTAGAGTCAGATGAAGCGTTGATCGTGACGCTTTCCACTCCGCTCGATCTGTACGTGTGGTCGATCTCGCGAAGCGGTGCAACGCTCACGCGACACGCCGTGGGCGAACGAGAGCTGCGTAAGAAGGTCGAACGCCTCAGGGCCGGGCTCGCCCCATCGAGCAATCCGCAAACGACGCCGCTACCCGAGTTCGATGCGGCAGTGGCTCACGAGCTTTACCGCTTGATCTTCGCGCCGTCCGCAGCGGGACTCAAAGGCATCACCAAGGTGATCTGGTATGGGCATGGGCCGCTGAGCGGCGTACCGCCTGCAGTTCTCGTGAGCGCGCCGCCGCCGAAAGGAACGCTCAAATCCGCTGCAGAGCTGAACGCAACGCAGTTCCTGGTCGATCGCTACGCCTTCTCCGTGTTGGCGGATTTATCGTTGTTCCCTTCGCAACGCGACAGAGGCCTCGCAGCCAAGGCCGCACCGAGATTCCTCGGAGTCGGTGCGCCGATGCTGTCCTACGAGGAGCTCAGCCGCTCTTCGCGTGCCAAGTCGTATGACTTGGCGGGCAGTATGGAAGGTCGAGAGCTCACGCAGTTGCCCAAGCTCGCGGAATCGGCTGACGAGATGAGAGCGATCGCGCGCTTGATAGGAGAATCGAGATCGACCCTGTGGCTCGGGCCCGATGCGAGCGAAGCGCGATTCACCGCGGACAACTTGCGCAACTACGACATCATCGCGCTCGCGACGCACGGATTTCTCGCCAACGAAATCCGCAACGTCAACGAGCCTGCACTCATGCTTACGTTGAATCTCGACAGTCAGGATCGCTTCGAGGGCATTCTCACGAGCCGCGAGATCGCGGCCCTGACACTCGAGGCAGACCTCGTCATCCTCTCGGCGTGCAATACCGCAGGTGCCGACAATATTCCACGTGCGGAGGCGTTCTCGGGCTTGGCGCAGGCATTCTTCACCGCCGGCGCGCGCTCGCTGATGGCGAGTCATTGGCCCGTGATGTCAGGGGCGGCGGTACAGCTATCGATCGGCACCATCGAACGATCGCGCGAGGAGCACGCAACCCTCGCTAGCAGTCTACAAGCTGCGATGCAATCGGTGAGGAAACAGGGCACCGCGAGCGCGATCGAAGCACATCCTTCGTACTGGGGGCCATTCGTGATCGTCGGAGACGGGCGTTAGTCGCGCGCCATTCCCCACAAGACGCCATCGCCGATTGCACCGGCAAGCTCATTGCCCCCGCGAATCAAAGGGCGCAGGCGATCGAAACTTTCGATCCGCCAACGGCCGCCATCCTGCTCCGCAAGCCAGATGGCTTGCGCAATGGTTCCGAGCGCGCTCGTGTCGTTGGCGAGGTCGGAAGGCATCCGAGGCGCTTGATCTACGACCGTGAGCACGCGCTCGATCTTGCGTCCTCTGCTATCGATGATCGTCACGCGATGATCGCCGATCTCGAATGGGATCGCATCGAGACGCAATCGGTGCTCCGTCGTGCGCTCGCGCACCAGAGAACCCTTCGAAGCTGACCAGAGCTCGACTTGGAAAGGCCCGCATCCAGCGGTCCACGCGAGCGGCAGATCGCGCGTGCCAGCCGTCATGCTTGCACCGTGTGCGAGCAAGGGGATTTCCATCGAATCGACTGTCGCATTCTCATCGCATTGCTCTGCGCCGCGCGAGGCCGCAGTACCTTCTAGACGGTACTCGTCATCGAACAACGAGGAGATCGACTCGAAGAACCGAGCGAGCGTCCCCAGCGTATTCGATTTCGGCATCTGAAAAGTTCCTGCCCCGCTGAACTGCTTGCGCTCCCCGCTCGCGAGTTGAACGACGACGGACGCGCCCGCAGGCAGCGTCACGCTATCCTCCGCAGCAACGATCGTGCCGATGCGAATTGGAATCTCACGACCATCCGGTGCACGTTTCAACACGAGGCGCGCTGCCGCCGGGCGATACTCACCGATCACCCCGATGCTGCGGTCGCCCGCTTCGCACTTCGGTGCCAGCAATATCGATATGCCTGCGAGCGCAATGCTCGTCATGATCGTGCGCATGTCTATTCCTCCGCTCGAACGAGTGCGCTCAATGCGCGGCGGAAACGACTGCGTTCGTGCGAAGGGTCGCGGCAGGCACGAACGATGTCTTCCACCAAATCGAAGATGGCCTTGGTCGCCAGCGTGAGTACGAACAGTAGGATGGCGGTTTCGATTGCGTCGAACACACGCAGATACCCCGTTCGCGTCGCTAGGAACACGACCAGCAATACAGCGATCATCGATATCGCGAGCGCGACGAGCGCGCGCAATCGGTGTGCAGCGATAAGGAAACTCGCGAAGAGCGCCAGGGTCAGCACCCGAAAGAAGGTCTCGCCCCGAACACCCGGCTCTTCTCCAAACTGAGCGTATCGAACCGTGTTTGCGACCAGCTCAATCCCCGGGAGCACGCCGCTCGTCGTCAGCCAGAAATCGCGCGACGCCGAATGAGTGGCGCCTATGAAGACGATGCGGCCTGCGAACAAGAACTCATCATCGCGCGCCAGCTCGGGATCCAGCAGCAATGCTGCCGAAACGGCAGCGACGTCGTCGCTACGTCCTGCGCGTCGCTCACCTGTCATCCTCGGTCCGACGAGGACTCTTTGCCGGGCGACAGGCAGCTGCCGTTCGCAAGAGTCTGCTGCTGCGACCGAGGTCGGAAGAGAGGGTTTGTCGCCGCCGAGCGTCTCGCGGAGGTACATCGAGATGGAGGGCAGCGCGACGCCGTTTCCCGTGAGTCCGCGCGACTCACAGGCATATATCCATTCATCGAAGTATCGGACGACGCCATTGCGGCCCGTCGTGAAATTGGCGTGTGCCCACGCGAGCTTGGAATGACTCGCAACGACTTCGTCCAGCGCACTCGCTGTAAGACGACGAACGCCTTCGTTGTCGAGCTCCAAGCGTTTGGGAAGCACCAAGACCGCGCCATCATAGGCACGCAGATACTCTCTCAATTCGATGAGTCCGCGATCGTTCTCGAGCCCGCCGGAGAAGTCGACGTCCAATACGACTGCCGCGGGCCGCGCGGCGCGCACCGTCTCAAGCAGTTCGACGATGACTTCGCGTGGCGTGACCAGCGGCTCTCCCCACTGCCGGTAGGTCGCATCATCGATATCGACGATGGTCATGGGCGTCGCGCGGTTGGGAGCCACCCAGCCTAGCGAAACGCTGCGTAGCGCGAGGTCCATATCCAAAGGATCCTCCGCGAGCAACCCTGCACCGGGAAGCTCAATGAGCGAGCCGCTCACAAGGAGACAGAGCGCCCAAAACGCTGCGAAGACCCTCAGGCGGATCGATTTGCTTCGAGCGTGTGCTTGGATCCCAAACACCATGCGCAGCGCACGCCCGAGCTGCCAACCATTCTTCTTGTTCGCTTCATGGGATGCGCTACCCATGAGCCCCGCCTTATTCGATGAATGCCGTCAGCGTAGCTTGCACCACGACGACGGCAACGGGAAGAGGGACTAAGCGGTGTGCCTGACGAGATACAAGCCGGCAAACAGGGCCGCGATAGACAGAGTCACCGAGCCAATGACGTTCAACGCGGCCCAACCCAGTTGACCGCGCTCATAAAGTGCCGCCGTCTCGAGGGAAAAAGCCGAGAACGTCGTGAACCCGCCAAGTAAACCTGTGGCGAGGAATAGTCGCCAAGCGTTCGAGGCCCCCGTCTTGAGTGCGATCGTCTCCACCAGCAGCCCCATCATGAAGCACCCCAGGACATTCACGATGAGCGTGCTCACGCCGAGTCCGTTCGGCATCAGGCGCACGACTCCTAAGTTCACCCCGTGCCGGAGCGCCCCGCCAAGACCTGCTCCGACGAATACGATGAGAAAGCTTCGCATGCGTTTGAGGTGCTCGCCGTCGAAACAAGGAAGTATGGCGCGGGAGTATATGTCCTCAGCGCTCGAATGCGCGCCCGTGTATGAAAGAACGAGGACGGCTCAAGCGCGCATGGCTCAAGCGCGCATCGCCTCGATCTCGCGGCGCGGAGGAGCGCCGAACAGGCGGCGATACTCTCGACTGAACTGCGAGGGGCTCTCATAGCCGACGCGATGTGCGGCTGTGGCGGCATCGACGGCTTCGATCAACATCAGTCTGCGTGCCTCGTGAAGGCGCAGGTGCTTTTGGAACTGGAGCGGCGACATGGACGTCACCGACTTGAAATGATGATGCAAGGACGACGCACTCATGTGCAGCGATTCCGCCAAGGACTCGATCCTGAGCGGCTCGGCATAGCGCGTCTTGATGAGACCGATCGCGCGAGCGATTCGTTGTGCGTGGCCGCTGCTGCAAAGTTCCTGCAGCCGATGCCCAAGCTCGCCTGTGAGTGCGCGATAGTGAATCTCGCGCAACACGAGCGGCGCGAGCGCCAGGGCGTCCTGTGGCGAGTCCAGCAACCGCACGAGGCGCACGACGGCATCCAGCATCGCGTCACTCGACCGCGCCACGAAAAGCCCGCGGTTGCTCTGCGATTTGTCGAGCGGCGGTGCCGGGAGCTGCGCCAGCAACTCCGCAATCGTTGTGATATCGATGCTGATCCGCAGGCAAAGATAGGGTCGCTCGGGTGTGGCCTCGAGGATCTGCGAGGCGATCGGCAACGTGACCGAGACGACCAAGTAGTTCAAGGGGTCGTAAATGTATAGCTCCCGACCAAGCGAGGCGCACTTCCTTCCTTGCAGCACGACGCACAGGCCTGGCTCATACACGGCAGGAAACGAAGATGTCGTAGAGCTCGCGCGATAAAGCCCGACGCTCGGCACGATGGTGGCGTTGAAGCCTTCGCTCTTTGTGAGCGATTGCGCTCGGGCCGCGAGCTCTGCCTGACGCGCATCGGGCCCGAATGTGACGCTCTGATTAACTTTGGCGTGCATGGCGAACTTTGTAGCGCTCGTGAGCGATTGGCGAAAGAGGCCAATGCAATGGGCTGCAGGATTAGGCAAGCACTCGCGAGAATCGGACTACGGTAGCGCTGCCCTCGTTCCTTAGCCTACTCATCGACTTCACGCACCGCAACGAGGAGAAGCTCATGACTCAACACTTGCCATGTCGCACGCTCGGACGCGATGGACTCACCGTGTCCGCGATCGGTCTCGGCTGCATGGGCATGTCGGATTTCTACGGCGATGCCGACCAGGTGAGCAATATCGAAGTACTGAATCACGCGATCGACATCGGCGTGAATTTCTTGGACACCGCGGATATGTATGGCGTTGGCCGCAACGAGACGCTGCTCGGAGAAGTGTTGCAGACGCGTCGCCAAGAAGTCGTGCTCGCGACGAAGTTCGGCAACGTGCGCGCAGAGAACGGCGACTTCCTGGGCGTGAACGGACGCCCCGAATACGTCCTCGCGGCCTGCGATGCGAGCCTGAAACGTCTCGGCGTCGACCACATCGATCTGTACTACCAGCATCGCGTCGACTCGAGCGTACCCATCGAGGAGACGGTCGGCGCGATGGCGCAGCTCGTGAAAGCCGGGAAGGTTCGCTATCTCGGACTCTCGGAGGCCTCGCCCGCGACGATTCGACGTGCGCATCGCGTTCATCCAATCACAGCGTTGCAGTCGGAATATTCGCTGTGGACGCGCGATGTGGAAGACGAAGTCCTGCCCACGTGTCGCGAGCTCGGCATCGGATTCGTCGCCTACAGCCCGCTCGGTCGCGGCTTTCTGACGGGCGCGATTCAGAAGGTCGAGCAGCTCGCCGAGAATGATTGGCGTCGTCAGAACCCACGCTTTCAGGGCGAGAACTTCGAGCAGAATCAGCGCCTGGTGCAAGCAGTCAAGGAGATCGCTGCCGAGCGCGGCCATACGCCCGCGCAGCTCGCGCTTGCATGGCTGCTCCATCAAGGCGAAGACATCGTGCCGATCCCCGGCACGAGGCGAATCTCCCGTCTCGATGAAAATGCTACGGCCACCCGCATCGCGCTCTCCCAAGAGGAGCTCGATCGAATCGATGCCGTGCTCGTTGCGAACATCGTCGCAGGAAGCCGCTATCCGGAGGCATCGATGAGGTCGGTGAATCTGTAGCGGGCATCGCCCGCTACGGCCAACCGGCCAACTGGCTAACTGGCAATTGGCCAGATTCCAGAGCTCCTCGGGTAGTAGCTTCTGCCGATTGCCAGTGGCCCGTTGGCCGCATCAAGCGATGCGGAGCATCTCTGGAATCTCGCCAGTTGCCAGTGGCCAGTTGGCTGCGCATCATCAATGATGATGCGCATAGTGTTTGCGCAATAGATCGGCGCCGAAGTCGCGCTCGAGATCGCGCCAAACGCTGTGGATGTGATTCGCGTTGTTCTGCGTGTTGTCGTACTCGATCAACACCGTTGGCCCATGCACTCGATAGTAATGAGGTTGGCCGGCGTCCAAGCTTCCAGCCCATGCGAAGTGCAGCTTGTCGAAACCAGCACGCTCGATTCGGGCAAGCTGATCCTCGGCCGCATCTGACGTCAGTCGCTTGGCATACACCTCGATGAGCGCACGAAGCGCAGCTTTCTCTGCGGCCGACATCTGCCCTGCTGAAAGTCCTTCGAGTTTCATGCCTTGAACCTTCGGATCGTTGCCGGTGACGATATCGCTCAACGCTCTGCTCGAGATCACGGCACGCGTCCGACGCTCCGCCGGCAACATTCGCACGAGCGCCCGAGCGAGATCCTCTTCCTCGGCAAGGATTCGCAAACCAGCCTGAGGTCCTTCCGGCACGCGAGCCGGGTTCGCCCCCATGAAGATAGGCGCGACGATCTGCGGCTCGCCTTCAAGCTGAGTGACGTTCACGGATAAGTGATGGCCTTCGAAGCGCCATCCCCACGCATCGCTCGATGCCGGATCGCCGAACACGGTCGTGTAATACAGACCTGGGTCGCGACGACGCCAGTTGAACACGCCACGATCGCGCTCGAGCGGTCCGAGAATGGCTTCGTGCTCGACGATGCGCTTCGCGCGTGTGACGCCATGCTCGCTAAGTGCCGTGCGTAGCATCGGATCGATGCGAGCTCGCTGCTCAGACGTGAGCTCAGATAGAGCGACTCCTTCTCTCCGCGTTGGCACGAAGTTCCAGTTCAAGCGCTCGTCTGAGCCGAACGCGAACATCGCTTTGCGTCTTTGATCATCCCCAAGCGCACTCAAGAACTCATGCACGGCGATCGCATTTGCGTCACGTACCTGCAGGGTGCTGCCGCTTTGCGCGAATGCCGCTCCTTGCAGCGTGAGCACCCACATAAACAGGCCTGCGCTGCCGATCGTGCGTGCGAATGTCATGTGCGATGACTGCCGTTTCCGACTTTGAAGAAAAGATCGATCAATACTGCGTCTACGGGAACGCGATGCTGCAGACAAGCTGCGGTGCGTCAAGATATGTGTGCCGCCAATGTTTATCTATAAGGAGCAATGCGTCGCACTTTGCCCGACCGGCATGCGATGCAGAGCACATTCTGCCCTTCATTCTCCCCAACATAATTTGTGCCGCTTAAGCGAATGGATGATTCGCGTAAGGCCAGGAACACATCAAACGCCCAACTTGGAGATAGGCAAATGAAGCTCAAGATGCGAAGCGCGCAAGCAGCGGGCTTGCTCGCAGCGACGGTGGCGATGGCTACATTCTCGACCTTGGCGAACGCTCAGGATGAAGCGTCCGGCTTCTACTTCGGAGCATTCGGCGGCCAGGCGTCCTACGACGCACAGGATGAGCTCGATGAGCTCTTCTTGGACGCGTTCGACTTCGCCGGGCTCGATGTCCTGGATGGCGAATCTGATCTGGATGAGGCGACCGGTTTCGGTGTCGTGGCCGGTTACAAGTTCAACCAGTACTTCGCGCTCGAAGCTTCCTACATCGATCTAGGCAGCGCTGATTATTCGGCTGAGGCATTGGTGACCGACGGATTCGTCACGTTCCCGATGGAAGTCGGCGCGTCCCTGGAAGCGAATGGTCCGGCCGTTGCGGCGGTTGGTTCGATCCCCTTGTCGGAGGCGTTCGCAATCTACGGCAAGCTCGGAATGTTCTTCGCTGACACAGAGTTGTCGGTATCGATCGAGGGTGATGCGGTGGATCCGTTCACTGCGACATCGGAGGAAGTTTTTTACGGCGCCGGTATTGCTTGGATGATCGGCGAGCGCTTCGCGATCGATCTCGCATTCCAACGTTTCACGGATGTCGGTGACGAAGATGAGAACGGCGAGGTGGATATCGATCTGACGACGATCGGTTTCTCTTACCGACTTTGATTCGCTCTACGCGGGCGCGTCTCGCGCGCCCGCGTTTTCTTACACTCGTTGGAGCTTCTAGATCCCGACCCAGGATCACGCCACGTGTAGGTCGGAATTCCTTCCGACCAAACGCGTGTCGGCTTGAAACTCGACCTACATGCCCGTTAGGCAGCCGCCATCAATCCAGCTTTCGCACCCAGATATTCCTAAAGCCCACGAGATGGCCGTGATCCTGAAGGCGGATCGAACCTTCGCCGTGTGCTTCGTACTTCGGCTCTCCTATATATGTCGTTCCACCCTTGAGCTCGACGCCATGGTGAATCAGCACGCCGTTTAGAAACACCGTCATTCGCGCGGCGGACTGCAATGTGCCATCTGCCTCGAAACGAGGCGCGATGAACACGATGTCATAGCTCTGCCATTCGCTCGCCGGGCGGGCGGCGTTCACGAGCGGGATGAATTGCTTGTAGATGGAACCCGCTTGGCCGTTCGAGTACGTGCGATTCTCGAGCGTATCGAGAACTTGGACTTCGTAGAGCTCCTGCAGGAAGACACCGCTATTCCCGCGATCCTGCCCCTTCTTCTCCGGAGGCAGCTGCGGCGTGCGCCACTCGATGTGTAACTGTACGTCGCCGAATTTCTGCTGCGTGCGAATATCGCCCGTACCAGGAGCGACGGTGAGCGCGCCATTCGCGACGATCCATTCCGCCTTCCCACCTTCCGCACGTTCCCACCCATCGAGTGTCTTGCCGTCGAACAACACGATGGCATCCGACGGCGGATCCGAAGGCTTCACGCCCGGCCGAACAAGCGGCGGCACCGGCTCCCACACTTCGGTGTCCTCGGGACGCTGCGACTCGGCGAACGCAGTCGAGGTGATCGCGAAAACAGCAAGCAACGCGAAAAGCTTCTTCATTCTGTTGTCCCCTGACGCGAAAGCGTGTTTGTACACCGGGGAGACGCGTTTCGCTAGTCACGCGGCCCGGATTCGAGGACACAAGATCTCTCGCCAAGCACGCAAAGCTGCGAAGGCCGGAGAAGAGAGCAAGTCATCGGTTCGTCCTTGGCGAGCTTCGCGTGCTTGGCGAGAGTCTTGCTTTCTCGTTACGCCCTCACTGCAGCCAGAACTTCACGCCCTGCTCTCGAAGGAAGCTCTCTGCGTCAGCACCGCGCAGTAGCGCGAGTGTGGTGAGCGTGCCTGCTTGCGTGCAAGTGTCGGCGAGTACAGTGACGGCGCGTGGAGCCTTTGGAACCGGCCAGCCCGTGCGCGCATCGAGCACGTGAGAGAACCGCACGCCGTCCTTCAGCAGATACCGTCGTGCATCTCCACTCGTCGCGAGCGCACCGGTCCGCAAGAGAATCGTCTTCGTGCTCGCATCAGAGCGATCGCACGCTTCGACTCCGACGATCCACGGCTTGCCATCGCGCCTAGCAGTCCGCAGCGCCCCGTCACCGCCAAAGTTCACGAGACAACTGACGCCGGGTGCAATTGCGTGCGCCGCGTTCACAGCCATGTCGACGGCGTACTCCTTGCCAATCCCGCCGAAATCGATCTGCATCCCAGGTCGCATCTTCAATACGGGCCGCTTCCACTCCACCCTCTCCCAACCGACGAGTGAACGCAGCGCTTCGACCTGCTCTTGCGACGGCACCCGATCGCTGCCATCGAAGACCCAGCATCTGCGCAGCACGCCAGAGGTGATGTCGAACGCGCCGCCTGACAGATGCGTCAGCTTCGCTGCGAAGTCGATGAGGTTTGCTGTCTCCTCATCAACCGTAACTGCCGCTCCATCGCTCGTATTGATTCGATCGACGATGTTGCCGCTGCGATAACGACTGTACTTGCATTCGATTCGCCACGCGCAATGGGCGACGGCGCGTGTAATCGCCC
Organism: Pseudomonadota bacterium; assembly: GCA_023417315.1. Classification (GTDB taxonomy): domain Bacteria; phylum Pseudomonadota; class Gammaproteobacteria; order Steroidobacterales; family Steroidobacteraceae; genus Steroidobacter. The sequence goes on from JAEZFW010000083.1 coordinate 38,857, forward strand.
TCGCCACAGATTCGTCGATCGACTCGATCAACACCTCGCATGGCGAGGCCATCGCGGTGAAGCGTCCGATCCAATGATCGCCGTCGAAGGACAGCGTGAACCGTTCCCGTTCAAGCGAGTCGCCTTCGCTCTGCACTCGCACCGACGCCCCTGCGCTCATGACGCTACAAGCTGAACCGATATCCAAACTGCAGGATGACGGCACCAAGATCGGGGTACTGCTCGCGGCTCGCTTGATTGCCGATGATCTGCTCGCTCGGGATGTCGCCGCTTTGTTGGTAGTACTCGAGGCGCGCGTTCCACTCGCTGCCCGAGGCGTTGCGATGCCCGAACTTCACACCGACCGTCGTCGCATCGAAGCTGCCCAAGCGAAAATCAGCTGACGCGAACTCGGGCAGCGGTTCGGTCGCAAACAGGCTCGAGCGATAGAAATCCGCTTCGCTCTGCGTGTAGTAGCGAAGCAGCGGCTCGACATAGCTCGAAGCGCCGATCGGCCAGCGCAGCCGCGTTTCGAGCGTATGCGAGTCGATGTTCCAGTCATCCGTCATGTAGCGATAGGAGACATGCAGCACCGGTGCACCGAAGGCATGCTTCACCTCCGAGTAGAGGCTGTGTTTCGCTCGGCTGTCGGGGCGGCTTTCGAATCTATACACACCATTCGGTCCCTCCCCCATCGGCACGCGCGTCAACGTATCGCCGGTGAGCGGATCGACGACGCTCAAGATCTTGTACGGATCGTTCAAGTAGCCGCTCGAGTTGCTGTACGAATAGTTCACTCGCAGGATCGTCGTCCGAGTGAGCACCTGCGTGACCCCAAGCAACAAATCCACGACATCCTTACTGTCCGTGCCGAGCTTGTTGGAGTGATCGCCGACATCGAGCATCTCGGAAAGCGGAATAGGCGCGCCACCGACCGGCTCGATGTCATCTTGTGAGTAGGCAAGCCCGAGACTGAGCGTCGTATTGCGCTTGTTGAAGTCGCGGGACAGCCAGAGGTTCGCGCCGAGGTGCGTGTAGTCGTACTCCGTCGAGAACCCGGCCCCGGCCGAGAACGTGTAGAGCCGTCCGAGAGGCTGCGTCCATGCGACATTGAGCGCGTAGCGCGTATCGAGGAATGTATCGTCGAGCGGAATCTCTCCTGGCAAAGTCGTGTACGTCGCATTGCCGGAGGGGCTCGTGAAGGTTTGCGGTCGATCCAATGCAATGGCCCCGCTCGCCGATGCGCCCGTCAAGGTGTCCGCGGTCAATGTAAGCCCAAGCGAACGCTCATCGGAGAACGCGCGTTTGGCTGCGATCGATGCGCTCACATCTTGAACGCGATCGTCGTCCTCTGCGTAGTACAACAGTGCAGAGTCGAAGGACCAACCTTCGACCTCATCGGCGACCGCAGGACTTGCGGTCGATCCGAGCAGCGCACAACTTGCTGCCGTCAGCGCGGCACTGATGTTCCGACCACTCTTCGATTCGTCGCTCATGCGTCGCTTCACCTTGTTTTGAAATCCGCTCTTCAATGGGAGCCGGACCTTCGACCTGCTTTCTCTCTGAATCCCGTTCTCCAACGGGATACGGCCAAGACCTCCGGTGTTGGCCTAGTTGCAGCCGCAGCCACCGCCGCCGAAGCCGCGTCCGCCGCTGGAGGCTTCCTTACTGAAATAGATGTGATCGTCGAGTGCCGCGTCGAGCGGATCGGCATCGAGCGACATCTCGGGGCGAGCGAGCACGTCGCGCTGCCAGGGTTCGACACCCAGATGAGCGCAGCCGCCGATCACACCGCTCGCAAGCAAAAGGAACACGATTTTCTTCACGACGATGACTCCTAGTCAGCGCGCAGCTTGGATGTCCCGCTGCAACAGCTTCACGATTTCGGCTTCGCGCTCCGCCCGCGTCGCCTGCTTGAATCCAATGTGCGAGCTCACGAGCTCACCGTTCGGGCCGAAAATGAAGGAGCTCGGCATCCCCATCAGCTGGTACTTCGTCGCAAGCGCGCCTCGTGGGTCGTAGATGATCTCGAAGCGAGCCGGAACATCTCTCAAGAATCGATCTGCCGCTGCGCGTTCCTGATCTACGTTCACGCCGAGGATGACGAGACCGTCATCCACGTACCGCTGGTGAAGGTCGTTGAGCCATGGAAAGGATTGACGACACGGTGCGCACCATGACGCCCAGAAATCGAGGATGACGACTTTGCCTCGATAGCGGGCTAGATCGAGCGGCTCCTGCGCTCGAGCGTACGAGCCTGCCAATCCGAGGTAGCAAACCAAGAACGCGCCCAAGAGGCGCAAGCCGAACCCGCTAGGAAGCTTGATGGTGCTCATTTCTACGTGTGTGATTCCCGCTTGTGCGTGAGACGCTGTGGTTGGACGCAATCAATCGCGGTTCATGCGGGGTCTGGGACTGGATGCTCGGCTCTGAGATCGAGCACGAGGTTGTAGAGTGCAACGAGCGCGGGGAAAAGATTGGAAAGCACGCCTACCGAGTCGTTGCGTCCGAAGATGAAGTAGGACAGCAGCAAGACACTGCCGGTCAGGCTCATGATCCAGAACGTCCGGGGAATCACCGGCTGGCCCCGCGCATGCGTCGCGATAACTTGCACGAACCATCGGCCGGCAAAGAGGAGAACGCCGAGGTACCCCACCAGCTTCCACCCGGTAATCGGGACACCGAACAATTCGCCCAAGACCTCGTTCATACTCGTCCCTCCGCCAGCCACGGTGTAGGACGATAGGGTGCGGCCGGATCAATCGCGCAGAACGAGTGACAACGTGACGGGTGACGGAGTGACGAAGTCAGAAATGGGGCTCCTTGACGTCTGAACCTCTGACTGGGTCACCCCGTCACCTCGTCACTCCTTCACTCGATCAAGGTGTCTGCGATTGCTTGTGACGACTCCAACCGTCCAACGTGGGACCGGGTCATCAATGGAACCTTAAGGTGTCGAGCGAAGCCGAGTTGATCCGCAGGATGCTGGCGGGAGAGGAGCGTGCGTTCAGCACCTTCTTCGAGAATTATTTCCCGCGGGTGTATCGATTTGCGCTGCCTCGCCTGAACGGGGATGTCGAAGCCGCGAAAGAGGTCGTGCAGACGACGATGATCAAGGCGATTCGAAGCATGGCCGGCTATCGCGGCGAGGCTGCGATGTTCACATGGCTCTGCCAGATATGCCGGCGGCAGATCGTCGACCACTTGCGATCGCACCGTCGTCAATCGGACCGCGTCGTCATGATCGAAGACAGCCCGGAAATTCAGACGGTACTGGAATCGCTCGAGGCACCCGCCGAGAGCGAACCTGCACAGAGCTACAGCCGTAGCGAAACACGCCAGCTCATTCAATCGGTGCTCGATCGATTACCTGCGCGCTACGGCGATGTGCTGGAGTGGAAGTATGTCGAGGGCAGATCGGTCGAAGAAATCGGGGAACGTTTGGGCGTCGGTCACACCGCCGCTCAATCGATGTTGGCGCGGGCTCGTACCGCATTCAGAGAAGCACTAGAGACGGTATTCGGCCAAGACACGGCGGACGTCCTTGCGAGCATGCGCGGCGAAGGGTGAGCTCATGAATGAAATACACGATAGCCAGGAAGATGAGGCGCGCATCGAAGCCCTGCTCCGTGGCGCCGGACCGCGCGTCGTTCCCCCTGCGGATCTCGCGGAGGAAGTGCGCGCAGCAGTGCATCAGGAATGGCAACAGCTAGTCGCACACCGCACACGACATCGGCGGGTGCGATGGTTGGCTGCGGCCGCCTCGCTCGGTGCAATCGTCATGACAGGTATCGCGACGATGGTAGCGACGGCCGATGCACCGCAGATGGCGATCGCGATGCGCATCGACGGCCCCGTGACTCGCGATGCGGGCTGGTTGCATCCAGCACGCGCGGTGTCCGCACAGGGATCGGTGTACGTGGGCGATCGGATCGAGACTGCTCCCGATTCGCGTGCTGCCTTCGTCGTCGACAATGGGATCTCGCTACGCATCGATGTCGCATCTCAAGTGCGTCTCGTCGATGCCAATCGAATCATGTTGGAACAGGGCGCTGTCTACGTCGATGTAGAACCCGGCACGCACGAGGGCGCCACGTTCGTCGTGGCCACCCAGCGCGGCACGGTGCGCCATATCGGTACGCAATATGAGGTCCGAAGTGCCGGTCACAGGATCGAAGTGAGCGTACGAGAAGGTCGCGTCATCATCGACTCGAGCGGCAGATTGCATGAGGGACGAGCGGGCGAACAGCTCGCAATCGACAACGAAGGCGTCGTTGCACGCTCGACGCTCGGCGAGAGCGATGCGCCATGGCAGTGGATTCATGCGATCGCGCCCACGTTCGAGATCGAGAACCGCTCGCTCGGGGAGTTCTTGAGCTGGTTCTCGCGCGAGACCGGTCAATCCGTGGAGTTCGCAAGCCCGCAACTCGCGCAGGATGCCCAGCGCACGATCCTGCGTGGGTCGATTCAAGGCCTCGAGCCGCGCGCCGCCCTCGAGACCGTGCTCGCTACCAGTAATCTCGCGCTCGTCGCTACAGATCAGGGTACGCTTCTCGTGCAAGCGCGCGACTGATCGTTCGACATCTACGCCCTCGCCTCCACCTTGAATTTCCCGTGCGGATATCCGGCGGGCACGAGCCGCTGCCGTCAGGCAACATCGAGCGTGTAGAGTACGCAGACCATCGGTTTGCTTACTCTTCATCTCTCGAAAGGGCTCGTGTGCCATGCCTGCACGTCATCGCGAAAGACACCGCACACAGCGAACCGGCTGGCTTCGCGCAGCCGTGCTCGGTGCGAACGATGGCATCGTATCCACCGCAAGCTTGATCGTGGGAGTCGCCTCGTCGGGCGCAAGTCGCAACGTGGTGCTGACTGCGGGCATTGCAGGTCTCGTCGCAGGCGCGATGTCCATGGCCGCCGGCGAATACGTGTCCGTCAGCACGCAAGCCGACACCGAACGGGCCGACTTGGATCGCGAACGGCGCGAGCTCGAAACCGATGTCGAATCGGAACGTCGAGAGCTTGCCGGTATCTACATGAAGCGCGGCCTCGATGCGCCACTCGCACGTGAGGTGGCAGAGCAGCTGATGGAACACGATGCACTCGGGGCACACGCTCGCGATGAGCTCGGCATCTCGGAGGCATTGAAGGCTCGACCGATTCAAGCAGCGCTCACCTCGGCAGTCACGTTTGCCGCAGGCGCAGCAGTGCCGCTCGTCTGCGTACTGCTGTCGACTCGCGCAATGCTTCCTTATGCGACCGGCGCCGTCGCGCTCATCTGTCTCGCCGGTTTGGGTGCACTTGCAGCGCGAGCCGGCGGCGCTTCCCCCGTGCGCGGGTCGGTTCGCGTCATCGTCTGGGGAACGCTCGCAATGCTGATCACCGGCGCGATCGGCTCGTTGTTCGGCACCCATCCTGCATAACCGCAAGCGACAAGCGGACAGACCCCAATGCGGTAACATGGTCCGCCTCAATCCGCTGGGACTCGCCTTGTCGGTACCGCACTATCGATTGCTGCTGATGCTGTGGGCAGCGATGCTTGCTGCTGCGCCTTCTCTCGCTCAGCAAGCCGGTAAACGTGTGGCTGAGGTTCTCGAATCCTTGGGCGCGCAGGGTATCGAGTTCATCTATACCACCGCGCTCGTTCCTGACGACATGCTCGTGCGCTCGGAGCCGGTTGCCCAGGACGGCCTCGAGCTGGCCCAGGAAATCCTCGCGCAGCATCGGCTGCAGATATTGCGAGTCGCCCCCGGAACCTACGCAGTGGTCCGCGGGCGAGCGCCCAGCCCATCTCAGGATGCCGCGCAGGACACGGAGCGAGACGCGCCGCGCGGAGAGGTGGAAGAGATCATCGTGTCGACGAGCCGCTATGCGTTGGCGAGCGAAAACGTCCAGGCGAACACTTTGCTGACACAGCAGGACGTGAGCGCACTTCCAAAACTCGGCGATGAGACTTTGAAGGCCGTACAGCGCCTGCCTGGCGCCGCCACCAATGGCATCTCCGGGCTTGCCGCAATTCGTGGCGGCGAGCCGAACGAGACATTGATTCTGCTCGACGGCGTTCAGCTCTTCGAACCTTTTCATCTCAAGAACTTCTTCAGTCCAGTGAGCCTGCTCGACTCGCGCATGATTTCCGAAATGGACGTGCACGCTGGCGGTTTCCCGGCGAGCTTCGGGGGACGCATCAGCGCGGTCCTGGATGCGCGATCTGTAAAGCCGCAGGCGGATCGGTACTACGAGCTCGGAGCGAGTCTCTTTCATACCAACGTGCTCGCTTCGCATCGCTTTGCGAAGCAAAGGGGCCAATGGCTCGTCTCAGGCCGCCGCAGCAACCTCGATCAGATCGCCGAAGCGCTGGACTGGGATTTCGGGGAGCCTCGCTACTTCGATGCGTTCTCGCGCTTGGACTACGAGCTCTCTCCTGCCACCCGCGTGAGCGCGAATTACTTGGGATCGCGGGACAAAGTACAGGCGCAACGTTCCTCTCGCGCAGAATCGTCCCGCAATGAGTATCGTAACAATTACGGCTGGCTCAGCTTGGATCACGAGTGGTCGAGCACGGCTGCCATGCGCATCGTCGGCTCCTTCACCGATGTCACGAACGAGCGCAGCGGCCGCGTCGATCGAGCCGATGAGATCGTCGGTATCGTGAACGACGAACGCGCCTTCCATATCGCGGGACTGCAGATCGACGGCTGGTACGAGACAGAACGCTTCATGCACAAATGGGGAGCCAGCGCAAAACGGCTCTCGGCGACTTACGACTACGCAACGGATGTGCGCTTCCAAGCGGGTTATCCGTTCCCCGACTCGCCTGCCTCGCAAACGCAATGGACCACGCGGTTGCGCCCGTCCGGCGATGAATACAGCGCCTATTGGTCCGCGCGCATGCAGCTGTTCTCCAAGCTGACGACGGAGCTCGGCCTGCGTTGGGACGATGAAACCTATACCGGCATGGATGACACGAATCAGCTCGCGCCGCGCATCAGCGCGATGTATCTGCTTCCAGCAGGAGAGCGGTTGCGTTTCAGCTGGGGGCGTTTCTATCAGTCGCAGGCGATCAATGAAGCGATCGTGGAGAATGCGTCCACATACTTCTATCCGCCGCAACGTGCGGACCAGTTCATCGTGAGCTACGAGTCCGATGCGTTCGTGGGGATGCAATTGCGCATCGAAGCGTATCTCAAGGACTATGACCGATTGCGTCCGCGGTGGGAGAATCTCTTCGATCCGATCGTGCTCGCGCCCGAGCTGGAATATGACCGCATCTTCATCGATCCCGACCGGGCGCGCGCGGAGGGAATAGAGATCCTGCTTTCGAGCCGAAACGGTCCGCGCTGGCAGTGGTGGCTAGGCTATACGTGGTCGCAAGTGAAAGACGTGATTGAGGGCCGCGAGTTCTCGCGCAGTTGGGATCAACGTCATGCGGTGACAGCGGGGCTCCACTGGCGACACGCTCGCTGGGATGTCACGCTCGCGCACACTTATCACACAGGATGGCCGACGACTCCTGTGTCGGTGGTCGGGACGGGAGCGCAGGCGCGCATCGTCATCGGCGAGCGAAACAGCGTGCGGCTCGATGACTTCAACTCGTTAGACCTGCGCATCAACCGCAGTTTCGAGTTGCCTCGGGGCGAGCTCGACGTGTTCTTGGAGGTATCCAACTTCTTCAACGAGAGCAACGCGTGCTGCATCGAACCGGTCGTGAGCCGCTCCTCATCGGGAATGCTCGAGCTCGATCAGGACACGACGTACTGGCTCGGGCGAGTGCCCTCGATCGGCGTGCTCTGGCGCTATTGAAGAGGCTGCGGACGCATGCGCCCGCAGCCGCTCAAGGCTAGTCGTCCATCTTTTCGCGCAGGACGTTCCCACTGACGGGATCGACGTCGAGCTCGACTCGCTGGCCGGCGGAGTTCGTCGCCTCCACTTCCCACACGCCATCATCTCTCTCGACGTCTTCGATGTTCGTGTAGCCCGCGCTCTCGAGCTTGGCAATGACCTGCTTGGCATCGAGCTGAGCAGCAGTTGCATTCTGAGCCTGCGCGACCCAGATCGGAGCGCTTGCTGCGACGGCCACGGCCAATATTCCAGGTAATAGTTTCTTCATCACATCCTCCAAATCGAACAACCCTTCAGTGGCAAACAGCACCACGAGCGAAATGATTGCAGAGGACCTCTAAACCAATCGTGAGCGTTCCGTTCATGATCTGTTTAGGCGGCGGTTTGCTAACGTGTCGCCATGAGAAAGCTTGCCCTCGCTACGATCGCCATGTGCATTGCGTGCACGAACGTCGTCATGGCGGACGATGACGATCACGAAGTCGCACGCCGCGCTGTCGAACGCGGCGAGCTCCTGCCGCTCGCGACGATCCTCAAGAGCGCCGAGCGCGACTATCCAGGCCGAGTGCTCGAGGTCGATCTCGACCGTGAAGGTGGCAGATACTTATACGAGATCGAAGTCTTGTTGAAGGATGGGCGTGTCATCGAGCTCACGTACGACGGCACGACGGGCAAGCTGCTGGAGACCGAGATCGAGGATGATTGAGCGCAGGGTGACAGTCAGGCAACGGTTGACGGTTTACAGTTGACGGTTGACAGCCAGAGGACGCTGCATGTTGAGCTTTGTAAGCGACTTTCAACCAAGCGCACCTGCACAGCCTTCTGACCGTCAACCGTCAACTGTCAACTAACGCCATGCGCGTCCTAGTCGTTGAAGATGAAGCCACCCTTGCAGAGCGCATCCGCGCCGCGCTCGTCGCTGCGGGTCTGACGGCGGACATCGCGCCTGATGGGCTCGAGGCTCAGTTCCTGGGCGAAACTGAAAACTACGATGCCGCCGTGCTCGATCTCGGTCTGCCGAAGGCAGACGGGCTCAGCGTACTCGAACATTGGCGTGCAGCGGACCGCAAGATGCCGGTGCTCATCCTTACTGCGCGCAGCCGATGGCACGAGAAGCTGGCCGGTTTCAACGCAGGTGCGGATGACTATCTGACGAAGCCGTTCGAGATGGACGAGCTCGTCGTCAGAGTCAAGGCGCTGATTCGACGCAGCGCGGGTCACGCCTCCGCTGTCCTCGAATGCGGCGCACTGAAGCTCGACACGAATGCTGCCCGCTTCGAATACGACGGACTACCCATCGAGCTCACGGCTCACGAATATCGCATTCTGGCGTTCCTCATGCACCATGCAGGGCGTGTCGTCAGCCGCACCGAGCTGCTCGAGCATGTCTACGCGCGCGATGCGGACAGCGACTCGAACGTTCTCGACGTCCTCATCGGCCGCATTCGCAAGAAACTGCCGGAGCCGCTCATCACCACGGTGCGCGGTCAAGGATTCGTGCTCGGTAGGACGCGTGAGGCATCTTAAGTCTCTGCGCGCCAGGCTGTTGCTTGGAGCACTGGTCTGGCTCGTGCTCGCGAGTCTCCTCGGAGGGTGGGCGCTCTCGTATGCGTTCCGTACAGCTGCGCAAGATGCCTTCGATGCACGTCTCACCTCATTGGTTGGAATCTTGATCGGGCTCGTGGACGTGGATGCGCAAGGCCGACTGCACCTTGGCCGGCCCATCGGCGATCCTCACTTCGAGCAGGTTTACTCAGGCTGGTATTGGCTCGTCGAGAATGAGGCGGGCGAGCGTCTGCGCTCGCGCTCTCTATGGGATCTCGCGCTCGAGATCCCGAGCACCGCGGTGGCTTCGACGCCTACGATCACGAGCACGCGCGATCCTCTAGGGCGCGAGATTCGTCTCGCTGCGCAGCGTGTCATTCTGCCGGGCTCGGTACGACCGGCCACCTTCATTGTGACCGGCGATGCCGAGGCGCTCGCGGCGGAGATTCGCCGCTTCGATTTCGTACTTCGCATCGCGCTCGGCGCGCTCGGGCTCGGGCTCTTACTCGCAGTGTTGCTGCAGATTCGATTCGGATTGAGGCCGCTCGAGCGGCTCGCACGAGAGATCGAAGCCGTGCGCACCGGCAAGACAGAACGATTGACTGCGCTGAATACGAGCGAGCTCGACAGCGTGGTCGCGGAGCTCAACTCGCTGATCGATCACAATCGCCGTATCGTCGAGCGTGCGCGCGCGAGCGCGAGCGATCTTGCGCACGCGCTGAAGACACCGCTCGCTGTGATGGGCTCACTCGATGGCGATGGCAGCGATGCGGCTCGTGAACGACGACATCAGCTCACCACCATGGAGCGCATCGTCACGCGCCATCTCGCAAGGACATCTGCCGCTGGCCCCGGGGCGCGCTCGTTGGTGCCCATCTGGACCATCATCGATGAGATCTCGCGCGGACTCGCGCGCGTCTACGTGGAACGTCGGGTCGAGATCCTCAATGAAGTCGGAAAAGACATCGCCTATCCGGCGGATCGCGAGGACCTCGAGGAAATGTTCGGGAATTTGCTCGAGAACGCCTGCAAGTGGGCAAGTCGAGGTGTTCGCGTGAGAAGCGATACGCCTGGCGATGAGCTCATCGTCGTGGTTGAAGACGATGGGCCGGGCATGTCGGAGGATGATGCCAAACATGCGATCGATCGGGGCACCCGGTTCGATGAGAAGGCGCCTGGCAGCGGCCTTGGGCTTGCGATCGTGACGGACTTGGCGACGCTCTATGAAGGAAAGCTCGAGCTCTCGCGCTCTGACCTCGGCGGGCTGAGAGCCAAGTTGCGATTACCGCTTCGCTGACGAAACGCCGAGAACAGGAGACTGGACGGGGCTTCGTAAGCTGCAGGGCGCCCGCTCGTCCCCGACGGCGTCGGGTTGAAACCCGACCTACCATTAGCCACCGTTAGAATTTCACTCTCACGCCCACCCACGCTGCGCGTGGCGGCCCCGAGCCGAAGAAGCGTGCGTCTTCGAATTCGGGGAACACTTCGTCCGGCTCGCCAAGGAGTCCGAATGTTTCATATTCCTCATCCAGCGCGTTCTCGATGCGCGCGAATAGCGAGGCGTGATCGTTGAAACGATACTCGGTACGCAGATTCAGCACGGTGTACGAATCCGTCTTGCCTAGAAGATTGGGCTCATCGCCGCGCAGATAGACGCCGGAGCGATACGCGACGTCCGCACCGACGGAGAACCGCTCGTTGAACGAATAATCGGCACCGACGTTGGCCTGATGCGCAGGGATTCCGGGGATCGTCGATCCCGAAGATACGAGCAGCGCGCCCTCGCCCACGATCGCCTGTGCGTCTTCGTCCTCTTCGAACACTGGATGATTCGGACTGTTCACGATGAAGGCATCGTCGAAAGTCGCATCCACGTAGGTGTACTCGAAGAACCAGTGAAGGCGCTCGGCCTGTTGAGACACGCCGAGCTCGATACCGGCACGACGCGTATCGCCGACATTGTCGAAGAATCCCACGTTCGCCTGCGCGCCGCCGGTCGTCTGGAACAAGATGTCATCCCGATTGATGGTATAGAACGCGCCCACGTTCCAGCGCAGCGCATGATTGGTTCGACCGCGCAGGCCGATCTCTGCGGTACGTGCGACGACCTCATCGAGTGGCGGATCCGCGAGGAACGCATTCGGTAGATTGCACGGCGCGTCCTCGCTTGCACACGCAAGCTCCACCGGTGTCGGTGTACGTGTCGACTCGCCGAGGTTCGCGTAAAGCGACGTCGCGTCGCCGAGTTGATAGGTCATCCCGACGGCAGGATTGAAACGCTCGAAGCGGTGACTGCCATTCAGCTCCGGCGATTCGCCGGTGCGATCGTTCAAGCGGATTCGCGACGTATCGAATCGGCCCGACAGGGTGACACCGAAACGGTCCGTCAGCGCCAATGTGTCCGAGAAGTACGCGCTCGCGATCGAGACTTCGCTCTCGACGTCCGTGACGAATTCCTCTGCGAAGATCCCAGTTCGCGAGGTTGCGCGGTTCTCCAGCAGGCGCGCCACTTCGGTCACAGAGTTGAACGAGGTGCGCCCCTCGTTCAGCGCAACGCCGAACGTGAAATCGTTCGGGCGACCCGCGAAGTCGCCGCTCCAGGTGAGCTGAGCCGAAGCGCCGTAGCTCTCCTGCTCGCGCCGCCCGATATTGTTGATGGCATCGAGCTCCTCATCGTCCATCTCCGCTTCGATCGGATTGCCTTGCATGTCGAGTACCAGCTCGATGTCATCGTCGATGTCCGCCGAGCACTCATCGTTGCCGTCCACGTCCTCGAACTCTTCCTCGACGAGGAACTCGTCATCGCCGAATTCGCATTCCTCGAATATGGTGCCGTCGCCGTTGAAAGAATCGGTATCGATCTCTCGGTAATAAGCATTGCCCACGAGCATGAGCGATTCCGAAAGACGGTGCTGGCCGGATAAGATGAGGCTAACCTGCGAGTTCTCGGTCAAATCCGGATGCGTGAACACTTGCTCGCGATCGATCTCGAGCAGCTCAGCGGGAGACGCCCCGTTCCCTCGCAGCTCGGTCTCGCCGATGGAGATGCTCAAATCTAAAGACGACTCCCCGGCACCTCTCCAGCTCACTACGCCGAAATAGCGCAACGCCTCAGACTCCGAATAATCCCGCCAGCCATCCTCTTCGAAGTAGTCGAGGGCGGAGTAGAAGCCGAACGAATCACCGTGCGTACCGTATTGGGCCGATGCCACCGTCCGTCCGAACGAGCCGCCGTAGAGCTCGAGCGCCGCGCCTTGGTGGTCGAAGCCATTTTTCATCTGCAGCGAGAGCGCCCCGCCCAGCGAGTTCAAGCCGAAGACAGGATGGGCTCCGCCCAATACTTGGACGCTTTGCACTGCGGACAAAGGAATCAGGTCCCAGTTCACCGTGTCGCCAAACGGCTCATTGATGCGTACGCCGTTCTGATAAACCGCGAGTCCTTGCGGCAAGCCGAGAAGCGGCGAGGCCGTGAAGCCGCGGAAGTTGACATCGGGCTGCAAGGGATTGTTCTGCGCGTGATTGATGTTCACGCCGGCGAAGGATCGGTTCAGCAGGTCGGTGATATCTGTCGCGTGAAGCCGCTCGATATCTGCAGCGGTCGCGAACTGCACGCTGGACGGGACGAGCGATTCATCGATCGCCTCACCCAACGGCGCAGTGACAATGACTTCCGGCATGGGCCGACCTGATTGCGAATCTGCAGCCCAGGCGCCCCCTGCAGCAGTACCCCCCGCGAGCGCGAACGCGATTGCGGATCGAATCTTGTTGGTTTCACTCACCATGCTCATTCCCGGATGTCCTTCTTGAAGTGGCGACTACGTATGTCGGCCACCTGCTCTCTGCGGCGCACTAGAATTTCACGTGGGCGCAAAAGTTGCACAAGAGGAGATTGTCCCGATGTCACCAGGAATATTTCCCGGGCACGTGCGCCAAGATAGTGGGTTCGAATAGTGGACCGAGCTGAGCCAACGGGTCACCAGCGCACAGCTTGCGCCTCGACACTCGGAAGGAGAATGCCATGTCATCCGTGACACACTGTAACGATGCACCGTCGAAACGCCACAGCTACTTTCCCTGGCGTGACGCGGCTGCGGTCATCGCGGTGACGCTCCTTTCTGCTCTTGTGTTTGCGCGCATCGACTTGAGCGAAACACTCTTCGCAACGACGCGCGGTTGGGAGCATCTGCAGATCGACGAGTTGCCCGTGACTCTGCTCGTGCTCGCCGCCAGTTTGGGGTGGTTCGCCTGGCGGCGTTACAAGGAGATGCGTGCGGAACTGCGGGCGCGCCAAGGAGCCGAGTCTCGACTCGCTCTGCTCCTGCAAGATCATCGTCGCCTCACACAGCAACACGTGGAGTTGCAGGAGTCGGAGCGTAAAGCGCTTGCCCGCGAGCTACACGATGAGCTCGGTCAGTACTTGAATGCGATCAAGACGGACGCAGTTGCAATTCAAGTGCGCGCCACGCACCGCGACGCGCAGATGCATCGGGCGGCGAGCGCCGTGATCGCTCATTGCGATCATCTGCAGGAAACCGTACGCAATCTCATCGGCCAGCTGCGCCCTGTCGGTCTCGACATCCTCGGTCTGCGGGCAGCTCTCGAGCATTACATCGAGGTCGTTCGACAGAGCACGCCGCAGCGGCAACTTCGCTTGCGCATGGAGGGTGAGCTCGATGACTTGGACGATGCGGCTTCGCTCGCGCTCTACAGGCTGATACAGGAAGGTCTCACGAACGTGTCGCGCCACGCCGGCGCGCGCAGCGTCGAGATCACCATTGAGCGTCGTCAAGCCGAGACGGATGAAGTGGCGATCAGCTTGTGCGACGACGGGCGCGGTGCGAATCCGGAAGCGAAGACGCTCGGTCTCGGACTTCTCGGCATGCGGGAGCGCATCGAGATGCTCGATGGAACGTTCGAGATTCGCACAGCACCGGGTAAGGGATTCGCCATCCACGCGTTCGTTCCGGTGGCTCGCCGCAATCCGTGCGCGCCCATGAAGGAATCCGTCGGAGCCGGCATCTCAGCTGGGCATCGATATGAGCACGAGCCGATCGGAAAATAGGAACGAACGCATGGGACCCTCGCGGCCACTTTCACTCGCATCCTTGTGTGCCGACGTGTCGGTGCGTGTCTGCAATCTCAAGTGTGAGCGTTAAGTCATGAACGAATCCATTACTGTCTTATTGGTCGATGATCACGCTGTGGTCCGCGAAGGCTATCGGCGGCTGTTGGAAGACAGCGGCATCCGCGTGATCGGCGAAGCCTCGAGCGCTGCGGAGGGCTATCAACAATTCTGTACGTTGGCGCCGCATGTCGTCGTAATGGACATCGCGCTGTCGGGCGTAAGCGGCATCGAAGGCATGCGCAGAATTCTCGCGCGGGAGCCTGCGGCGCGCGTGCTGATGTTCAGCATGTACCAGGAGATCATCTTCGTTCGACGTGCGCTCGAGGCGGGCGCAGCCGGCTATTTGACGAAGTCGAGCGCGCCTCGCGTGCTCGTCGAAGCGGTACATGCGATCGCTCGAGGGCAGCGGTTCTTGAGCCATGACGTGGCGCTCGCTCTCGCGCTCGCACCCGCTCCAACTGCGAGCTCCGCGGCACCCTCGCTCTCCGCACGCGAATTCGAGATTCTGAAGCTCCTTGCTCAGGGCTGCTCTGTCACTGAAATTGCGCGGCAGTTGTGTCGCAACCAGAAGACCGTGGCGAATCATCAGTCCGCGATCAAGCAGAAGCTCGGCGCCGACAACACGGCGCAGCTCGTTCGCATCGCCATGCAGCTCGGGCTCGTGCCGCCGGTGTAGCGCAGCGCACCATACGAGCCAAAACGGATTTGTCCAACGTTGGAACTTTCGGCGTCCGCGCGAATTTGCGTCAGGTGTCTGGATGCGCCTGAGAGTTCCCGGGGATGGCAGTTGAAACGGAGCGTCGACGACAGGCGCAAGCACTCGAGCCCTCCGAACTATGTTTCTTGCTCATCCGAGCACCGACGGATCGGGAGATCTACGGTGCTTTCCGAGCAATCGCCGCTCATGCCCAGGATCAGGCACAGCACGAGCAGCTTCTGATCGAAGGTGATGTTCCGCTGACAGCGGGTCTCACCTCCCCGACCGTTCCAACCACCCTCCAGCGCCTGCTCAACGCCGACTGCGACATGATCGACACGCTCTCGCTGGACATCGGCGGGCTCTCAGTGATCTACCGGCGCTCAGGCGGGCACGCGCCGTTCCGCGAGAGCTACTTCGATGAGGTTCGGATCGAAACCAAGGATGCTGCTGCAATCGACCCGGCGGAGCTCGAGAGCCTGATCCACGATTTGAGCCACCATCTCTGCGTCGCATCTCATACCGCAACGGGGGCTCATGCAGATCTGATCGCCGACGCGAGCTCGAAGCCGCAACCACTCGGTGAGTCAGCGCCTCGCTACTCGCGCCACTAACATCCTTTCCTACGAACTGGGCAGCGGCGGTGCAAGAGTGGGTTTATTGAGAGCCGAAGCCTCTTCGTCTTGCTCGTACACCGCATCCCGGAAAGCTTTGTGGAGCGGCACTTTGCCGAACGGGACGTATTGCGTGAACAAGACGGCGGCAAGATCGTGTGCAGGGTCGACCCAGAATAGCGTGTTCGCATAACCGTCCCAGAAGAACTCGCCCACGGCACCTGAGGCCTCTTCGCGATTCGCCGGCGGCGCGATACGCACGGCGAAGTCGATGCCGAAACCGACTTGACCCTTGCTCGGTAGCCAGGAGGTATCTGTCACACCCGCAGGCATCGCGTTGGTGCGCATCAACTTCACCGCCTCGGCACTCAAGATGCGCGTGCCGTCGAGCTCTCCGCCATTGAGCAACATGCGCGCGAAGCGCATGTAGTCATCGAGCGTCGAAACTAGACCCCAGCCGCCGGGCTTGAGCGGCCATTCCCGCTCGTTAACATGAATGACTTTGTCGTCCTCGAGCGGAGTGAACGTGCCTTCGTCGCTGCGCGAATAGACAACGGCAAGCCGCCCTCGATCCTCGGGCGGCACCACATAGTGCGTATCCGTCATCCGCAGCGGCTCGAAGAGGTGCTTGCGCAGGTACTGATCGAATCGCTCGCCCGAGATGCGCTCGACGAGGAAGGCTTGCACATCGACTGCAGGACCATATAGCCAGCGAGTGCCGGGCTGATATAAGAGCGGCACCTCACCGAGCTTTTCCGCCATCTGCGTGAGCGTATTCTCCAGAGCCACGGGATTGGCAGCGCGGAACATCTCGCCGACGCGAGATTCGTCATTGTCCCCGGAAGTGAGTCCCGCGGTGTGACGCATCAGATCGCGTATCGTGACCTCGCGCTGCGGCTCCTCGTAGATCGGCTTGCCCGCTGCATCGCTGCCGGCATAGACCCTCAGTTGCGCGAGCTCGGGGGCGTATTTCGCAACAGGCTCGTCCAGCTGAAACTGACCCTCGTCGTACAAGCGCATGAGCGCCACGCCGGTGACCGGCTTCGTCATCGAATAGATGCGCACGAGCGTGTCGCGGCTCATCGGCCGGTTCGCCGCGCGATCCGCAACGCCGAATGCACCGAAGTACGCTTCGCGCCCCTGCTCAAACACGAGCGCGGACACACCGAGAAGCTGCCCCGAGGCGACGAACGCACGAAGCGTGGAATCGAGCTTTGCTGGATCCACCAACCCTGCATTCGGCGCTGGCGCCTGAATCGCCTCGGGCGGCGCATCGCGACCGCATGCGCAAAGCACTGCGCTCAACAACGCAACTGCCAGTATTCTCGACATCGCTCGCCTCGTGCGCGTGGATGACTCCGGGCGCGGATTGTAGACGGGCGGGCCGTCATGAACCGTTCGGAGGCGTCAAGAACTGCAAGGGATGAAGAGTTTGATCTCGCGGCAAACGCGGCGAGAGAATTTCCGGCCGCCTATCCGCCAATGCCTCAAAGCACGGAATGCTTACCCAAGAACGGACTGCGCTCACCTCGCGTTGATCGCGTACCGTCCCGGGCCGAGGAGCGCCAGCGCGACGGCGGTGAAGAGGAACATCGCTTGCAGCTCGATCGCCCATCCGCCAGAGCTGTTCAACGCGAGCACCTCTCCCATGTGCGCTAGACCGATCGCGAAGAGCATGTTGATGACGATGATCCAAGCGCCGATACGCGAATAGAAACCTAAGATCACGAGCAGCGGCGCAATGACCTCGCCTACGTACACGCCATAGGCGAGAAAACCAGGCAGTCCAGCTCCTTGCAGCATGCCGCTGATGCCGGCGACGCCTCCGGTCAGCTTGCTGACGCCGTGCAAGAGCACGGTGATACCGAGAACGAGGCGCAGAATCAGTCGTCCGATATCGTTGGCCACGATGCCGCTCCTATGGGGTGAATGCCAAGCGTTGGAACACAACACGGTACGTCAACCGAAATCATATATGAGCGCTGTATGCCTAGTCCCGACTGTATTGGAGATAGAACATGTTGACCCGCGTGGCCCTGATTGCGGCATTGATGATTTCGAGCACCGTCGCATTCGCGCAAGGATTCAAGAACGATCGGTTCTCGCTCGAGCAGGCCGATACGAATAGCGACGGTCGCATTACTCGCGAGGAGTTTGCTGCTGCTCGCATGCAGATGTTCGCCAAACGCGACCGAAACAGCGATGGCTACCTCGATCAGAACGATGGCTCCAAACGCGCTGCTCGGCACGGCGGAGAACGCGGAGCTCAGATGCGCGAGCACCTCGATAGCGACGGTGACGGTCGCATCAGCAAGGAGGAATTCGCGAGCGCGCAGACACCGCTATTCGACAATGCAGATAAGAATGATGACGGCGTTCTCGATGCGCAAGAGCTCGCGAATGCGAAGGCAACCATGAAGAAGCGTTTGAAGGAAAGACGCGCGCTCAGTAGATGAGCGCGAAGAGCGGAACCTCGATCCCAATGCATGCCTTACTTCTCGATAGGGCGAGTGCATCTCGCCGCCCGCTCGACTAGTGCTGCGTCGCTTCTCTGCGACGCGGCGCCCTAAAGAGAGGTCATCGCCATGTGGTCGAACGAACAATCTTCCCTCGCAAAGCGAGACTCCCAATCCACTCCGATGGGCGCACAGGTCGTCGCCGGCCTTGCGATCGCGCTGGCGAGTGCAGTCAGTACGTATTACCTTGATCCGCGCTCCGGACGCCGCAGACGGGCGCTACTTCGCGATCGCACGACCCGCGCGGTGCATCAAACTCGCGACATGCTGGACACCGCGGTCGCAGATGCTCGCAACCGCGCGCGAGGTCTGTACAGCGTCACGGCTGCGCGGCTGCATCCCGAACAGACCGACAACCAACGTCTCGCCGAACGCGTGCGCTCGAAGCTGGGTCGCGTGTGCTCGCATCCACGTGCCGTGCGAGTTGCCGTCAACGAGGGAAACGTCACACTGCGGGGAGACATTCTCGAGCATGAGCTCCCCGGAGTATTGCGCGCTGTTCGCCATGTACCCGGCGTGCGTGAGGTTGCCCATCAGTTGCAGATTCATCAGCGCGCAGGTCGCATGCCGTTCCTACAAGGCAACAGCGAGCGCGAACAGCCGCGCCTCGAATACTTGCAGCAGAATTGGTCGCCGGCGCCTCGTCTGCTCGCCGGCGCTGCGGGCGCTGCATTGGTAGCATCTGGCCTTGGCCTCAAATCGTGGGCCGGAGCCGGACTCGCACTGGGCGGCGCAGCGTTGTTGGCGCGCAGCACGACCAATCAGCCGCTCGCACGGATTCTGGGCGTCGGTGCAAGCGCTGGAGACGGCATCGAGATTCAGAAGACGATGCGCGTGTACGCGGAGCTCGATGAGGTCTACTCGTGCTGGCGTCAGATCGAGAATTTTCCGCAGTTCATGAGCCATGTACGCGAGGTCAGGAAGCTCTCCGATACGCTATATCATTGGGTCGTGGATGGACCTGCCGGTATACCCGTCGAATGGGATGCGGAGGTGACTGCGGACGTACCTGGTGAGCTCATTGCTTGGCGAACCGTCCCGGGCTCCGTCGTGCACAGCTCGGGCATCATTCACTTCGAGCCGGATCCCTACGGCGACACGCGTGTCCACATTCGGATGACATATCGGCCACCCGCGAATGCAGTCGGCCGCACGCTCGCTAAAGTCTTCGGTGCAGATCCGAGGCGGCAGATGGATGAGGATCTCGCACGCTTCAAGTCCTACATGGAAGTGGGCAAGACCACCGGCGCGTACGGAACCGTGACGCGTCATTGATTCGACGCTGACAGGCTACCGCTCGAAAGTGATAGCCTGTCCGCAATGAATGCGAGCGGAGCCTGATTCGAGACACCCTGCCGTACGTACAGCTGCTCACGATACGACGTGACACCGACAGGTGCTCATACTCAATCTGGGCAGTCAGCACCAAGCGACGCATGTTCTCGATGGCGGCTCCGTTCGTCTCGCTTCTAATGTCGCGGCGTCTGCTCTTCCTGCCCCGACATCGAGCTCTGCGTCGATTGCCTGCGCTCATCTTGACCGCGCTGCTCGCGCGCGACTCGCAGCGAGTTGTGCACATCCTTCACGCCCGATATGCGTTCCGCGAGATGCTCCGCGCGCCGCTTGTCCTCTCGCGAGTTGACCGCTCCGGACAGAGTGACTTCGCATTCTTTGACCGTCACTTCCATGTTGGAAGCATCGAGGTAGGGATCGTCGGAAAGCATCTCGCACACATCCTCGCGAATGCGCTCATCCGAGCGACGGTAGCCGCGCGGTCCGCGACCGCGATGATGTGGCTGCGACATCGCGTCATAGCCCTGCGCGCCGTAAGCGCTCGATCCCGTCTCCGCGCCTCCCATGCCGCCATAGCCGCCATATCCCAATGCACCGCGTCGACCGTAATCGAGATCGCGGCCATATCCGCCGGTACCAAATGAGCTCGCGTCGTCCTCGCGATCCATCCCGAAATTCCCGCGCGTGTAGCTGCCGGCGCTGAACTCACCGCCATAGCTCGCCCCTTCGTCTCGCCAATCGCCGGCGCCCCGATCGCCGGAGTGCTCGCGCTCACCGCCTTGCCGATCTCGACCACGTCTCCAGAAATTCTCGAAGGCCATAAGCGTCACCTCATCGATGGATGGTTTGCCACGCTCGAGCGAGCGCGTCTTCGATTCGCACTGCGAAACGGGGACCTTGACGATTGGTTCCTTCTCCGCGATAGGGCTGGAACTCTGCGCACGTGCCGAGGCTTTCGATGAGAGGGCACGATCTATTAGGGCGCTTTACCGACACGCAAGACGCGGTGCGACGGCCACCACCGTTGCATCGTCCACGCGAGGTGCGGACGTGAAGCACGAAGTCAAACCATCCGGAGCGATCGTCATTATCGTGCTGATGGCGCTGCTCGGCGCGTGCAGGCAACCGCCGGGTCCAGAGCCGCCGGGGGATCCGCCTGCGCCGCAGTCTCAAACTAAGTGACGGCGTGACGAGGTGACGGAGTGACGAAGTCAGAGGGCGCCAGTCCACCCGCCACGCATTCACCTCAACAGGTGCAATCATGAAATCTAAACCGCAAAAACCGTCTCGCGCGCGAGATCACGAGGACAGCGCTGACGAACGCAAAGAGGTGCGTATGCCGCCCGCCGAGGAGCGCAACCAGGAATTTTCCAGCCAGGAATTCGCAACGACCCGACCTGTCTCGCGCCGAGCAACCCAGGGCGAGAAGCGCAACGCTCGCGCGACACGCGCCCCGGAACCGGATTCGGAATTCGAGCTGCCTATCTAACGAAATTAGAGAAGTGCGCGTGTACTGCAGGAGACGCCGTCGACTCCATCACTTCGTCCCTTGGAACCAGTCACCCACAGCCCAGACGCGCCCGTTATCGCCCTCGGACGACGGACTCGTTGCGAGCGCGCTAGCGGGACTTGAGCGCACAGCTCATCGCGTCATCGCCCGCTCCTTGCAATCCCCACATGTGCTTCGCAAGCGGGCGCATTGTGCCATCGCCTGTCAGCGCTCACGTCCATGAGATCGCCAGCATCACGACTGTCGCGTGGCGACGGCGGCGCGTGAAGTTCACCCGCGTGGAGTCAATGCTAAGATCGAAACGTGACCTCTAGAGAACCGCATCACTCGAAGCTGCCGCGGACTGCGCCAACGATCAGGGAGGCGCCCAACACGGCCGTGATGATCGAATGAAGCCACTCATCTATGCGTTTCCCGGCGATGAATCGTTCGCGCGCAGGCTGACTCTCGCGACCGACATGCAGCCCGGGCACTTCGAGTTTCGTCGCTTTCCGGACGGCGAGTCGCTGATCACGTTGCACGATGATTGTGCCGGACGAGAGGTCATCCTCTGCTGCAGTCTCAAGGATGCGGATGCAAAGACATTACCGCTCTACTTCTTGAGCACGACGGCACGCGAGCTGGGCGCTGAACGCGTGGGGCTCGTCGCTCCCTATCTCGCCTATATGCGGCAGGACCAACGATTTCACGCCGGACAGTCGCGTAGTGCGCACAGTTATGCAGAGTTGCTATCCACGATGTTCGACTGGCTCGTCACCGTGGATCCTCATCTGCATCGGATCCACTCGCTCGACGAGATCTATTCGATCCCGACCATCGCTGTGAGCGCGATGCCGGCAGTCGCAGAGTGGGTCTCCAATCATGTGGTGCACCCGGTATTGATTGGGCCCGATGCTGAAAGCAATCAGTGGGTGGAACGCGTCGCTCACACCATCGGGGCGCCGTGCATCGTGCTCCAGAAGGTGCGCCATGGCGATCGCCATGTAGAAGTCAGTCCACTGGATCCTGAGCTCGTGCGCAACCGAACGCCTATCGTGCTCGATGACATTGCCTCGTCTGGTCGCACGTTTGTCGAAGTGCTCAAGAAATTGCGCGGAGCCGGGGTTCACGACGCAACATGCATCGCGGTACACGCATTGTTCGCGGGAGCCGCAGAGGACGACTTACGCGCCGCGGGGGCAAGTCGAATCATTTCGACGAACACGGTTCCGCATGCGACGAATGCGATCGATGTCGCTGCCCTGGTTAGCGAGGCGATCGCGGCAATCGCTTCTAAGACTTCGCCCTAATCACACCCGCGCGCCGCGGTTCTGCGGAGCATTCAAGGAACTCTCCCACCTCGACTCGCATGACGCTCGGCTGTATGATCGCGCCCGTCATTGGGGAGTAGCCTCCTGCGGCTTCGCGCCGCCGGGCTTACATCAACAGACTTGGCCGCAAGGCCATGGTGTAAGCGGCTCCAGCTGGCGAGACCTTTGATCACTCCATTCCGGTGTGGGCCGGGAATGGGCGTGATCAATTGCGTCTGACGGCCCTGGACCCGACCTGATGGAAGCCTTTCTCATCTCCACCGGCCTCGTAGCACTCGCCGAAATCGGCGATAAGACGCAGCTTCTCGCGCTGTGCCTTGCGGCCAAATTCCGCAAGCCGCTACCGATCGTGCTCGGAATCCTCATTGCCACGCTCCTGAATCATGCGCTCGCCGGCGCGCTCGGCGCGTGGCTGTCTCAGGCCATCGGTGAGCAAGCGATGCGTTGGATCCTCGGTGTCTCGTTCATTGCGATGGCGATCTGGATGCTGATTCCAGATTCGTTAGAAGCGCCTAAGGAGCACACGACGCGCTTGGGCGTGCTCGCCACGACGCTCATCGCGTTCTTTCTGCTCGAGATTGGCGATAAAACTCAGGTCGCGACGATTGCGCTCGCTGCCAAATACGACGCGCTCGCCGCAGTGGTCACCGGCACGACGCTAGGAATGATGATCGCGAACGTACCGGTCGTTTGGATGGGCGATCTTGTCGGCGCCAGGCTCAACGTCCGGCTGATTCAACGGATTGCCGCGGGGATTTTTGGCGTGCTAGGTGTGATGGTCCTCGTGGCTAAGTGACGGGGTGACGAAGTCAGAGTGCGGCATCCTCGCTTCCGCCAACGCCAGATCGACAAGTTTTCCGACACTCGTTAAGCCGACTATGTGCCTGATAGGTGTTTCTGACTCCGTCACTCCGTCACTTCGTCACCTGCTTCTTGTCTAGTCGCGCTTCCAATCGTACCGCGCCCATATATGATGGTAACCGTTACACATCCGAGGCATCGGAATGTGGACTGGGGAGGAAGGGTCGCATGCCGTCATTACCGCAACTAAAAACAAGCGGGGCCGATGCTGGCGTCATGCCGTTTGCCAGCTACGCCCAAGTTCTCCGAATGCTGATGCCGCCCGTACTGCGGGTTGGCTTCTACGATCATAAAGGCCGAGCACTTTGGGTCAGCGATGGTGTCGAGGAACCGGAATTCCGGATGCACCTCGATCTGGTGCTTGCGCGCTTTGCTGCGAACGGATCTGAAGAGGATCCGGGTCCGTACGGCGCCACTGACCATGCCGAACCTCTTTTCGTGTTTCCCGTGCGCAATGCCACCGGAATGCTGCTCGGGGCGCTCGGTCTCATCTGCCGCGAGTTGCCGATGACAGCGGCATATCGCCGCATCGAGCACGTGGAGCGGTTGCTTGCGCCTTTCGTCGAGATTCTGAGTCATGCTTGGCAGGAGATCGCGAGCACGCCCTCGCTTGCGCGGGAATCGAAACCCACCCCGATGCCCCTTGCTGTCGGCAAGAGCGACACGACGAGTCCGCTGCCAGCGATCTTGCGTAGGACGCTTGCGCTTGCGACGCGATCCTTGGGCGGAGCATTCGGAACGATCATCGCCGCCGAGCGCCCCTTTACGCTGAACCATCGGGTGAGCCCCGATGAGTCGGATCTTGCAATCAATGCAGCGATCGACAATGTGCGCGCGACCATTCTCAAGTACATGCACGTGCGACGGGAGCCGCTGCTCTCGAACGTAGCAGGCGCCGGACGCACACAACAGCTGCCGTACAAGCTCCTCGCACTCCCCTTGATGGCAGGGCCGACGACACTTGCGGCCGTGTTGATCGTGTTCCGCGATAGGCATTCGCCCGATTTTGGAAAGAAGGACCTCGCCTCCATTGCGCAGATTGCGGCGCAGATCCAAGCGCCGTCGTTACGAGAGCTGTTGGCACCGCGCATCGACTCCGTTGCGTCTCGACCGATCGATTCGGCTTCGCAGGACGCGGATCCAGTCGAGAGCACAGCGAGTTCGGAGGCGAAGGCCCGAACCACCAAGACTCCGCCGCAGCTGAATGCGGTCGTGAGCTCCCCGAATAGCAGCGCGAGCAAGAGAGCCGGTCACTCCGCCACACCAGCTGCAGCGCCCAAAGTCGTGCGATTCGCCGGAATGCGCGGCGACATGCCGATGGAAGAGCGCATTCGGATGGCGCTACGGCAGGATGCGTTCGATCTCTACGCACAGCGCATCTCGCCGCTGAAAGACGAGCACCGTGCACATCGATTCGAAGTGCTGCTGCGCCTCAACGACGGTCAGGCGCTCTACACGCCTCAGGCGTTCTTCGCCGCAGCGGAAGCACACGAGCTGATGCCCGACTTGGATCAGTGGGTGATTCGCGAGCTGATGTCGACGTTGCGTCAGCATGCAACGCCGCTGCGCACGAAGTGTTGGGAATTCGCCGTGAACATCGCTGCGCAAACGTTGCTCACGGATCAGTTCAGCGAGTATGTACTGCAGGAGCTCAAGCGCAGCTCGATCCCAGCAGGCTTGCTCGTGTTCGAAGTCTCGGAGAGCGACGCGATCGAGCATCAGTACTCGCTGTCCATTCTCGCGAAACGCTTGCACGGCGCGGGGTGCCGTATTGCGCTCGACAACTGCCGAGCAGGACTGAGGACGTTCGACACGCTGCGCAAGTGGCCAGTTTCGTGTCTGAAGATCGACGGCTCGCTCGTGCGACATATCGTGAGCAACTGCCGATACGAATCGCAGGTGCGAGCGATGGCGCGGATGGCGAACGAGCTTGGCATCGAAACCGTCGCCGAATGCGTGGAGACGGAGCACATCCGCGAACGGCTGCTGTCGATGGACATCGACTACGCACAAGGCTTTCACCTCGGACGACCGGAGCCGCTGAGCTCGTTCTTCGCGGGTTGAGACCAAGCACGAAGAAGAGCTCGTCCCGCCTGCCCAGCTTGTCGTCATCCTCGCGGAGGCGAGGATCCATCTTATCCTCTCGATGGCACTCGCTACGGACGACGTTCGAGAGAATGGGTAAAGAATGCGAAGTGCGCGATTGGGCGAGCGGGCCTGCCGCTCGGCGCCTATCGCTGCCTCCCGGGTGGAAAAGAAGAAGGAGACCAGGAAACGAAGAAGGAACCTGGCAGTAGAGACGCGTTAGCCGGCTCCACAGAGCAGTGCGAATCCTCCGGATAACATCTGACCTACAAGCAAGTAGGAGCGTCTGACCTACAAGCAAGTAGGGACGGCAATGTGCAGGGGACATTCGCGAGCCCGCCCGCGGGCATGTCGGATCACAGATGACCTCTTCGTCCTAGGCATATTCACCCCAGCAAAGAGGATCTCGCCGTGGACATGCCTGCTTATCCGATTCCGCCAGTGGTCTCGCGCGAGGAGTGGCTGATTGCTCGGAAAGCTCTGTTGGTCAAGGAAAAGGAGCTCACCCGTCAGCGCGACGCGCTCGGTGCCGAGCGACGCCGGTTGCCGGTGGTCAAGGTCGACCAGGAATACGCGTTCGAGGGCCCGAGGGGCAAGGTTCGTTTCATCGATCTCTTTGAAGGCCGACGGCAGCTCTACATCCATCACTTCATGTGGATCGATGCCATCGACCAAGGCTGCCCGATGTGTACGATCGCGGCGGATATGACCTTCAACTGCGTGCCATGGCTCGCACAACTCGAGCAGCGAGAAGTGACGTTCGCGTGCGTGGCGCGTGCACCCTACGAGAAGATTGCGGCCTACAAAGCTCGTCGCGGATGGACCTTTCCTTTCTACTCGTCCGCACCGGGCACGTTCCACTACGATTTCCATGCGACGCTGGATGAGTCGAAGGCGCCGCTCGAGTACAACTATCGCAACAAGCAGGAGCTGCTCGCGACAGGCATCCCACGAGAGGCACTCGGCGGGGATTGGCCGGTGAATAGCGTGTTCGTTCGCGACGAACGAAACGTCTACCACGCCTACTCTGCGTTCGCGCGCGGCCTCGATCAACTCTTCACGCCGTACAACTTCCTCGATCTCACCCCGTACGGCAGACAGGAGGACTGGGAAGATTCGCCCGAGGGCTGGCCACAGAAACCGACGTATGGCTAGGCGCATCTAGGTCGGAATATTATTCAGACACCTTCGCTGCCCACGGGTCTCGAGAAATATCTCGCGGCGAACGCGGCGGCCGCGGCGCCGAAACAAGAAGATTACTCTCGCGAAGACGCAGAGACGCGAAGGTCGGAAAAGAGATCCAGAACTTCTGAACTTCTGAAGTTCTGAATCTCCGATCTCTGCGCTTCAGCGAGGATTTTTCTTTCGCCGCGGTCGCCGCGTTCGCCGCGTTCGCCGCGAGATCATTTTCTTACGACGATTGCACTGACTCACCCGGCTGCGAGCACATCCATGAACATCCGCGCGAACTCGGGGCCCTTGCCCTCTTCCTCATGCTTGAAATAAACGTACACGTCCGAGCACGAGGTCGCCTTCTCGCGGATGGTCTGCGCCCAGCGTGCGATGTCTTCGGCGGTGTAGCCCTCGTCGCGCAAACGGAAATAGGCATAGCTTGCGGTGATCTCCGGCGGCGTCCAGAAATTTTCGTTGTCGGCGATGCATAGCGCCAAATTGCGCGCTCTCAGTCGCTCGAAGACCTCGTCGCACAACCACGACCCGTGGCGAAACTCGAACGCTGCGCACACGTCCTTCGGCAAGCTCTCAAGGAATGAATCGAGCACACCTACGTCCTTCTTGAAGCTCGGCGGCAGCTGGAACAGTAAGGCACCCAACTTCGGTCCGAGCTTCGCTGCGACCGCAATGAAATAGCTCAGCGGATCGCTGCAGTCTTTCAGGCGCGCATCGTGAGTGATGCGCTTCGGCGCTTTGAGCGTCAACTTATAACGCGCGGGCGTTTGCTGATCCCAACCTTGCAGCGTCTTCTGGTTGGGCATTCGATAGTACGTGTAGTTGATCTCGACCGTCGGGAATCGCTCCGCGTAGTACTGCAGCATGTCCGCTGCCGCGAGCTTCTCTGGATAGAACGTCCCCTTCCACTCGGGATAGTTATAGCCAGAGGTGCCGACCCAGATGGACATTACTAGAAGGGGTTAGCGGTTGGGGGTTAGCGGTTAGCGGTTAGCAAAGAGATGCCCACCCCACTGCCTAGCCTCGCGCTTCGACCAATTTTCTGTACTGGCCGAGATGCCGGATCGCGTGCTGGGATTTGCCCAGCGACTCGTATAGCCGCGCGAGGTTGTAGTGACAATCGGCGAGGTTGGGATCCTCGCCGATCGCCTGCTGGTAGGTTTCGAGCGCGGCGTCCATGCGACCCAAATCGTCGAGCAACACACCCAGATTGAAGAGCAGCACGGCGTCGTTTCCGCTGGCTTCGAGTGCGCGTCGATAGACCTTCTCGGCCTCTCGCATCTGCTGGTGCTCGTGGAGCAGCCTGCCCCAATTGATCCACGCTGCCGTGCTCGAAGGATCGTCCTTGGCCGCGTGTTCGTATGCATCGCATGCGGCGCGCCAATCCTTGCTTTCGAGCTCCAGGGCTTTGGAGAACCAATCCTGAGACTCGGACGGCTGCGCTGCCGGCTCGGGCTTGCGCTCGACGACGCGCAGCACGCCCTTCTCGACACTGACATCGAACCCGAGCACGTACTGTCCATCGTCGACTTGGAACTGACTCGGGCCATCGCGCACGACCACGCGATCTCCGATGGCGCTGATGCTCAGACCCGAGAGCGGCAGCGTCTCGGGAAGGTGACGTCGCAAGTCCTCCAGCGAGCGGCGAATGCGCTTCCGCGACACTTTCGCGTCGATGAGCGCGCGTGCGGCACGCAACACGATGAGATCTTGGAAGGAGAAGCGATACTGTTGGCGCGGGCCGCGCTCAGGCGCAACGAAACCGCCCTCGATGAGACCTCGAATCGTGCTGCGCGACAGACGCAGCACTCGCTCTACATCACGTATGGTGTAGGTATGCGTGGGCATCGCACTGGGAAGTGGCTAGGGACCAGTGGTTAGTTGTCAGCAAGAAGGCGATTGGGCTCCGCTTCCGCGCCCGACTAACCACTAATCACTGGCCACTGACAACTTCTCTCGCTTACCGCTTTCCGGCTTTGCGCGCGGTCTTCGCCGGTTGCTCGACGCGCTTCGGCGCCTTGCGCGGTCCCAGGTCGGAGGCGCTCGCGCGAGCCGCTTCTGTTTTCTGCAAGCTCGCTCGCAGCGCTTCCATGAGGTCGATGACCTTGCCACCGGTCTCGGGTGCAATTTCAGACACGGAGATCTCCTGACCTTCGACTTTCTTTTGAATCGCCGCCTCGATGCGAGCGCGCAACTCGTCAGTATAGGCGGCCGGATCGAACTTCTCGGCTGTCTGCTGATCGATCAGTTGCTGAGCGAGCTTGAGCTCGGCGGGCTTCACGTCCGCCTTCGGAATCTCGAGCTCGTCCGCTGAACGCACTTCTGCTGAGAAATGCAGCTGCTGCATCGCAAGCACATCGCCGATCGGACGCAGGATGACGAGATATGCCTTGCCACGCGCCGCCCAGCGACCGATCGCACATCGCTTCGATTCCTTCAGCGCTTCGGTGAGCAAGCTGTACGGCTTCGCGGCGCCCTTGTCCGGGGCCAAGTAGTACGTCTTATCGAAGAACACGGGATCGATCGATTCGATCGGGACAAACTCGGAAATGTCTATCGCATGCGTGCCGGCTTCTTCGAGCGCCTTGATCTCTTCAGGCGTGAACTGGACGTACTGATCCTTCGCGAACTCGTAGCCCTTGACCATCGCATCGCGCTCGACGAGGGTTCCCTCCTTCGCACAGATGTACTGCTGCTTCAAACGCGAGCCGCAGTCCTTGTGAAGGAGATTGAACGAAATCGCGCTCGACGATTGCGTCGCGCTGTACAGCTTCACCGGGATCGCAACGAGCCCGAATGAAATCGTTAATGAACCAATCGAACGTGCAGCCATAGGTTTTTCTCGCTTCGCTCGGGCCAACTGGCCAACTGGCCAACTGGCCAACTGGTAACTGGCCAGAAAGGATCCTGCTGACTCAAATCTCGCTTCGCTCGGGCCAACTGGCCAACTGGCAACTGGCCAGAAAGGGCCCCTACCCGTCTGCTGACTTAAAAGACGCTTACCTCGACGCTCTCCCGACAACACCTACGCGCCGATCAACCCGGCGAGTTCCGGGCTCACTGCTGCCTCCGGCCAGATGCCAGTGGCCAGTTAGCCGATCGCCCGTGGCGCATACTTATGCGCCACCTGCGAAAGCCCTCGCAAGGCTTTGTTTTGCCGAAAGGGCATCATGCCACCGGTCTCCTGTCCTTTCCAAGCGGGACAGCACGTTTTGCATGGTGAAATCCATGGGCTCGGCGGCTTCGAGCTCCTCCCACGTGAGCGGCATGGACACTGGCGCCCCCAGGACCCCCCGGGGTGAATAGGCCACGTTGAGTGTCTTGCCGCGGACGTTCATGTTGTAGTCGATGAAGATCTTCCCGGTCCGTTTGATGACCGCCCACTCCATCGTGATGTCCTTCGGATGCTCGCGCATCACGTGCCGTCCGACCATCTCGCAGATCTGCCGTGCTTCATCGAACGTGACAATCCGTTCGATCGGCACGAACACGTGCAAACCGGTCTTGCCGGATGTCTTCACCACCGCCCGCAGCGACATTTCCTTGAGAAGGGCGTGGATCCAGAACGCGACTTTCCTGCCCATAGCGAAACCCTTCTTATTGAGCTCCGGTTCCGCGCCTTTGGGCTCTTTGCCTGAATAGATATACGGGTCGATGTCGAAGACGAGATAGTCCGGGTAGTTCAACACGGAGGATTCGAGCGCCTCGATCGAGCTCGAATAGTCGGTCTTCTTGCTCAGCGAATCGGAACCGACTTTCGCTCGCGAGTGCCAGACGTGAAACTCGAGCGTGCCGACCTGCCCCAACCACAACAGCGTGGGCAGATTGTTCGCTAGGATGTAATCGTGCTGATCGTCCTTGTGCTCCGAGAACACAGTGATCGTCTCGACGAAATCCGGAAGCGATTGTTCCCAATGCTTCTGGAAAAAGCGCTCACCGTGGATGCCTTCAGGCATCCGAATCATCGTGAGCGGCCTGTCCATCAAGTGCGGCAGCATGTAACGCGAGACGCCTGCTAGATAGCGGATGTAGTCGCGCTTTGTGATCGCCGGAGCGCCCGCCTGCGAATCGGCAGGCCAATACACCCTATCCAGATTCGTGAGCTTGATATGCGCGGCGCCGACTGCGAGGTCGAGCTGTTGACCTTTCAGATCGAGCTGCTGCACGACCTCCTCGATCTCGTTCGCGGGCGTTCGACGCGGACGTGCCTTCGCGCCGCGCTTGGGCGGAGCCGCGCGCACGTCGTCCGCGGCAATATCGTCACGGACCTTTACGAACACCGGCGCGCGCAACATCCCGTCGGGGGTACGATCTTCGAAGCTCACCTCCACGACGACTCGAGGCTCGAGCCATGTCGTCGGGCGATGAAGCGGCGGCTTCTTCGAGAAGGGCTGCTGCTTGACGCCGAGCTGCTTGAAACGCACTTGCAGTGCGCGAATGACTGTCTCGTCGAGCCCCGAACCGACGTGGCCGACGTACTCCAACGCACCGTTGTGCCAGAAGCCCAGTAGCAAGGCGCCAATGGATTCACGCGCTCCCTTCCCTTTCGTGTAGCCGCCCACCACGAAATCTGCAGTGTGCGATGCCTTGATCTTCGCCCACATAGGCGCGCGCCGACCGGACTGATACTTGCTGTCCTTGCGCTTTGCGACGATTCCTTCGAATCCATGCTCGATCGCAGCGGCATAGAGCGTCTCGCCATCGCTCGTGGCATGAATGAGTTGTACGTGTGCGGACGGAAGCAAGCATTGCGAAAGATAGCGGCGACGCTCGAGGTAGGTGCAGTTGCGCACATTTACGCCCGCAAAATGCAGCAGGTCGAAACAGACCATTGCGACCGGCGTTTCTCGCTGAGCTGCCGCGATTTCGTTGGCAGCCTTCAGTTGCGCTCGATTCTGCAGGGCATTGAATGAAGGTCGACCCTCCGCGGTGAGCGCGACGATCTCCCCATCGAGGATCATGGACCCAACCGCTTGCTCGCTCAGCTCGCGCGCGATTTCGGGGAAAGGTGCTGTGATGTCCAAGCCACCGCGCGAGACCAAACGTACAGCGCCGTTATGGATGTAAGCGACGATTCGATAGCCGTCTAGCTTCGGCTCGTACAGCCATGCTGGATCGTTGCGCTGCACCTCACGTGAGTCCGCGAGCATGGGCTCGATCTTCTTGGGGAACGCCTCGAGCGTTCCACCGGGCACGAGACGTTCAGCCGCGATCCGAGCCGCGATGTTCGATGACGTGACGTCTTCTACATTGACCCCGGACAGGATCGACTCGCTGCGCGCAAGCACATCGCTGCTGCCAGCGACGAACCGGTCGATGTGCTTGATGAGCAACCATTGCTTCTCGGTGCTCGTACGAACGAGTGTGAACGACCCTTTGAGCTTCTCGCCCCGAAGAAAAAAGCTCAGCTTGCCAGCTTCGAGCTCCGCGCGAAGGCGCGCCTCGGCTTGATCTCGATCGTCGAACGAGTAGCGCTGGCCTTCATCGGGAGAATACACACCGCAATCCCAGACGATCACGTTGCCCGCGCCATACTCCTTGTCGGGAATGACTCCTTCGAAGGATGCGTAGTCGAACGGATGATCCTCCGTCTCCACCGCCATCCGCTTCTCCTTGGGATCGAGCGAAGGCCCCTTCGGCACGGCCCACGATTTCAGAACGCCGTCGAGCTCGAGTCTGAAGTCGTAGTGCAACCTGCGCGCAGCATGCTTCTGCACGACGAACAGAAGCGGCCCGCGCCGATCGGTTGCGAGCTTCGGCGCGGGTTCCGGCGTACGCGAGAACGTGCGCTTATCGGCGTAGAGATCCAGGGGGCGCTTCATTGCTATGCGGTTGACGGTTGACAGTTGACGGCCAGAGAAGATGTCGGCGACGCCCTAGAATGTCGAACTAGTCGTCTCTGACCGTCAACTGTCAACCGTCAACCAGGTTCTTCACCCAGTCCAGCACCGATTGAAGCAACTCGCGACGCACATCGACATCCTTGCGACCGATTCGAGCAGGCACGTGAAAGGAATGGTCTGCATCCCGAGCCAGCACGAGAGTCGTTCGCTGTCCGAGCCGTTCGATCACCGGTTGCAGCAACTCCATCTGCGCCAGCTCGTCTCGGGTGCCCTGCAGGAAGAGCATGGGAATCCGCACATCGTCCAAATGCGCCGCGCGCTCATCGGACGGCTTCTTCGGCGGATGCAGCGGGAACGCGAGGAAGACCAAGCCCCGGACTTCCGGGAGCGGCTCTGCCGCTTGCGCTTGTGAAGTCATGCGCCCACCGAACGAGCGTCCACCGGCAATCAAAGGCACCCTCGGCGCGAGCTGGCGGGCCTGCGCAACGGCCGCACGCACCGTCGCATGACAGACCTGCGGCGCATCGGTGCGCTTCGATCCTCGCTCCATGTATGGAAACTGAAATCGCAGCGTCGCGATCCCGAGCCCTGCAAGATCTTCTGCCACAACCGCCATCGATGGATGATTCATCCCCGCACCGGCGCCATGCGCGAAGACGAAGCAAGCGGTCGGCTTCTCGGGCGCGAGGAACAACCCGGATACGCGAGTGCTCGCATCGACGGTCATCGTGAGCTGCTGAGCGTTCATCTGTCTATACAAACTCAATCGGGAACGGACGGCAAGCGCTCGTCGGTCTCGACCACGACGCCTTTGTTACTCCCCTCATGAAGCTAGAGCGACTAAGATTCCAACTGCTAGCCAGCAACTATCAACCGTCAACGAGTGAGCATATGAAATACAAAGGTAGCTGCCATTGCGGCCGTATTGCATTCGAGATCGAGGGCACCGTCGACAGCGCCCTGTCGTGCAACTGCTCGATCTGTCATCGCAAGGGATCATTATTGTGGTTCGTGCCGCGCGAGAACCTGCGGCTCACGACGCCGGAAGAGAACATCGGCACGTATCAGTTCAACAA
Organism: Pseudomonadota bacterium; assembly: GCA_023417315.1. Lineage (GTDB taxonomy): Bacteria > Pseudomonadota > Gammaproteobacteria > Steroidobacterales > Steroidobacteraceae > Steroidobacter. Next base: position 72,338 of record JAEZFW010000083.1, read on the forward strand.
GCACGTCATCAAGCATCAGTTCTGCGCCACCTGCGGCATCCACCCGTACGGCGAAGGCGTGGGTCCCGACGGTAAAGCCGTCGCTGCGGTCAATCTCCGGTGCCTCGAAGACTTCGACATCACTTCCGTTCCCACCCATCATTACGATGGGCGGTCGATGTGAGTCGCACCCCGTCGCACTGCTGCCCAGCTTCAGGCCAACGCTCGGGAACCGAACGGCCGCGCGCCGTTACCCAACGTGCACAAGATCGATACGCGTGCTGTTGGAGGGTGGAGCATGGGTACATTGAGTCGGATTGGGCATATCGTTCGAGATGTTCTTGCCATTGCCGAGCAGCATCGCCCGAAGCTGCTCGAACGATTGCTGCCGCTCATCCTGCCTCATCACGCACATCTGTTGCCCGCCTCGCTCGCAACTGCCGAGCGTACCTCCACTGCCGATGAGACTCTCGATGTCGCTCATCTGACGCGCCGTCTCTATCCGCTCTCCGGCGAAGACCACGCGCTACGCGAACGATTGAAGACGCTGCTCGCGCAGCCCGAGTTCGCCCCGCGCGAGGGGCTTACGCTCGCGGAGCAGGCTCAGCTCAGCTACGAGCGCTTCAAGACGTTGCATCGTGAGCTCGACATCCGAGTACGCGATGTCGAAGAACGTCCCACGAGGCTTGCGAGTATTCTCGAGCTCGTCGCGACCGTGGACGGAACGCTCTTCACCGTCATGAGCATTCATTATTGTCTGTGTGCGGGATCGCTGCTGCGCTTCGGAACGGGCTCGCCCGAGATTGAACGCTATATCGATGAGCTCGATCGCCTCGAGTCGATCGGCGTATTCCTGCTCACTGAGCTGGGCTATGGCAACAACGTCGTTGCACTGAAGACGCGCATCGACTACGTGCCCGAAACTCAAGAGCTCGTTCTGTCGACACCTTGCCCGGAGGCGCGCAAGTTCATGCCGAACACAGGCTTGCCGGGCGTACCGAAGCTGGCGGTCGTGATGGCGCGCTTGCACGTGCGCGGAGTGGACCATGGTGTGTTCCCTGTCGTCGTTCGTGTGCGCACCGCAGACGGGATTGCCGCTGGCATCAACGTGACACCGCTCGGCGACAAGCCGGGTTACGCACTCGACAATGCGATCACCTCGTTTGAGGATGTGCGCCTTCCACGGCATTGCCTCTTGCTCGGGACACACAGCGCGCTGGCCGCGGATGGGACGTTTCGAAGCGCGATCACGAGTCGCCGCGAACGCTTTCTGCAAGCGATCGAGCAAGTGCAGCTTGGCCGCCTCTCACTGAGCGCAGTGAGCGCGACAGCGTCGGGAGCGAGTGCCTATATTGCGATCAAGTATGCGACACAGCGCCGCACGTTCGCTCCGCGCCGGACCGATGTATCAATCCTCGACTATCGCAATCACCAACACGATGTGTTCTCGGCATTAGCGAGCGCGTATGCGAACCGCTTGTTCGTCAATACTGCGTTGCGTGAGTACGGAACGGCGGAACGACGAGATCACGAGGAGACTTTCCGCATCACGAGCGCAGTCAAAGCTCACGTGTCGTATGCAACCGAGCGCGCGATCCGCTCGTGCCGGGAGCGGTGCGGTGCGGCGGGGCTCTTTGAGGAGAACCGCTTGTCCGCATTCGCGGCGCAATGCCCAGGCATCGTCACTGCGGAAGGCGACAACCAGATCGTGCTCATCAAGATCGCGCGTCAGATGCTCACGAAGCAGGGGTATCGATCGCTGAAAGAAGAACAGCGACTGTCAGGATCGATGCGCGATTGCGAGCGACTGCTCGGCTTGATTCGCGAGCGCGAAAGACGTCTGCTGAATGAGCTCAAACGCGGCATGGCAGCTGCGCGCATTCTCGGCAGCAGCCTATTCGAGCTGTGGAACGAGAACATCAATCTCGCGATCGAAACCGCCACGGCTCACACGAGCCGGCTCGCGGCCGAGTCATTCTGGGAAGAGGCGAAACAGCATGGGGACACGCATCCAGTACGAGAGCTGTTCCGCTTGTTCGCCTATCAGGAGATCGGCCCACAACTTGGCTACTTCCTGGCGGAAGGCTTGATCACGAACGAAGAAACCAGGCAACACAGCCGCACTGTCGATCGATCATGCGAGCGACTGCGCCCCGTTGCACTCGATCTCGCGACGGCATTCGACATCCCGAACGAGATCTTGCGAGCACCCATTGCTACGGATGACTACATCGCGACGTATGACGCGAGAGTGAGAAACAACCAACCGCAGCAAAGGGCGGGCTAGCAGTAGAAAGACCCTTTCTCCGGCTGACCCACGGTCTGCTTCTGTCCGCTATGCACTAGGATTCTCGGAAAGTCTCTTTCTCGATCGGTTCCCACGCCGCGGTCGCCGCGAGATCATTTCGGCGCGGAACCGGGAGCATTCGAGCACAAGGGCCGACGGGGTGAACAAGAGCATATCTCTCGCAGCGGGCGCGCGGCGAAGAGAGACGCAAAGGACTCGGATGCGGATGTCGCCCATGGCTGACATCGTCCGAACGGGCACTAGACCGCGCTCGCGAACACCCGTATGGTCGCCGCCCTTCCGCGACCAGTCGACTCCTATTACTATGGTTGCCAATTCAATGGCCCCTTCCAGGGCCTCACTCAGCACCCTCCCGGCACCCAGCCGCGTTCCTGTGCAACAGACAATTCGTTTCATCAAATCCGCCGATGGCACTCGGCTTGCGGTGGCGACTTCCGGAGGCGGCGCGCCGCTCGTCAAGTCCGCCAACTGGCTGTCGCACTTGGAATTTGACTGGCACAGTCCCGTGTGGCGCCACTGGTTTCAGTTTCTGTCGAATGGGCGCGAGCTGATTCGTTTCGATCCTCGCGGCTGCGGTCTGTCCGACTGGGACGTCCCGGACCTCTCCCACGACGCACAGGTTGCGGATCTCGAGGCGCTCATCGATTCGATCGGCCTGGATCGCTTCCCATTGCTGGGGGTCTCGCAAGGCGGCGCGGCCTGCATCGAGTACGCAGTGCGTCATCCCGAACGCGTGTCGCATCTGGTTCTCTACGGCTGTTATGCGGAGGGCTGGGCCCAGCGTGGCGAAGAATCGAGACGTCGGGGCGAGGCGCTCAACGTTCTGATTCGCGAAGGATGGGGTCAGGAGAACCCGGCGTTCCGCCAGTTGTTCGCGTCATTATTCATTCCAGATGCAAGCCCCGAGCAAGTACGTTGGTTCAGCGACCTGATGCGCACCACTACGAAGCCCGACATCGCAGCTCGTATCCTCGATGCGTTCGGCGCCATCAACGTGCGTCATCTGCTGCAGAAGGTGCGGGTGCCGACTCTCGTCGTGCACGCGCGCGACGATGCACGCATTCCATACGATCAGGGCCGCACGCTCGCCGCAGAGATCCCCGGCGCGCGCTTCGTCACGCTCGAGAGTCGTAACCACATTCTCATCGAATCGGAGCCCGCCTGGACTCGCTTCCGCGAAGCGTTCGACGAATTCCTCGGTAAACCAGAAACACGCCCGAAATTCGCTACGGGCGCAGCGCTTCTCGATCTCCCAGAGCTCACCGCTCGTGAGAACGCGATCCTCAAGCTCGTCGCGAGTGGTCAACCGAATGGCGAGATTGCCGCCCACCTCTTCATCAGCGAGAAGACCGTCCGCAATCACCTCACGAACATCTTCGAGAAGCTCGGCGTCGACTCGCGCGCCAAAGCGATCGTCTTCGCCCGGGACCGCGGGCTCGTGTGAGACGAGAGGCCACTGGCTAACTGGCCACTGGCCAGTGGCCGTTTGGCCATCTGGGACATATGTCCCACACCCCAGCCCCACACATCGAGACTCCTGCCTCATGCGCCCGGCCGCGGCGATCTCCATGATTCGCGACTCATCCTGGAGCATGGATCTTATGGGGAGCACACCGATGAATGCAGCCGTCGACATGTTGTTCGAAGCCACCATCGATCGGCGGGCGTATGACAACTCGGATCGCGCCCGATATGAGCGCTGCATCAAGACGTCGAAGCGTGTTCGTTGGGACATCGACGCCGATGTGTTTCGCGGCCGCAGCTTCGACTTCACTCGCAAGTTCCTACCGGATGCATTGAGCAAGGTAAATGACGTGCCGTTTCTCACGGCGGACGAGCGACGGATGTGGAGCCATGTTCAAGGCCGCACCTATCCTGCAATGTTCGGCATGGCTGAGCGCTTCATCGGTGCGAAAACGCTCGAGCTCGCGAACTCACACCGCTTTGACGACTTCGTCTGCATCGAGGGGCTCGTGCGCTTCACGGATGAAGAGCTCAAACACCAAGAGCTCTTTCGACGGATGGAAGCGGCGATCTCGAGCCGCTTACCGACGGGTTATGCGTTCTTGGCCGATCCTATCGAGATCGCGCGCAGCGTGCTCGAGAAGTCCACGTGGGCGGTTCTAGCGCTCATTTGTCATGTCGAGCTGTTCACGCAAGTGCACTATCGGGAGAGCATCGAGCGCGACGAGCAGCTCTCAGACCTGTATCGGGACATCTTCCGCTATCACTGGCTCGAAGAATGCCAACACACGGTCATGGACGAGATCGAATGGCGTCGCGAGGACGAATCGATCACGATCGAACAACGGGACGCTGCGGTCGATGAGTTCATCGAGCTGCTGCTCGCGCTCGATGCCGTGCTGCGCCACCAATCGTCAGCCGACGGTGCGTACTTCATGCGCATGTGCGATCGCAACTTCACCGCCGGCGAGCAACAGATCATCCGCGACACGATGCTGCGCGCGTACCGATGGCAGTACATCGGCTCGGGCTTGAACCACCCACACTTCCGCGAGCTGCTCGCGAGCATGATCTCGCCAGCGCAGTTGCTGAGAATCGACAGCGCGTTGCACACCATTGTCGAAGCGTGACAAGGCGCTGGAGCGCGGGTGACGGGTGAGGAGCAAGAACGGTCCGTCGAACGACGTCGCTCGCTCGTATCTGGCGTCACTCCTACGACGGCCGGCGTCCAGGCATTCGCAGATCGCGCCCCTACTTGGTCTGGATCCCGGCTTCCGCCACTGCTGTACGGGGAAAACTAGCGCGGGCGCCTCTCGTCCTATGTTCCCTCCCTTGCGAAGCGGGGGAGGGTTAGGGAGGGGGCGCCCCCATCCTGTCCTTCTGATGTACAGGACGTACAAATGGCGCGAAGTGCATGGATGCACGGGAGCGGCCCGCGCTGCTGCAAGGGAAGGGACGCATCATTGACCCTTGCGCAGTTGAGTTGCCGTCGACAGTACGCGTACGAATACCCTGCAAAGACCGAATGAAACATCGCTTCTCAATTCATTTCCCCGGACAGCAGTGGGCTTCCGCCGGGATGACGCCGCCTCTTGTACTTGCCCGTCACTCGTCACCCGTCACTCGTCACCGCAGGCGCGAGCGCAGCTGCTAGTTCTGCGCACTCAACGCCAACCCAGGCACTCGGCTCAACTCCTGCGAGATCTGCGCGCTGATGCGCTTCAGCATGGGTAAGCGTTCGCGCACGAGTTTCGCCTTCGTCATCTTCTTCGAGTGACTCGAGCTGTTGAGCGCTGCCACGACACGCTGCGATGTATCGAAGACAGGAACCGCGACCGCGACGACGCCGTATGCGAGCTCGTCTTCGACAGCGGAGTAGCCGACGCGCCCACATTCATCGATCAGCTTCATCAGCTTGCTGCGATCCGTCACCGTTTTGTCTGTCAGTGCCGTGATCGTCGCAGCGTCCCAATACATCCGTAGGCGCTCCGGGCTCAGCCCAGCAAGGAGCACGCGTCCGGTCGACGTGGCATACGCAGGAAACCGACTGCCTACATGCGCCTCGAGCCGCAGGAGCGTGCGGATCGAAGCGCGTGCGATATAGACGATCTCCGTACCATCCAACACGGTGAGTGCCGCCGAGTCGCCGGTCTGGCTCGCGAGATCCTCGAGATACGTTCTCGTGAGCGTCTCCACGCTCATCGATTCGAGATAGGCCGCTCCGAGCTCGAGCACTTTCGGACGGAGCAAGAAATTGCGGCCCGACTGCATCACATAGCCGAGCTCGGCGAGCGTCAGCAAACATCGTCGCGCTGTCGCCGCCGGCAGATTTGCGCGGCTCGCGATCTCACTCAATGTGAGCGACGCGGACCCCTGCGTGAAAGCACGGATCACATCGAGCCCTTTTGCAAGACCGCCCATCGCTTCGCGACGAGCCTCAGTGTTGTTGCTTCGCTTCATACACGCCTGATTTCGCTATCCGAAAAACGAAAGGCCTGCGGTCGCTCGCGCTTGACACTCCCCGTGAACCGGCGTCAGCATAATTCGCGATACGAACATGTTTTCGCTATGCGAAAACAATAACACGGGGAAGTCTGTGAAGATAGGCAAGCAAACCTTCCGTACTTCGGCGATCTCGACCTCGAACGCGCAGACGATCCTCGTGCGCGGCCGTGATCTATGCGAGGAGCTGATCGGGAAGATTTCCTTCACGGATCATGTATGGCTGCTCGTGACTGGTGAGCTGCCTACCGCATCGCAGCGTCGCGTACTCGATGCGACGCTCGTTGCGATCGCGGAGCACGGTCTCGTTCCGAGCGTGCAAGCCAGTCGAATGACACTCGCCGCGGCCCCGGAGGCGCTACAAGGGGCGGTCGCTGCAGGAATCTTGGGGTGCGGCTCGGTGATTCTTGGTGCCGCCGAAGCGGCTGGTCAGCTGCTCACTGAAGTCCTCGAACGAGCAAAAGCAACATCGCTCGATCGAGCAGCAACAGAGATTGTGCGCGAGCACCGTGTTTCAGGACGTGCCATCCCCGGCTACGGCCATCCACTTCACAAGGGCCACGATCCGCGAGCGTTGCGCCTCATCGAGATTGCTCGAGAAGCAGGTTCGGCTGGCGCGTACCTCGATGCTGCGGGCGCAATCGAACGCGTGTTGCCGGAGCTCCTCGGCAAGCCACTCGCGATGAACGTCTCAGTCGCGATCCCCGCCGTGTTGCTCGATGCGGGCTATCCGCTACTCGCACTGAAAGGCGTACCCATTCTCGCTCGCACCGCGAGCTTGATTGCACATCTGCTCGAAGAGCAGCAGCGGCCGATCGGATTCGTGATGTCGAACGCGGCGTCAGAAGCGATCGACTACGAAGGAATCACTCCCGCGGGGTTCGAGCCCGACAGAGACCAGCAATGATGAAATCCGTCCTGGCCGGCATCCGTATCGTCGAGCAAGGCACGTTCATCACTGGGCCTTGCACGGGCATGATGCTGGCGGACCTCGGCGCCGATGTGATCAAAGTGGAAAGCCCTGGCGGCGATCCGTATCGCAGCTATCAGGGTGGACACTTTTCTCCGCATTTCCAGGCGTACAACCGCAACAAGCGCAGTGTCGCGCTCGATCTGAATGCCGATTCCGACCGCGCACTGTTCGACGAGCTGATTCGCTCTGCCGACATCTATATCCAGAACTTTCGCCCTGGCACGGCAGAGCGACTCGGTGCGGGCGTCGAGCGTTTGCACACGCTCAATCCGCGGCTCATTTACTGCTCGATCAGCGGTTTCGGCTCGAGCGGTCCTTATGTCGATCGCCCCAGCTACGACTCGGTCGCGCAGGCGCTGAGCGGATTCCTGAGCGTCGTCGTCGATCCGGATCGACCGCGCTTTCTCGGCCCCGCGCTTGCCGATGCGATCACGGGGATCTACGCCGCATATGGTGTCCTCGGCGCATTGTTCGAGCGCAGCCGCACTCAGCGTGGACGTTTGGTCGAAGTTTCGATGCTCGAAGCGATGGCGCACTTCGCCGTCGAACCCTTTGCGGCCTTCTTCGCGCTCGATCAAGTGCCGACCTCGAGCGATCGACCCCGTCTCGCGCAGGCCTACATCTTGCGCACCGCCGACGGCGGTCTCATTGCGATTCACTTGTCGTCGCTCGAGAAGTTCTGGCGCGGCCTCACCCTTGCACTCGACAGCGCTGCGCTCTCGAGCGACGCGCGGTTCGGCACGCGCGAGGGTCGTATCGCGCACTTCGAAGCGTTGGGTGCGGAGTTGGACGCCCTGTTCCACAGATTCCCCACCCAACATTGGGTGGACCGACTCAAAGCGCACGACGTGCCGTTCGCGCCCATCAACCGCATCGACCAAGTCGTCGAGGATCCGCAAGTGCGACATCTGGGTCTCATCGTGCCCGTCGAAGCCGCGCACGCCGGCGATCGCGCCGTGCGCCCCGCAATTCGTTTCGACCGCGCGCACGCCACGAGCGTTCGCACCGCGCCGCTCCTCGATGAGCATGGTGCAACCATCAGACAAGCGTTGGAGCAGAAGCAAGGCTGGCCCGATGCCCTACCCGCTGCGCCGCACGCGGAAAACGAAGTCACGGGTTCCAGATGAGAATGAAAGCTCGATAACTATTCAAGTGGAGGGGGATTTCACATGCGCATCTCGAACGGTCGATGTGTACTCGCAAGCGCAGCGGCGACGCTGCTGTACGCGAGCCCTCCGAATGTGCTTGCGCAGACGCCGAGTGCGGATGCGCTGGAAGAAGTGATCGTGACCGCGCGCAAGCGCGACGAATCGTCGCTCGATGTGCCTGTTGCGATCAACGTGTTCACCGCGCAAGACATCGCGGAAGCGGGTATCGAGCGGCCGGAAGACTTCATCGCATTGACCCCGAACATCAGCCTCGTGCAGACACAGAATCAAGGGACTTCGTTCATCACCGTCCGCGGCATCTCGCAGGCTCGCAACAGCGAGCCGTCGGTCGCCGTCCTCATCGATGGCGTCGCGATGGCGAACCCTTCCATGTTCAATCAAGAGCTCGTGGACATCGAAAGCATCGAAGTGCTCAAGGGCCCGCAAGGTGCGCTCTATGGGCGCAACGCAATCGGCGGCGCCATCATCATCAACACGAAAGCACCGAGCTCCGAGTTCGAGAGCAATCTGATGGTCGGTTACGACTCGGGGCCCGGCTACAAAGCGCGGGCTGGGTTGAGCGGGCCGATTTCCGAAACGGTCCGCTACCGTGCAACCGTGTCCTACTTCGATACCGACGGCTACATCGACAACGAGTATCTCGGCGAGGAAGCCGATCCTTATCGCGATTTTTCTGCGCGGCTGCGGACCGTATGGGAACCCACGGATAGTCTCAGCGCGGACTTGCGCTTCTACTTGTCTCAGGTCGACACGCAGGCGCTGTACTTCAATATCACGGAGGACGTCAACGATACGAGCCTGCCCGTCAGAGTGAACAACCCTGGGATCAACGAGCGTGACATGTTCGGGACCTCGCTCAAGCTCGATTACACGACCCCCGCGGGGACATTCACCTCGATTACGGCGTATGACACGCTCGAAGAGATCCTCACGGGCGATCAATTCAACTTCTTGCCGATTCCGGAATCGGTGTTGTTCCAGTTCTTCGGCGCAGATCAAGCGCAGCATCAGTTCCTCGATGTGGAGGCGATCAGCCAGGAGGTGCGCTTCACCTCTCCCTCCGAGAACAAAGTGCGCTGGATCCTGGGCGCCTATGCCATTGCGACGGACCGCTTCATCTCGACGGGCAACGTCTTCGATCTCGCCACCGGCGTCGTACCCGAAGTGCGCCGCTCGCCGCTGCCGATCTTCAACCCTCAGTTCACTTACCTTGCGGATTCGCAGGACAACTTCGCGTGGGCCGTGTTTGGCGATCTCGAGATCGACTTGAGCGATCAGCTCGAGCTCGCCCTCGCGCTGCGCTATGACGAAGATGAGCGCGAGAACACCACGGAGACGCCGCTCGAGTTCATTCCTGCTCCACTTGCAGGGATTGCGTTCCCAGGGCAAGTGCGCAAAGAGACGTGGGATGAGCTACAACCGAAGGTCACTGTGCGCTACAAGCCCTCCGAAGAGTCGATGCTCTATGTCGGTTACAGCCGCGGTTTCCGCAGCGGCGGCTTCAATCAAACGGGGGTAGGCACCGCGGGCATCGCGGGCGTGCGCGATCTATTCGATGAAGAGACGGCCGACACGTTCGAGGCGGGGGCAAAGGCCGAGTTCTTGGCTCGTAGACTCACTGCCAGCCTCAACCTCTATCACACGCGCGCGGAGGGCTCTTACTTCTTCGTCTTCGATCCCAACACGAGCACGCAGAATCTCGGCAACCTCGGACGCGTCGACTATCAAGGCTTCGAGATCGAGCTACGCGCGCTGCTCGCAGAAGGCTTCGATGCCTATCTGGGTGTGGGCTACACCGACAGCGAGATCAAGGAATCCGATCGCGACCCGAACGATGTCGGCAATCAGGCGCCGCTCGTCTCCGAGTACAGCGTGAATCTGGGTCTGCAGTATCGCCGCGATCTCGCAGCGTTCAACGGCGTGAGTGCGTTCGTGCGGACCGATATCGAAGCGATCGGACCGACTTGGTTCTATCCCGATAACTTCACCGAGCGCGATCCGGTGGAACTGGTGAACGCACGTATCGGGATCGAAGGCGAGTCTTGGTCAGCCACGATCTGGGCGAAGAATCTCACCGACGAGGAATACAACACTGAGTGGTCGCCGGGCCCACAGTTCTTCCCGAATCCAGGCTACACCAACAACTTCGTCTTCAAGGCGCTGCCGCGACGCTGGGGCGTCGATCTGGCGTATCGCTTCTGATGCATTCGATCTTCAATTGAAAAGAGGACTGACGTCATGGCCGCGAATCCGAAGCTTCCCTCCCGACTTCACCACACAGCATATGTGTCGAAGAATCTCGAGGAGACACGCAGGTTCTACGAAGACATCATCGGTCTGCCGCTCATGGCGACGTGGTGCGAATCCGATGTGCTCTTCGGTGCCGAGCGCACTTATTGTCATTGCTTCTTCGGTCTCGGCGACGGCGGCGCGCTCGCATTCTTCCAGTTCGCGAATCCAGAGGACCAAGCGTTGTTCGGCCCCAAAATGCCGGACACCCCGTTCCATCACATCGCGCTCAAAGTGGATGAGGACGCTCAGCAGGGGATCGAGAAACGTTTACGCGACGCGGGTTACACAGAACCTCAGATGTATGTGTTGGAGCACGGGTACTGCCGCTCGGTGTACGCAGTCGACCCAGACGGGATGATCGTGGAGTTCACCGTCGATCATCCTGAGGCCGATCAGATCAATGCGAAGCGCCGCGCCGATGCGCACTCCGAGCTCAAGCGCTGGCTCGCCGGCAATCACACCTCCAACAATATGTTTCGCTGAGGTGCGCAGCCTTGAAACGTAGCACTGACCGCATACTGACGACCCATGTGGGCAGTCTGCCGCGCTCGCAGGCGGTCACGGATGTCTTGTTCGCACGCGAGCGCAACGAAGCGCCCGATGTCGCGACAGCCAACCGCACAATCTCGGATGCGGTGAAGGAGGTCGTGCATCGCCAAGTGGAAGCGGGTGTCGATGTCGTAAGCGACGGCGAGATGGGGAAGATCAGCTATGCCACGTACATCAAAGACCGTCTGACTGGCTTCGCGGGCGACACGCCTCGCGAGCCGGGGCAAGACCTCGTCGAGTTCCCGCGCATCTTGAAGCGCCTTGCGGAGACAGGCGCAACAGCCAAGTACACCCGTCCGCGCTGTGTCGGCGAGATTCGCGTCAAGGATATGGAACCTGCGCGGATTGATGTCGCGAACATGAAGGCCGCAGTCGCGCCACATCAAGGCGTGGAAGGGTTTCTCAATGCAGCCTCGCCGGGCGTCATCGCGCTGTTCCAGCCGAACGACTTCTATCCGACACCGGATGCTTACCTCGAAGCTGTCGCAGAGGCGATGCGTGCGGAATACGAAGAGATCGTCTCATCCGGGTTGCTCGTGCAGATCGACGCGCCCGATCTCGGGATGGGCCGTCACACCATGTATCGAGACAAGACGACCGAGGAGTTCTTGCGGCGCGCGGCCATGCACATCGAAGTGCTCAATCACGCGCTGCGAAATGTACCCTCCGATCGCGTGCGCATGCACGTATGCTGGGGGAATTACGAAGGCCCGCATCATCACGACATTCCGCTCGAGCAACTCTTGCCTATCGTCGTGAAATCAAGAGCGGGCGCGCTGCTGATCGAAGGCGCGAACCCGCGACATGCCCATGAATGGTCGGTGTTCCAAGAACACTCGTTGCCAGATGACAAGATCCTCATTCCGGGCGTCATCGGCTCGACCTCGAACTATGTGGAGCATCCACTGCTCGTCGCCGAGCGCATTTGTCGCTACGCCGATGTCGTCGGCCGCGAGCGAGTGATCGCCGGAAGCGACTGCGGCTTCGGCACCTTCGCCGGCTTCGGGCCGGTCGATCCTGACGTCACGTATCTCAAGCTGCAGTCGCTCGCAGAAGGTGCACGCATCGCGACGACGCGCCTGTGGAACCGACGTTGAGGATTCATGGGGCATCGTGAGTGGTCGATCGATAGGGGCAATGCGAAGTTGCGAGTCATCGTTGCGGGCGACGGTCCCGCAGTGGTCTTCATCCATGGTTGGGCGCTCGACTGCGATATGTGGCTTACGCAGGTCGAAGCGCTCAGCGATCGGTTTCGAGTGCTCGCCTACGATCGCCGAGGATTCGGCGCGTCGAGTGGCACGCCGAGCCTAGTCTCGGACGTGGATGACCTGAGAGCCTTGTTTCAGCGTTTTGGCATCGAGCACGCTTCGATCGTTGGGATGTCACAGGGCGCACGTGTCGCCGCGCTATTTGCGCGCGAAAACGCCGACCGCGTCGACAGGTTAGTGCTCGACGGCCCTCCTGCTCTCTTCGTCGAGGACGAGGGTGGTTCGACAGAGATCCCGATCGAACACTATCGAGCCCTGTTCCGATCGCACGGCATCGGTGCGGTCAGGAAGGCATGGCTCGAGCATCCGCTCGCGCATCTAGAAACGGACGATCCGGCTGCACACGCTCGGTTGCGATCGATGATCGAACGCTATCCTGGACATGATCTGCTCGTAACGCACGGTGCATCGCCCTCTCTCCAGCTGAGATCGTTCTCGATGCCCGTGCTGATCATCAACGGCATTCATGACTCCGAGGCGCGACTCGCAAGCGGCGCGCAGCTCGAGCGACTGCTGCCCGACAGCCGACGCGTGCTCGTGCCCCATGCAGGTCACCTGCCGTGCCTCGACAATCCTGCTTTCTACAACGACGCGCTGCGTGCATTCTTGCGAGAGGGGCATGCTGCAACTCGCTCCGCACGCACACCTGAACCGCATTCGCAACACAAGGAGAATCGATCGTGAGCCAATACAAGATCGGCGTCATCGTCGGCAGCTTGAGACGAGGAGCCTATTCGCGCGCGCTCGCACGCTCGCTGTTCGAGAGCGCTCCGGCCTCGCTCGTGTTGTCGGAGATCGAGATCGGCGATCTTCCTCACTACAACGAGGACCTGGAAACGGCTAGCCCGCCGCAAGCATGGACACGCTTTAGAAACCAAGTGATGGGCTGCGACGGCCTCTTGTTCGTGACGCCCGAATACAACCGCAGCATGCCGGGCGCACTCAAGAACGCGTTGGATGTGGGCTCGCGACCGTGGGGACAGAGCGCGTGGAGCGGCAGGCCGGCCGGCGTCGCGAGTATCTCGCCAGGGGCGTTGGGCGGAATGGCCTCCCACCACCACCTCCGCCAAGTACTGTACGCAGTCAATCTCTCCGCAATGGCGTACCCGGAAGTCTACTTGCCGAACGCGGGAACACTGTTCGACGCCGAGGGCCGCCTGACCAGCGCAGAAACCCGCGCATTCTTAGGCCAGTTCTTGCAAGCGTTCGAAGATTGGGTCACGAAGCTTCGATAAGGGTCGACCCCGCTCCGTCTTCTCTTCAGAAAGTAACTCTCGCGGCGAACGCGGCGAAGACAAACGAGCTTGAAGAGTAGCGGACGCATTCGCTAGCTCCCGATAGCCAAGCTTCGCGCACCGAGCATGTCTGACGAGCGATTTCTTCCTCTTTCTTCGCCGCGGTCGCCGCGTTCGCCGCGAGATCATTTCTCTGATGGGGTCGATGGCACGCGTTGTATGCGCGGAGCTCGGATCACTTCGCGTTCGCCGCAGCTTCGGTTACCGTCAACACGGTCATATTCACAATGCGCCGCACTGTCGCAGAGGGCGTGAGAATGTGCACGGGTGCCGCGCAGCCGAGCAGGATCGGGCCGACGGCGACGTTATTGCCGGCGGCGGTTTTCAGCAAGTTGTAGCTGATGTTGGCCGCATCGAGGTTCGGCATCACCAGCAAGTTGGCAGGCCCACTCAGCGTCGTCTCCGGGAGGATCTTGCGGCGAATCGCTTCGTCGAGCGCGCAGTCGCCGTGCATCTCGCCATCTATCTCCAGTTTCGGCGCGCGCTCGCGCAGCAGCTGGAGCGTTCTACGCATCTTCTCCGACGACTCGTCATCGTGCGTGCCAAAATTCGAATGCGAAAGCAGCGCCACCTTCGGTTCGATTCCGAAGCGGCGAACCACTTGCGCTGCGCTCTGCGTGATCTCCACGAGCTGCTCCGCCGTCGGATTCAGGTTCACATGCGTGTCGACGAGAAACAGTTGCCGCTCCGGCAAGATGAGCGCATTCATCGCGGCGTACACACTCACGCCGGGGCGTTTGCCGATGACCCGATCGATGTACTTCAGGTGTTTGGCCGTCGTGCTGATCGTGCCGCAGATCATCCCATCGGCCGCACCTTTGCGAAGTAGCATCGCAGCGATGAGCGTCGTTCGGCGGCGCATCTCGAGCTTCGCGTACTGCGCGGTGATTCCTCGCCGCATCATCAGCCGGTGATATTCCATCCAGAACTCGCGATGTCGCTCGTCTTGTTCTGGATTGACGACCGTGAAGTGCTCGCCGGGACGCAGGCGCAATCCGAAGCGCTTGATGCGGCTTTCGATGACTGCCGGACGGCCTACCAACACTGGCTGCGCGAGCTTTTCCTCGACCAGGATCTGCACGGCGCGCAGCACGCGCTCGTCCTCACCTTCGGCAAACACGATGCGCGAGCGCTCTGGCGCGACTTTGCGCGCGGCGGCGTAGACCGGCTTCATCATCGTGCCGGACTGATAGACGAACTGCTGGAGCTGCTGTCGATACGCCTCGAAATCGGCAATCGGCTTCGTCGCGACACCTGAGTCCATAGCCGCCTTCGCGACTGCGGGCGCAATATGCACGATCAACCGCGGATCGAACGGTTTCGGAATGAGATACTCGGGACCAAACGAAAGATCTTCGATGCCGTACGCGCTCGCAACGACGTCGCTATGCCCCATGCGCGCGAGGTCGGCAATCGCATGCACCGCCGCGATCTCCATCTGCCGAGTGATCGTCGTCGACCCCGCATCGAGTGCGCCTCGGAAGATGAATGGGAAGCACAACACATTGTTGACTTGATTCGGATAATCGGTCCGCCCGGTTGCCATGATTGCATCGGTGCGAACGGCACGCACTTCTTCAGGCAAGATCTCCGGCGTCGGATTCGCGAGCGCGAAGATCAGGGGTCGCGCCGCCATCGATGCGACCATATCCGGCTTGAGCACACCGCCTGCGGACAGCCCGAGGAATACATCCGCGTCAGCGATGACGTCGCGCAATATCCGATGCGGCGTATCCTGCGCGAATCGCTCTTTCTCCGGGTCCATGAGCTCGGCGCGGCCGCGATAGACGACCCCGGCGAGATCCGTGAGCCACACGTTGTGCTTTGGCACGCCGAGCTCGACCAAGAGATCGACACACGCAAGTGCCGCAGCGCCCGCTCCACTCACGACGAGCTTCACCTGATCGATGCGCTTACCTACGACGCTCAGACCATTGAGCAGCGCAGCGCCCACGATGATGGCAGTGCCGTGCTGATCGTCGTGGAAGACCGGGATTTTCATGCGGGCGCGGAGCTTGCGCTCGATCTCGAAACACTCGGGCGCTTTGATATCTTCGAGGTTGATCCCGCCGAACGTCGGCTCGAGCGCAGCGATGATCTCGACCAGCTTGTCCGGATCGCGCTCGTTGAGCTCGATGTCGAACACATCGATGCCGGCGAACTTCTTGAACAAGACCGCCTTGCCCTCCATGACCGGCTTTGCGGCCAGCGGCCCGATTGCCCCTAGGCCAAGCACTGCGGTGCCGTTCGTGATGACGCCGACGAGATTGCCGCGCGCGGTATAGCGCTGCGCCTTCATTGGGTCGGCCGCGATCTCCTCGCACGCAATCGCAACGCCCGGCGAGTACGCCAGCGCGAGATCGTGCTGGTTCGAAAGCTTCTTACTTGCAACGACGGAGAGTTTCCCGGGCGTTGGAAACTCGTGATAGGCAAGTGCGGCTTCCCGCAGACTTTCGCGGGCAGAGCCCGCCATCGGTGATTCTTCGTTCATGCATCCGCGGTGTCAAAGAAGACTCGATGCCGATCACGCGAGCGTGTCGGCAGGTAACCTGCGGATGCAGGGTAGCGAACGATGCCTTAGAAATCTATGTGAGCATCAATCCGCCTGATCCGTCGGGTCCGAAGGCTCCTCGGCCCCGACTGCTTCCGACAACTTCATCTCCTCTACTTGCACACGCCATGCTGGATCCGGGCTCTCTTGCACCTGAACGTATGGATCCGTTCCCAGCATCGAGAAACCCCACCCGAGCCCCACGGCTGCCGTCACGGCGCCGATGCTCACAAGAGCAATGTTTCGAGTCGCCATATCAACCTCCTGCCGCACGACGTACGGCGAGATGGCGCATCGCTCGTTCCAAGCCGGGAGCGACATACAGATCGAAGCACCGCGGGACCCCATGAGCCATTCGCACTAGCGCGTACGGAGAACCGCGTCTTCGATGAGCATTTGCCAAATACGAACCCCACTGTCTCGACCCCGGCCACGGACTGCGAACAGCTAGGCTGACTGGCCGTCGCTTCGCCGAACACGAAAGTGCTCCCGCAGTGGAACGGCTTAAGGGTTTGCCACCCTACGTTCGCGAGATCGGATTACGCGCGGATGAGCGAGTCGGCCGATCAAGTGCTCGACTGGAGTGCCGATAATGCGCTCGACGACGATCGTTCCGTCGCGGAGACAGATGAGTGATGACGCGGAAAACGACAGGCCTTGTAGCGTTCGTGACCTGCGCGATGGCCGGACAGGCACAGGCAGCAGACTTCGGCCTCTACGGCACTGCAGGTACCGTCGGGTTCGGCGGAGGCGTTGCTGCAAGCTTCAACAAGCACCTTGGCGCCCGAATCGGTTATACGACCTACGAGTACTCGGTGAACGATCTCGAGGAATCAGACCTGCGACTCGACGGCACTGCCGAAATCGGCGGCGCACAAGCCTTTCTCGACTGGCATCCGTTCGGCGGCGCATTTCGCTTGAGCGCAGGCGCTGTCGAGAATGCCTCTCTGTCGGCTCATGCAGAGCCGATTGGAAACACGTATACCCTCAATGGCGTCACTTACACCGCCGATGAGATCGGCGAGGCTACCGGCACCGCGAAGTACGACTCCATCTCTCCCTACATTGGCTTCGGCTTCGGTCATCCCTTGTCGATCGACGGCCGTTTCGCATTCACAGCAGATTTCGGCGTGGTCTTCACCGGCTCAATGAAAGTCGAGCTCAACGCCACGTGCGCCGTTCCGAACGCAATGCTCTGCTCGCAGATCGAAGCCGACGTACTCGCTGAAGAGGCCGAGCTGCAAGAAGACGCGGATGATTTGAAGTATTGGCCGGTGATGTCGATTGGGGTGTCGTACAGGTTCTAAGAAATAACGGCGGCCTTCGGTTCTCGAGTTCGCGAACCTACGGCAGGGAGGCCTTTCGGCAGGAAAGCCGTGCGTGCGACGGCAAGGGAGCCTGTCGGCAGGTCAGAAGAGGCAGATGCTCCGATATGACGTTTGATTATGATTTGCGCGTGGCGCAGGCTAGAGATCGATTCGGCTCCGCTGTTCCCTCTGACCCCTGCCGATAGGCTTCCTTGCCGTCGCACGCACGGCTCCCCTGCCGATAGGCTCCCTTGCCGTCGCACGCACGGCTCCCCTGCCGATAGGCTCCCTTGCCGTCGCACGCACGGCTCCTCTGCCGATAGGCGAGGCTTGCCGCGCCCCCGCGCTCGGCGCACGATGCTGCCAACGGAGGAGAAGGCCATGTCCCACCTCTTCGACGCCGCTCATCGATTCTGGCAACGCAAGTTCGATAGCGAGCGCTTGGCCGATCGCATCGAGCAGCGGTTGTGTCGCGATCGCATCGACGCCGACAACAAGGCGTTCATCGAGCGGTTGGACATGTTCTTCATCGCCACCGTCGATGCCGCAGGTCAGCCGACGTGCTCGTACAAAGGCGGCGATCCAGGGTTCGTGCGTGTGCTCGATGAGAAGACGCTGATCTTCCCGAATTACGACGGCAATGGAATGTTCTTATCCGTCGGCAACTTGAGCTCGCAGAAAAAGGTCGGATTGCTCTTCATCGATCTAGAGACGCCGAAGCGTCTGCGGATCCATGGGCTCGCTCGTGTTGAAGCCGCTGAAATCGCCCAGCCACAGTATGCCGAAGCGCAGTTCGTGATCGCGGTGACGGTGACTGAAGTGTTCCCCAATTGTCCGCGATACATCCATCGCTATCAGTTGCTCGAGCGGTCGAAGTTCGTTCCATGCCCTGGCGGCGAGACACCGATTCCGGCGTGGAAGCGAATGGAATGGGCGAGCGATGTGTTACCCGCTCACGACCCAGCCAACGAATCGCTCAAGTGAGCTCGCGGCGAGCGCAGTAAACCCGTCTCGTCGACGGCTTCGAGCCAGCGTAGATAGTGCGGGAAGTCGAGGCCGAGCTCGCTTTGCCAGCGCTGCGCTCTCGCGCGCAGCTCGCCAGTCTCGATCTCGGGCGCCGATTTGAACGCGAACAGCAGATCGTTCTCGCCCGAATGAACCGTGGCGATCAATCCTAGATCGCCGAACGCATCGTGAATGCGCTGCAAGTGCGCATCGTACCGCCCCTGCTCCCCCGACATATTCATGACGAGGAGACCCGCGTCGCTCAACCGTTGCGCAGCGTGCCTATAGAACTCGGAAGTCGCGAGCGATGGTGCCACGCCACCTTCGTCGAACGCATCCACGATCAGCACATCGATCGGCTCGCGTCGGTGAGCCAGATAGCGCACGCCATCGGCGTGTAGAACCTGAAAGCGTGCATCGTCAAGCGGGATACAGAACTCATCGCGCAACGCGATCACGTCTGCGTCGATTTCCACCGCTGTGAGCCGCGCATCGGGCAAATGTCGATAGCAATACTTTGCGAGCGAGCCGCCGCCGAGACCGATCATCACGATCTCGCGCGGCGCCGGCACGAACAGCAGGAAGGACATCATGCGGCGCGTGTACTCGCATGTGAGCACGTCGGGATCGTCGAGGCGCATCGTGCTCTGCACGCTGTCGTGCGAGAACAGCAGGTGTCGCTCGCCATTCGTCTCCACGATGTAGGGCCGTCGACCGCGACGCGAGCCCGCTCGGTCACCCTTCATCGTGCGCACGACTGCGGTTCCCAAGAACCAGGGATCTTCCTCACCTTGCCAGGCAGGCCGGCTGCTTCTAGTTCGATCCGACATCGAAGCGCTATGCGTTCACGACCTTCGTACCGGCGATGAGATCGTGGATACAGCGGCGGTCATCTCTGAAGATGAACAGTACGTTGACGATGGCCACGATATTGCCGATGACGGGAACGAGCGCAATGACACTCATGGGTAAGTAGCGTAGGCCGAATACTTTCGGCAGCGGCAGGATCTGTCCATCCGTCACGGAGACGATACGCGTGCCGACCAGCGCCTTGCCGATCGTCTGGCCGCGCTTGCTGAGCAAATAGCCGTTCAAGATGAGGAAGACGACGATACCCACCAAACCGAGCATGAGTTGCGAGGTAAGGCTGACTTGGCCACTCATGGCCGACTGCCAGAAGCCGGTGTAGTACAGGACAGGGAACATGATGATCCACGAGATGATGGCGTCGATGATGGCGCCGCCCAGACGAGCGCCTCGACTCGCGAGCTCGCCCTCCGCGGCGACTGCATCTCCCACTTCTGCCTGCGGCGGCGCGTATCGGTTTTCTTCATTCATTGTTGTAGTCCTCCCCTTGTGAACGGCCGGTCACGGACGACGGCGGCCCCTACTATACGATCCTTCACGGCGGAGTTTCACGGTTCCTTCACGCGCGCACCCGCGGGTGCTTCACGCAGCGAATCTACCGTGCGGACAGGTGCAATTCGCATCCTGAATCCAGCCGAGCGATCTTATGTCCAGCGTCCCCGCCGAAGCAGTGGCAGACGCGCGCCTGACCGCCGCGCGCGCCGACTCCCTGGCCGACCCTCTGGCCGAGTCCCCGGCCGAATCTCTGGCCCGCGCGCGCGCACGTATTCAGTCGATCGATGCGTTGCGCGGTTTCGTCATCATCCTCATGGCGCTCGATCACGTCCGATCCTACTTCAGCAACGCGCAGTTCGATCCGCTCGATCTGGCGCAGACCGATCTTGCGATGTACATGACTCGCTGGATGACGCACCTGTGCGCACCGACGTTCATCTTCCTCGCAGGCGTGAGCGCGCATCTCATGTCGCAGCGGATGGAGACTGCGGATCTGCGCCGCTTCCTGATCACGCGTGGACTTTGGTTGGTCGCGCTCGAGTTCACCGTCGTGCAGTTCGCGTGGTCGTTCAACCTGAACTACGGATACGGATTGTTCCTGCAAGTGATTTGGGCGATCGGTGCTTCGATGGTGATACTCGGACTCATCGTGTCATGGCCGCGATGGCTCCTTGCCTCGATCGCACTCGCCATGATTGTCGGTCACAACCTGCTCGATGGCATCCCGCCCGAGATCTTCGGGTCCTCCGGATGGGTATGGAAACTGCTTCATGTCAAGTCGCAGACGGAGTATGCGTTCGTGCTTTATCCCCTCGTGCCGTGGGTCGGAGTCATGATGCTGGGCTTCTGCGTAGGCAAGTTGTTCGACGCGGACGTAGAGTACCGTCGGCGTGCGTTGATCGCTTTGGGCACGGCATCGCTGCTTGCTTTCGTTGCGTTGCGCGCGATCAATGGTTACGGCGATCCGAATCCGTGGACAGCGCAATCCACGCCGCTCTTCACGTTGCTTTCATTCATCAACGTGCACAAGTACCCGCCTTCGCTCGCGTATGTGCTGGTGACGCTCGGAATCGGGATGCTGCTCCTGGCGCTGTTCGAATCGATGCGCGGCCGGCTGTTCGAGATCATGCGCACGTTCGGCAAGGTCCCGCTGTTCGTCTATGTGCTACACATCGTGGTCGCGCATTTGACGGCAGGACTGCTAGCCCTCGCACTGGGCCACGGCGATGCCGTGCTCCGGAACATCTTCATCTTGAAGCCCGAAGGTTGGGGCTTCGGATTGTTAGGTGTGTACGTCGCATGGCTTGCCGTACTTGCGATCCTCTATCCCGCATGCCGGTGGTTCGCTGAGGTGAAGCGCACGCGCAAGGAATGGTGGCTGTCGTATTTGTAGAAGGGTATCGGGTTCTGGGCGACCGCGCCGACGAGAATGAGTACGCCCTCTCTCCTCTGGCCAGTACCCAGTACCCGACAACCCGATCGCCCTCTTCAGATCATGTAGCCGAGCTAAATTGACATCACAGTAAAGTTGTTGATCGTGCCGACGTGCGCTCGAGCTGTTTACGTCGTCGAAGCGTTCCGCTTACATTCCTCCAGTCATCACAAGAGGAAAGTCGATGAGCGCCTATCGCTTGTATTGTGTCGGTGAATCCGGGAACTCGTATAAGGCTGCTCTGATGCTGCAACTGTGCGGCTACGAATGGGAGCCGGTGTTCGTGGACTTTTTCGGTGGACAGACGCGCAGCGCGGACTACCGCGGCGAGGTGAATGAATTCGGCGAAGTTCCTGTGCTCGAGTTTGCAGATCAACGAATCGCACAGAGCGGCGCGATTCTCGCTTATCTATCCGAGCTCAGCGGAAAGTTCGGAGGACGAAACCAAGCTGAACGTCTGAAGATTCTGGGCTGGTTGCTGTTCGACAATCATAAGTTCACGAGCTACTACGCGACGCTGCGCTGGATGGTGGGTTTGACGAAGACCGGCGACCCCGCCGTGATCGACTTCCTCCAAAAGCGCACGCTCAGCGCCTTCAGCATCGTCGATAAACATCTCGCCACGACTCCGTTCCTCGTTGGCGATGACCCCACGATCGCGGACCTCTCGCTCGTGGGCTATCACTACTACGATGAGGAAACTGGCATCGATCACAACCAGTTCCCCAACATTCAAGCTTGGAAACAGCGCATCGCGCAGCTACCGGGGTGGAAGCATCCGTATGACATTATGCCGAGGGGGTTCAAACCGGACTGATGGAAGCCGTGCGAGCGACGGCAAGGGGGCCTGTCGGCAGCGTTCGCGCGCGAATGCGAAGGCTTCCCCCACTCATGACTTGAAGAGAGCGTCATATCTCCGTTGCATCTCCTCGACCGACACTTCTTCGATCGCATGACCGATGAGCCATTCGTGACCTTCTGGATCGCGAATGGTGCCGGAGCGTTCGCCATAGAACGCATCGCTCGGAGGGCGAACGAGCGTTGCGCCTTCTGCCACAGCGCGGTCGATCCATGCGTCCGCGTTGTCGACGTGCAGGTGCATCGTGAAGGTCGTCCCACCGATCGACTTCGGTCCTCTGATGTCGTACTCCGGAAACTCATCGCACACCATGATCACCGTATTGCCGATCTTGATCTCCGCATGACCGATGCGGCCGCTCGGCTCGGTCAGCCGAAACAGCTCGGTCGCACCGAATGCACGTCGATAGAAATCGATCGCCGCATTCGAGTCGCGCACGCGAAGATAAGGATAGACTTCATGGACGACGAAGTTGGTCGAAGTCATGGACGCACCGCAGTTTAGCGAGGACTGCATTATGGGCGCAGATGCGCCGGACGGTCTTGTAAAAAAACGCAACCCTATAGGTCGGAGCTCATTCCGACACAAGATTCGGACGCCCACCTTCGGGTCGGAATGAATTCCGACCTACACTCATGTGCAGCTCGCTTCGCGCCATGGGTTTGTACGCCGAAGGCGCAACACCCGTCAGGTCTACGAAATCATGCACGAGATGCGCTTGGTCCGAGTAGCCGTTCGCGAACGCGACTTCGGCGATCGACGTCCTCGCACCGGCAAGCTGCCGCAGCACGTTCGCAAGCCGCCTGATGCGAAGATACTTCTTTGGCGTGAGCCCAACCGCGTGCGCGAACAAGCGCGTGAAACGCCGCTCGCTGTATCCGCTTTCACGCTGAAGCTCGGCGACTCGGATTGCCTCGTTGCCGCGCGCACATGCACGAAGCGTCGAGTTGATGACGGGATGCACGAACACTCGCGAGCTCAGGCACGCCAGCAACTCACGTTCCAATAAAGAGAAACATTCCTGCGAATCTGCACACGCCAGCAGTCGCTCGCGAAGCTCGTGCGCTCGAATCCCCCACAGATCGTCCAGCCCGATATGCCGATCCGTGAGCTCGTTCGACGGCAACCCGAGCAAGCACGCGCCGCCCGGTTTGAAGTGCGCGCCGACGAAATGGACCTCTTGCAGATCGTCCAACACGAAGGAACTCCCCTGGGCGCCATGCACGATCGCACCTCGGCAGAAGCTCCCTGCCTCGTCGCGCATCGACTCGAACACACGAATGCGATCGGCGCGCAAGTTGATGACGAGGTCGACGCTGCCCGTCGGCATCGCAAGCTCCCGGTGCCGATTCGGGATCGACCCACGCCGGTACCATAAGCACGCGACGTACGTCGCAAGCGGCGGCTGCGGCGCGTATGTGTGAGTTACTACAGCGGGCATACACGCAAGCATAGCGTCTATCGCCAAAAGGCGCGCGGCGCGCGCTCTGACTGACCGCTAGCCACTAACCACTAACCGCTTCTTTCTTCAGATCGACCCATGCTTCTCGAACGCCGCGGCTCCGAGCGCATCGCAGGCCACTTCCACGCGTTCGCTACTAACCGCCGTATAGGCGATCGCAACGAGCTCCTGCGCCGGAACTTCGGCACGCTGATCGAACCGAACCAAGCGGCCATCCGGCATCGTCATATAGACGGCAACCACGAGATTGCATTGCGTCACGACGACCGCGGTCAGCGGTCGTCCTTCTATGACCGGTGCTTGCTCGTTGCGCTCCACCTCGCTGCCATGAACGAGCGCTCCCGCCCGCAAACCAAACGTCGGCTCTGCGCGCAGCACGATCGGCGCTTGAGTATCGACCGTTGCGGAGTGCGGCGCAGGCGTATGGCCTTCCGGCGCGCTCGCACACCCTTGCATGAAGACGAGCAATGCAACAAACGTGATGGGCGTTTTCATCACAAGCCTCGCTTCGTTGTTGAGATGTACTCCCTCAAGCAAAGCGGATGCCAGTCGAAGAAGGCGACTCAGAACGACGCTAGATTTGCCTGCCTCGAGCGTCGTTAGCACATAACGCGCCGGTGGATGCACTGCTATCGCGCGGGAAACGCAACGACCGCACGCCGACCGAGCACTAACGACCGACACTCCCCGTCTCTGTACGAGTCATTGACCGCGGCATCGGCGCGGTGCCACGATCGAATCAGCTGCTCGAATGCGGCCGCGGCCATCGATAGACGAAGAAGAACGAGATGTTCATGAACAGATTCTGTGCGTTGCTTACTGCCTCGATGCTCTGGTCTTCAGTTCCCGCAGTGGCTGCGAGCACGATCGATACTCGCATCACAGTAGAAGCTGATAAGCCGGGACCCCGGATCGATCCGAACATCTACGGGCAATTCGTCGAGCATCTCGGGCGCGGTGTGTACGAGGGCATTTGGGTCGGTGAGGACTCGCCGATCCCCAACGTGCGCGGTATCCGCAGTGATGTCGTTTCTGCGTTGCGTAAGATTCGCGTCCCTCTCGTGCGTTGGCCAGGCGGTTGTTTTGCCGAGCTCTATCATTGGCGCGACGGAATCGGTCCTCGCGATAAGCGTCCGCGCACTGTGAACAGTGCGTGGGGCGATGAGCCCGAGACGAACGCGTTTGGCACGCACGAGCTCATGGATTTCTTGGGCCAGATCGGTGCAAAGGCGTTTCTGTCCGTCAATGTGACAACAGGTACGCCCGGCGAGGCGCGAGAGTGGCTGCAATACATGACCGAGCCGGCCGATTCAGCGCTCGGCGCCCAACGCGCGGCCAATGGGCATCCTCAGCCATACGAGGTTCCGTTCGTCGGCATCGGCAACGAAACCTGGGGCTGCGGCGGCAATATGACGGCGAGCTACTACGCCAATGTGTATCGAACCTACGTGAGTGCGCTGCGGGCGCCTGGACGTCAGCTCATCGCGTCCGACGCAAACTCCGACGACTACGACTGGACGGACACGCTTCTGGACAACGCGTTGTACCGGCACACTCGCTCCTTCACCGAGTCGGCCGAGCTCGCCTACGTCAGCCGTCAGCCGCAAATCGACATGATCTCGATTCACTTCTATACCTTCTCCGGCAACGACTGGGGGAAGAAGAGTCCTGCGCTCGGGTTCAGCGCAAGCGAGTGGGCGAATTCGATGCTGCGCACCTCTCGGACGGACGAGATGATTCAGCGGCATTCCGCGATACTCGATAAGTACGACCCAAAGAAACGGATTGCGATTTCGTTCAGCGAGTGGGGCGCGTGGTGGGCAAGGGATGAGAAGAGTCCCTCGAATCTATATCAACAGAACACATTGCGTGATGCTGTTGTCGCAGGTCTGACGCTCAACATCTTCCAGAGTCATGCCACTCGAGTGCGGATGGCGAACATCGCTCAGATGATCAACGTGCTGCAGTCGATGATCTTGACGCGAGGAAAGGAGATGGTGCTAACGCCGACCTACCACGTCTTCGACCTTTATCAAGTACATCAGGGCGCAGCGCTCTTGCCGGTGCAAGTTGAGACGAAGAACTACGCATCCGGAGACGTGACCCTTCCTGCAATCAGCGTGAGCGCATCGCGCGACGACAAAGGCGCGATCCATGTTTCGATCGTCAACTTGGATCCCGATCGTGAGGCAGCCATTACGCTCGCGCTCGATGGAACGAAAGCAGGCCGTGCATCTGCGCGAGTGCTGACCGCCGCTGCAATGGACGCACACAATGACTTCGATGCGCCCGCGCGTCTCGCCCCACGTGAGCTGAAAGGAATCACCGTTCGCGGCAGCAACGTGAAACTGACGGTCCCTGCGAAATCGGTGACTGTGCTCTCAGTGAAGCCTTAGCAACCGAAGGTTTCGGCGCGGCAGCGTTCATTCCAGCTGTGCCGGCCGCCGACGCTGAGACCGATCGATCCCGCCGCTACATTCAAGCGCCTGCAGCATGCCGTAGGACCGTTTTGGCTTGAACGGGCGGCGCCGCGACGTTCGATGTGGCGTCGCCGAGTCTGCGTCTCATGGCGGATGAGGGACAGCTCGAACAAGTACTGCTCGCGCTCATCAGAAACGCAGAGCAGGCGACAGTAGACCAACGCGCGCCGCAATTGTGGCTACAAGCGCGCCAAAGTCGCAGCGGTCGACTCCACATCAGTGTGCGCGACAACGGACCTGGTGTGCCCGTCGGATTGGAGCGGCAGATCTTCCTTCCATTCTTTAGTACACGCGAAGGCGGTCAGGGAATTGGGTTGACGGTGGTGCGCCAGCTGATGTTTGGCATGCGAGGTCGCGTCCGGCACGTCCGATCCATAGAAGGAGGCGCGACCTTTGTGTTGATATTTTGATGCGCTGTGCACGCCCCTACTCGCTTCGCCGTGACCCGCTGATGGAAGGTCATGTTCTTGCCCCCGAGCTTCACCTCGAGGCTGCCTGCAAGGTGCGAAGCATCGAAGCGCCATTTCGCAATCCCTGTCGTACCGCTCGATAGTGGGCACACGAGCCGATAAGACGCCTCGTTCTCGGACGAGTCTTGCTTCGCGAGTCTGCACTCATTGAACGCGTTCTCCCGCAGCGCGGGGAAGGCAACTAAAAGAGCAGATCTCGTCAGGCACGTTGTCCACGTCGTCTTCGTGTAGCGGAGGTTCTCTTCGAGGTGCGGCATGCTCGTTTGGACTGCGACGTTGTACAGCGCGGCCTGATCCGCTTCTTCGCTTCCAAGCGCCGAGCTAGATGAGCAGAGCAGTGTCGCACCGAGCAGGTACGAGATCGCAGCTGAGCATTTGGGGTGGTGCTGGCGCATGAAGATGCCCCCTCCCTAACCCTCCCCCGCTTCGCAGGGAGGAACTCAAAGAGCAACTGCGCGTCGGGTTGTGGTCCTTGACGGTTTGTCGTCCTCGACTAAGAAAACCTCGAGCGCGACGAACAAGGAGGGTGACGAACAGAAGGAAGCGCGACCATCCGGTTCTTGCGATCGTGTGGCGCTATGTTCCGCGCAATGCTGCTTCGAGTTGCGGTGCGCCGGGCCCAACGAGCAGATGCAGCACATTCGGCGCTGGACGGGCGAGGCCGCGCAGCCCCAACGTTTGAACTTTGGCTTCATCCACCTTGGAGCCATCGCGAACCTGCACGCGCAGGCGTGAGGAATGCGCATCGCACGATTCGATGTTCGCCCGATCGCCGAGCGCTGCGATCAACGCATTTGCGATCCGGCGTTGCTCATCGGTCACGGGCGCTCGCGAGACTGCGTCCGCTGTTTGCGATGGTGCCTGGACTCCAACGTCAACTCGCTTGAGTGCAGCATTGATGTCTCCCGCGAGTTGATCCGCTTGCGGACCCACAACGACTTGCAGCGAGTCTCCGCCCGGGCGCACTAAGCCGCGTGCGCCCAGTGCTTTCAACTGAGGCTCGAGCACAACGCCTGGATCGTTTACCTGCAAGCGCAACCGAGTCGTGCACGCATCCACTGATTTCAAATTGCCTGCGCCGCCGAGCGCAACGATCCAGGCTTCGGCACCCTCGGCAGTTTCTCGCTGCCCCCTCGCCCCTCCCGCGCTTCGCAAGGGAGGGAGCTGCTCCAGATCGCGACCCGGAGTCTTGAGATCGAGGCGCACGATCGCGAACCTGAACAAACCGTAGTACAGAGCGAAGTAGACGAGCCCGATCGGAAGCAGCCACAGTGGCCGCGTGGCGAGATTGAAGTTGAGCACATAGTCGAACAATCCCGCGGAGAAACCGAACCCGAGCTTTACGTCGAAGAGATCCATCATCGCCATCGACACCCCAGTCAGCACCGCGTGGATTGCGTACAGGAGCGGCGCTAGGAACATGAACATGAACTCGACCGGTTCGGTCACACCGGTCAGGAAGGAAGTCAAAGCAGTCGACATCAAGAGCCCGCCGACTGCCTTCTTACGTTCGGCGTGCGCCGTGTGATACATCGCGAGACACGCCGCGGGCAGGCCGAACATCATGACGGGGAAGAAGCCGCTCATGAATGCACCCGCATTTGGGTCCCCGGCAAAGAACCGGCGGAGATCACCTGTCGCTCCGCCGAAATCGCCAAGGAAGAACCACGCGAGATTGTTGAGGATATGGTGCAGTCCCGTGATGATGAGCACGCGATTCAGCACACCATAGGCGAACACTCCGAAACTGCCCGAGTCGAGAATCGCGCGACTCGCTGTGTCCATGCCGTGTTCGAGAATCGGCCATCCGTAGCCGAAGCAGAGCGCAAGCACGAGTCCGGCGAGGCCGCTCGCGATCGGAACGAATCTCCGTCCCCCAAAGAATGCGAGATACTCGGGCAGACGTATGTCGCTGTAGCGGTTGTAGAGCACACCCGCGATCAATCCGGATAGGATCCCGAGCGGCACGCTCAGCTTCGCGAGCGCCTGCTCGCGAAACGCATCGATCGCTAGATCGCGTGCTCGATCGGTCAGCGCACCGATCGTCTCGGGCGGCACCTCGATCAAGACTTCCGCGCCGCGTGTTGCGACGAGAAAGCCGACGACTGCGGCGAGACCTGCGGCACCGTGATTCTCGCGAGCGAGCCCCACGGCTACGCCGATCGCGAAGAGCAAGCCAAGATTGTCGAAGATCGCCTGTCCTGCCGCGGCCATCGCCGGCACATCGAGCAGATCTGCTTGTCCAAGCCGCAGCAATAGGGCGGCGATCGGCAATACCGCGATCGGCAGCATCAACGCACGGCCGATCCGTTGCAGACCCGCTAGCGCAACTTTCATACCGAGCTCCGAAGGATTGCATCTTCTCCGCGGCCCACGAGGCCACGTACTTCTTCCGCCGTCTTCGCTGCCAACGCACGCTCCGCGATGCGCTCGCACGTCTCGATGCGCAACCCGCCGATGACGGCCTTCAATTGCGGAATCGTCGATGGCACGCACGACAGCTCGCGAATGCCGAGGCCGATCAGAATAGGCGCAGCGGCCGGATCGGACGCGAGTCCGCCGCACACCGCCACGTCGCGCTGCTTCGCTGTCGCGGCGTTCGCGACGATACGCATCGTTCTGAGGACGGCGGGATGCAATCCGTCGATGCGAGCGGCCAGGTCCGAATGTTCGCGATCCATCGCGAGCACGTATTGTGTGAGGTCGTTCGTGCCGATCGAGAAAAAGTCCACGCTCGCGGCGAGCTCGGGCGCCAGCAATGCGGACGCAGGCGTTTCGATCATCGCGCCGAGCGGCGGGACGCGATCGAGACCGAGATCCTTTGCGATCTCCTCGAGCAGAGATCGAACGGTTTCGATCTCGGTCACGTCCGTGACCATCGGCACGAGGATGCGCAAGTTCGTTCGAGGCTCCACGCGCAATATCGCGCGCAACTGAGTGCGCAACAGATCCGGTCTCCACAAACTGGTGCGCACACCACGCAATCCCAACGCTGGGTTGGGCTCGTTCGGCAACGGCAGATAGGGCACGGGCTTGTCGCCCCCAATGTCGAGTGTGCGAATGGTGAGCGGTCTCGCTCCTAATACATCCGCGATCGCTTGATATTGTTCGAGCTGCTCTCGTTCATCGGGTGCGACTGCACGATCCAGGAACAGGAACTCGGTTCGCAGCAGACCGCATCCTTCAGCGCTATGCGCGACTGCAGCCTGCGCATCTGCCAGACCCGCAAGGTTCGCCCACACGTGCACACGCACGCCATCCGCCGTTCGACAGTCCTGCTGTGCCGCGGCGCGCTCCGCGCGCGCACGCTCGCCCCTCGCTCGCAACATCTCCTGGGCGGCATGCTTTGCGTGCTCGTCTCCCAGCCGTTGCACGCGTCCGGCGTCTGCATCCACCAAGAGCCACGTATCTTCCGGGATGCGCAGCACACTCTCGCCGAGCGCAACGAGCGCGGGAACGCCCATTGCGGCGGCCAGAATCGCCACGTGCGACGTGGGCCCGCCGCGGGCTGTGCACAATCCGGTAATGCGTGCAGCATCGAGCGCGACGACCTGCGAAGGTTTCAAATCCTCCGCGATCAGTATTGCGTTCTCCGGAAGTGCGCGAGACTGCGCAACGGGCTCGCCGCGCAAAGCCCTTAATACTTGCGATTCGATATCGAGCAAGTCCGCGACACGTTCCTTCATGCGAGGATCCTGGAGTGCACTCAACGCCTGCACGCTGTCGCGAACCGCTGCGCGCCATGCGAAGCTCGCGCTCTTGCCTCGCGCGATCTCCACCAGGGCACGCTCGATGAGATCCACATCGTCGATGAACTGCAGATGCGCCTCGATCACCTCGCGACCGACGGCAGAGGCGCGCGAGCTCAGCGCGTGCAGGTGCGTTCGCACGAGCCCCCGTGCGTATTCGAGCTCCGCCTTCTCTCGCGCGACGCCCTGACCCAGTTCGGTGACCTGGAGTGCTTCCTGCTCGAGGTGCACAGCTCGCCCGAGCGCGATGCCGCGACTCGCGACAACACCTTCGAGAATGCGATCGTCGACTATTCGTTTGGAAGTTGCGGGTACAGAGGCGCTTGCCGGCTGAGCCTGTTGCTCCGAACCTGCGAGCAGCGGCGTCGCAACCGTGAGCGCTCTCGCGGCGTCTGAACCTCGCGCCTCGACCACGATCGCATCGCGCGCACGAATACCCAACCCCATGAGCGACACGGCGCTGCGGGCGTTCGCAGATCGCCCGTGCGCGTGCACGCGGACATCGGCCGCAACGGTGCGCAGCGCGCCCGCGACCAAGGCGGCAGGGCGCGCGTGAAGACCATGTGCGTGATACACGACGAGCTCGCGCCATACCGAAGGCGCACTTGACGCGTCGGCTCGCGTCTCGGCCTGCATCGCGATGGGAAGCACGTCGAACAGCGGATCGCCAACGGCGACCGCTCGATTCAAGGTCAGATTCTCAAACCGATACGCATGTGCGTTCGTGATGAGCACAGGCGTGATGAGACTCTTCGCACCGCGCAGAACGTGATCCAGATCAAACCGAAGGAGACACTGCCCCGCCTCGACCTGCTGTCCGTGCTCGACGAAAAGCTCGAAGCCCTCACCTTGAAGCGCAACGCTATCAATGCCGAGATGCACGAGCACCTCGGCGCCGTTCGCGGCTCGAAGGGTGATCGCGTGCCGCGTCTTTGCGATCGCAATGATCTCGCCTGCGCACGGCGAGCGGAGCTCATCGCGCGTGGGATCGATTGCGACGCCCTCGCCCAACATTCGATCTGCGAAGACCGCATCGGGCACCTCCGTGAGCGGCGCGAGCCATCCTTCGAGCGGCGACAGTAGAGTCAGCTTCATGCGTAAGAGAGGCGGCTAGTGGTTAGCGGTTAGCGTTTAGTCAGCGCTCCTGAGCCTGTACACCCGCTCCGCGAGTCTCGCGCAGGCTCGATGGAGAACTACTATGCCGCGTGTCGCTCGGAATCAACTGAACGCCATGGACAACCCAGAGCGGATCCAACGTGTGTTGCGCGAAGGTGAAGCATAGATCCTGCACTCCCTCGCCGCTCAGCTCGACCTGCTCCAACTTCGTCGTCGTGTGCTGAGCGATCGCAGGCTCGAGCGGCAAGGACGCGAGCAAGGGGCCGTCACATGTCTTGCGCACCTCGAGCTCTCCGAATGGCGTTCGTGGAGTGCGGAATTTGATTGCTTCCCGATCTTTCCCGATCTGGAAATTGAATGGCACTTGGCCCACTTCGACCTCGATGGCAGCTACACGGGAGAGATCGACGCCACGCCACATCCAACACGGTTGCATCACATCGACGAGAAACGTCTCGCGCTCACCTCGCACCGGCGCATCGTCTTCCAATGACAGAATGAGTTTGTTGCTGCACAGATCGAGCTCGTGGCTTGTCCGACTGAGCTCGGACCGCGAGACAGGCTGCGGAGGTGGCGCATGACGAATGCCTAGTGCTTCGTACCTCGCAAGCTGTGCTGTCAGGCGGTCTTGAAAGTCCGTAAAGGAGAGGCGCTCAGGCGGCGACCATGCAATTTCCGCGAGTGCCGCCGCGCGCGGGAAGGCCATGTATTCCACTCGCGCTTCGCTGCGCATGTGTTCGGCCCACAAGTTCGCCTGAACACCGAGCACGTGCTCGTGCTGTTCGGGCGCGATCTTCGCCGGCAGCGGATCGAACCGATATACCTCTTCGACGCCGATAATGGTTCCGCGACCGGGCTGCGTATCGCCCGCGCTTTGCCGATTGTCGAGATACAGCGTCGGCCACGGCGCGAGGACTGCGTCGTGTCCAGTAGCGGCAGCCGCGACCGCGCCATCGATACCACGCCAAGACATCACCGTCGCGTTCGGCGCGATGCCGCCCTCTAGGATCTCGTCCCAGCCGATCAAACGGCGCCCGTGCGCATTCAGAAACTTTTCCATCCTCTGAATGAAGTAGCTCTGCAACGCGTGCTCATCTTTGATGCCGAGCTCACGCATGCGCGCTTGCACGTTCGAAGAAGCCTGCCATTGGTCCTTTACCGCTTCATCGCCGCCCACGTGAATATATGGCGAGGGAAACAGCGCCAGCACTTCCGTCATCACATCTTCGAGGAACGCGAACGTCGCATCCTCGACGTTGAATAGATGTGGGTAGATGCCCCAATCCGCTGGCATCTCGCGAGGCGGATTCGGAAGCACGGCCAACTGCGGATATGCAACGATCGCGGCAGTCGCATGTCCTGGCATTTCAATTTCGGGCACGACGGTGATGTGCCGCGCGCTCGCATACGCAACGATGTCGCGGATCTGCTCCTGAGTGTAATAGCCGCCGTAGAGCCGCGGCTTACCGGTCTTCGGGTCGATGTCCTCGCGCGCAGCCGCACCCGCGGGCACGCGCCAGGCACCGCGCTCGGTCAGCAACGGATACTTCTTGATCTCGATGCGCCACGCCTGATCGTCCACGAGGTGCCAGTGGAAGACATTGAGCTTATGCAGCGCCATCGTATC
Source organism: Pseudomonadota bacterium (assembly GCA_023417315.1). Classification (GTDB taxonomy): domain Bacteria; phylum Pseudomonadota; class Gammaproteobacteria; order Steroidobacterales; family Steroidobacteraceae; genus Steroidobacter. Next base: position 105,557 of record JAEZFW010000083.1, read on the forward strand.
GATGAAGCGCTTGATGAACTCGGGTGATTGAAAGTGGCGGGCCGAATCGAGCATGAGACCGCGCCAGCGGAAACGCGGTGCATCTTCGATCTTCATTGCCGGCAGCAGAACCTCGCCATCGGGTGCACCCGGCGTCATGAGTTGCCATAGAGTGACCGCTCCATAGAAGAGCCCGCGAGCGTCGGCTGCCGACACAGACACGCCGCTCTCAGAAACAGCGAGCGTATAGGCTTCATCGGCCATGGAGCGCTCGCCAGCAACGAGCTGAAACCTGATGCCACCTTCGACCGTGGGTGAGACCGCCTCAGCTTGCAGTGTAGGGCCGCCGGTCCGTTGCACCAGATCGACGAAATACCCTGCGACGCCTTCGGCAACCGATCCTTCGAACCTCACGCTCGTCGCAGTGGTGACGATGAACTTCCCGGAAGTACGCACCACATCGCGCGGCGCCGGAATCACCGGCACAGACGTTGCCGGCACGGAAGCCGGCGGAGAACCAGAGTCCGGTGTGCCGCAACCACTGATGAAGACAGTGAACGCGCAGCAGATCAGGATGGATATTCTGTATTTGCGTTGCATGGACGATGCACACCCGATGCCGCTCTCTTGAGCGGCAAGTTGACAGTTGACGGTTGACAGTTGGCGGTTCGGACGAGAACCAAAAGACAACCGCAGAGAACAGTTCCGACCTTCTGGCCGTCAACCGTCAACTGTCAACTGTCAACCACCAACTCGCCGGCCAAATGCCCGCAGCCCTGTGCCGGGCTGCGGGCCGATCGTGTCAGAACTTAGCGCGGACGTTGAGATAGTACTGCCGCCCGTTGGTATAGAACGAGGTCGGGATGACAGGGCTTTGGAAGTACGTGATCGTCGGGTCATTGAGGTTCAACGCATCCAGACTGACACTCAACCACTGCGTGGGCTTGTAGCTCAGTGCTGCCGACAGCGTGCCGAAATCATCCTGATAGTAGGGATTCGCACCTGACAGACCGATCAGGAACTTGGTGCGATAGCTGTAGCTCACGCGCGCCCCGAACATCTCGTTCTCGAAATAGACGCCGGCGTTATAGGTGTCCTTGGAAGTACCCACCAGGTTGTTGCTGCCGTCCGCCCAGGTGTGCGCCGTCTTGCCATCCGCATAGGTGTAGTTGGCGTTGAAACCAAACCAGTCGCCGATGGGCTGCTCGTAGACGAGCTCGTAGCCAGTGACCTGGCCGTTCGAGTTGACGGGCACCGACACGGTGTATGCCTCGAGCTGATTGGTGAGCTCGCTGTACAGCATCCGCGTTTCGGTACCGAAGGCGACGTAATCCTCCAGGTCCATCGAGAAGGCACCGATGGACAACAGACCGCGCGGCATGAAGTACCACTCGATGTTGCCATCGAAGTTCGTGGAGAGCACCGGCTTCAAGTTCGGGTTGCCTCCGCCGCCGGTCCTGTTGAGATCCGAACCCCAGCTGGAAGCCCCTAATGCCGAATAGTCCGGCAGAGTCATGGTCTGGGAAGCGGCGAAGCGGAACACCACGTCGCTCGCCATGTTGAATCTTAGGTTCGCGCTTGGCAGCACTTTGCTGTGCTCGTTGCTGGTGTTCTGATAGATCCAGTTGCCGAAGAGACTGCTTACGTCGGCGTTCGCTGCCGAGGCGACCGCTTGATAGGAGTTGATGTCCTGATCGATGTTGACGTAGCGCAAGCCGATGTTGCCGCTCCACTCGCTGCCGGCGAAGTTCGCCTGCGCATAAGCGGCGAGATTCTTCTCGGCCACTTTCCATTCGCCGCCGTAGTTATGGCGGCCCGTCGGTCCATCGTCATTCGCTAGCCAGGTGGAGTTGTTGAGGATTGCCTCCTTGAGCGCGCCAGGAGTGAAATACCAGAGCTGGCGTGGGAAGGTGCCGCCAATGGCGCTGCCGAAATCGCTCGGGTACAGACTGGTCGCACCGTTCTGCAAGTCGGACCAGATGTCTCCCGGCGAGGCCCCTTCCGGAGATTGCGTCTCGCGCTCGTGATCGGCATAGCGGGCGCCGAAGTCGATTGACGTCAGCGTGCCCATCTCGACAGCCTGGCTGAAATCCAGGTTGATCCAGTCTTCCTGATCGATGGCAGTCACTCGCTGATTGCCCCACGTACCGAAGCTGGTCACGCCGCTCGGAGCGCTATTGCCGCCGACGCTCCAGTCGAGCGGCGAGCCCGTGCCGTGACTCGTCCAGCTCGCACCACCGCCGTCGTTCGTGGTCACTTCGGCGATGAACTGGCGTTCGGTCGAGCCTTCACCTTCTGTGGAGCCGACCATCACCTTGGCGCGCAGAGAATCATTCACCTGCCAATCGGCATCGAACGTGATGTAGTGGCTCTTCGCGGTGGCCTCGCGGTAGATCATGTCGTAAACCGCGTAGCTGGTACCGTCGACGCCTGCGTACGTGGCATTGGTCAATACGCCATTCTCGACCACGTATCCAGGCTCCGGTGCTTGGTTGCGAGCGAAGCTACCGCCCCACAACATGAAGTTGCGGTTGTAGTTATCGGCGTCCATGTCCGAGAGAAAGCCGCTCAATCCCAACGTCAGGTTGTCAGACGGTTTGAATTGCAGCTCGAGCAACCCGCCCGTGCGATCGCGCACCTGTTCGAACAGGGTCGAGCCGATGAGTCCAGGGACGTGCACGCCGACCAGATCTGGATTCGTGGCAGCGACCGGATCCGCGTCCGAGATCCTGAAGAAACCGCCCGGGATCTCCTGAGCGTCGCGACGGAGCGAGCGCTCTTGCTTGAATACCTGCATGAGCACGCCGAAGGTGCCCTCGTCGTTTCTGTAGTTGAACAGACCGGACAACTGTGGATCGTTCGAGTCGGCTTGATCGGAATACACAGCGCCGACTGAAAGCTCGGCGGTGAGAGACTCGGCGAACTGCAGTGGCTTGCGGGTGATGATGTTGACGGTGCCCGTGGTGCCACCTTCCTGCAACTTGGCTTGCGAGGACTTATTGACCTCTACCGAGCTCACCAGCTCGGAGGGCAGCAGGGTGTAGCTGACGCTGCGGCCGACGTTGTTGCCTTGGCTTAGCACGAACCAATCAGCCGAACCGACGCTATGGCCGTTGATGAGGGTCTGGGTCAAACTCGGGCTGGTGCCACGCAGGCTGACGCGATCGGCTTCGTCAAACCCGCCTTCATCGGCGCTGGATGAGCTGATGTTTACACCGGGCAGACCCCGCAGAGCGTCGGCCACGTTGTGCGCCGGCAGCTTGCCGACGTCTTCGGCGGTCACAACCTCCAGACGTGCGTCGGCATCGCGTTTGACTTCGAGCGATTGTTGGATACTAGCGCGGATGCCCGTGACGACGATTTCCTCGACCACGTCATTGCCTGCCGACGAAGCGGCCGTACCCGTCTGGGCCAGCGACGGGGCAGCCTGTTGAAACAAAGCAATCGCAGTCGCCGTACCGATCAGCGTTGAACGTGTGGTGTTCATAAAGACCCCTATCTACCCCTGTTGTTTTGTCACCGTACCAGTTGCGTGCCAATATAGTACCAATACAGTGATTTTGCCAAGCCTCTTCCTATACCAATAATTATTTGCGTCGCAATTACTCTAAATATCATGAACTTATCTAATCTGTAGCATTAGGTCGTGACCATATTGGTATTGCATTGGTAATGTCTCGGTGGCATCGTTAGAGCCGTAGAACACAACAATTTTGCGGAGACACTCCTTGCCCACGCTTTCGGAATTTCTCGCGCCGCTCGATGAGTCGCATGACTTGCCGCTCTATCAGCAGCTGCAGCGCTCGCTCCGCGACGCGATCGAAAAGCGCGTGTTGGGCCCGGACGATGCGCTGCCGCCCGAACGCGATCTAGCTGATGACCTGTCGGTGTCACGCATCACGGTACGCAAAGCCATCGATGGGTTGGTCGATGAAGGATTGCTCGTGCGACGTCAGGGCGCAGGCACCTTCGTGTGCGCCAGAGTCGAGAAGAACTTTGCGAAGCTCACGTCGTTCTCCGAGGACATGCGTGCGCGCGGACGCACACCGCGCAGCGAGTGGTTGAAACGCGCAGAAGGGACGGTGTCGCCGGAAGAATCGCTCTCGCTAGGATTGAGCCCGGGCACCCCGGTCTATCGCTTTCATCGGATTCGCATCGCAGACGAAACACCGATGTCGATCGAGTACGCGACGGTGCTCGCCTCTTGCCTGCCCTCCATCAAGGCGGTGGATTCATCTTTGTATGAAGCACTGGAGCGCACCGGCAATCGCCCCGTGCGAGCGCTGCAGCGATTGCGTGCGGTATTGTTGAATGTCGAGCAAGCGAAACTGCTCGGCGCGCGCGAGAAGGACGCGGGCTTGCTGGTCGAACGCGTCGGCTTCGTGAAGGATGGACGCGCAGTCGAGTTCTCGCAGTCCTACTACCGCGGCGACGTCTACGACTTCGTTGCCGAGCTCAGCATGTCGAGCGAACGGTGACGCGTGAGTAAGTCCACTCTCATGTTCGATGAGGCCGGTGAAGCAGCGCAGGCGGTCGCGCGCCAGTATGGGCTCAATGCAGCGCTCGTTCGCGGGATCGCCGCGGAGCTGCGCCGCATGCGCCCGCGCGCGGTCATCACGTGTGCGCGCGGCAGCTCTGATCACGCCGCGACGTTCGCCAAGTATCTGATCGAGACTCGAGCCGGCGCCCTCACCTCTTCGGCGGCACCGTCGGTGAGCTCTGTGTACGCGGCGCCGCCCGACATGAAAGACTCGCTCTTCATCGCGATATCGCAGTCTGGCAAGAGTCCCGATCTGCTCGCTTCGGCGCAGCGTGCGCGCGAGTCGGGCGCGCGGCTGCTCGCGCTCGTGAATGCCGAGGGCTCGCCGCTGGAATCGCTCGCTGATTTCGTCTTGCCCCTGCATGCAGGCGTCGAGACGAGTGTCGCGGCGACGAAGTCCTGGATCGCGTCAATCGCTGCGATCGCGCACCTCGTCGCCCGTTGGACAGAAGATCAATCCTTGTCCAAGACCCTCGAGCGCTTACCCGAGCTACTCGCGCAAGCATGGCAGCTCGATTGGACCGCAGCGATCGAGGCGCTTCGACCCGCGCGCAATATGTATGTGCTCGGTCGCGGATTCGGGCTGTCTGCCGCGCAGGAATCGGCACTGAAGCTGAAGGAGACGTGCGGCCTGCACGCAGAAGCCATCAGTAGTGCCGAAGTGTGGCACGGTCCGATGGCGCTCGTACGAGAGGGTTTTCCTGTGCTGGTCTATGCGCAAAGCGATCCCACGCAGTCCGGCACTCGCGAGCTCCTGGATGCGCTCACTGAGCGCGGCGCGAACGTGTTCGTGGCGGGCGCGGCGCACAGTCGCGCGACTGTATTGCCAGCTGTCGGGGACGATCCCGTGATTCAACCCTTGTTGATGGCACAGAGCTTCTATCGCATGGTCAATGACCTTGCGATTGCGCGCGGAATGGATCCGGATAGCCCGCCGAACTTGCGCAAAGTGACGGAAACACTCTGATGATCACTGCACTCGTGAACGGACGTGTGCTCGGCGACAACGGCTTCGAGCTCGGCAAGGCGGTGCTGCTCCAGGAAGGCCGAATCATCGATGTGCTTGCGGACGACGATTCGCGTATGCGCGGTTGCGAGCAGGTCGATCTCGACGGACAGCTCCTGCTACCGGGATTCATCGATGTGCAAGTCAACGGCGGCGGCGGCGCGCTCTTCAACGACGACCCATCGGTCGATGCGATCAAGCGGATGGGCAGAGCGCATCGCCGTTTCGGAACGACTGCGTTCCTGCCGACGCTCATCAGCGACGACCTGCACGTGGTGTCGCGCGCGATCGGTGCAGTGAAGGATGCGATTCATGCGCAAACGCCGGGTGTGCTTGGCATTCACATCGAGGGGCCGTTTCTCAACGAAGCTCGCAAAGGTGTGCACGATGCTTCGAAGTTCCGCGAGCTCGACGACTCCGCGATCGCCCTACTCGCCTCGCTCGATCATGGACACACGCTCGTGACGCTCGCGCCCGAGATGACGACGCCGAAGATGATTCGCAAACTCGTACGCGCCGGCGTAACACTTTCTGCAGGCCACACGAATGCGAGCTACGCGGAAATGCGTGCCGCGCTCGACGAAGGATTGTGCGGATTCACGCACTTGTTCAACGCAATGTCGCAGCTCAACGGGCGCGAGCCCGGCGCCGTCGGTGCCGCGCTCGAAGACGATACGAGCTGGTGCGGCATCATTCTCGACGGAGTACACGTGCACCCTGCAGCGCTGCGAGTCGCACTTCGCTGCCGCCCGCGCGATCGTTTCATGCTCGTGACCGATGCAATGCCAAGCGTCGGCTCCGATCAACCGTGCTTCACGCTGCAAGGCCGTACGATCACGGTCGATGGCTTAGTGTGCGTGGATCAGGAGGGGCGCCTTGCGGGTTCGAACATGAATATGGCGACCGCAGTCCGCAACGCTGTGTCGATGCTCGATATCGACCTTGCTGAAGCGGCACGAATGGCGAGCACCTACCCCGCTACATTCTTGCGCCTGGAGCACGAGCTCGGCCGCATCGCGCCCAACTATCGCGCGAACCTCGTACTAGCGGATGAACAGATGAAGGTGAAGGCGACGTGGATTGATGGCGCCATGGAGCGGCACAGCTGAAGTGACGAGGTGACGAGCTGGCGAAGTGACGGAGTGACGAGGTCAGAATGACGTGATGCTTCCTGTGTTGTAGTACTGAAGAAACTCAGCCACTCCAAGCATGTCGCGATTCCGAGTCTGACTTCGTCACCTCGTCACCCCGTCACTCCGTCACTTCCCGGCGCTGGGCGCCGGGTAATAAAGCTGCACCGGCCTCACCTCCAACGTGCGTGCGCCACATGCGGTGCCGATCATACGAGCGGCATCCATCGCCTCCTCGGTCGTTGGGCAGTCGACCATGTAGAAGCCGAGTAACTGCTCCTTCGTCTCGGCGAACGGGCCGTCCAGGATGAAGTTCTTGTTGCCTTGTTTCAGCGTTCGCGCGGACGCGGTGGGCATGAGCCGCACGACGGGCCCGAGCTTGTTTTCAGCCGCGAGCTTCGCCTGCACGACCTCGTGTCGTCCGATCAATTCGTCCATTCGTTCTTTGCTCAAAGCATTGATCTCCGCTTCGGCGTCGTAGATGAGAACTGCGTAAAGCGACACGGCCTGATTCCTTCTTCGTCGACCAAGAGGAGGCGAATTATGCCTATTCAGCCGATGCGCGCGAGCGCGATAATGAGCTCGACAGCCTACAGCGTCAGGGCTGCAGAAAGTACAGTGAAGATGTAACGGAGTTGTAGGCCTGACGAGTGACGATCAAGGATGGAGCAAGAGTGAGCTCTTGCGGCGAATGCGGCGAAGAGCAAGATGCAGTCGAGAACAAACTTCCGCCGCGAGGCTAAAGCTGCTTGTCTTGCTCGTCACTCGTCACTGCATTGCTCGCTTCTTTCTCGAGCAGTGCGCGCTTGCGCTCTACGCCCCATCGATAGCCCGAGAGTGCGCCATCGTTGCGAATGACGCGGTGACACGGGATGGCGACCGCGATTGCATTCGATGCGCACGCGCTCGCGACCGCACGCACTGCCTTCGGCGCGCCGATTCGTTGCGCGAGTTGCGAGTACGTCACGGTCTCGCCCGCCGGCACGTGCCGCAACGCCTGCCACACACGTTGTTGAAAGCTCGTGCCCCGCACATCGAGCGGTAAGCTGAGCCCGATGCTTGGTGACTCGACGAACGCCACAACCGCGGCGATCGTGCGCTCGAAATCGCGATCGCCACCGATCAAGTCTGCACGTGAGAAGCGGTCCTGAAGCTCGCGCACGAGCGCATCCGGATCATCGCCCAAGAGAATCGCGCAAATTCCTCGGTCGCTCTGCGCAACTAAAATAGATCCAAGCGAGCACTCCGCCACCGCGAACTTGATGGCGACGTTTGCGCCACCAGCGCGATAGTCGCGAGGAGTCATGCCCAGCATGGCACTCGCGTTCTCGTAGAAGCGGCTGTTCGATCCATAGCCGGCATCGAAGATGGCATCGGTGATACGCGCCCCGCTACGGAGTCGGTCTCGCACGCGATGCTCGCGCCGCGCAGCCGCGTACTGCCGGGGCGTGGTGCCAGTGAGCTGCTTGAAAATCCGATGGAAGTGATACGGGCTCAAGCCAACATGCTTCGCCAGCGCATCCAAGGACGGCAGCTCATCCGAGCGATCGATCAACCGGCATGCCTTCGTAACTTTCGCCCCGTACTGCTCGCGTAGCGAGGGCTGATCGGGCTTGCAGCGCTTGCACGCTCGGAAGCCTGCCGCCTGCGCGTCTTTGCCACTTGCGAAGAACCGCACGTTCTCCGGCCGCGCAAGTCGTGCAGCGCACGAGGGCCTGCAATACACACCGGTGGTCGCGACGGAATAGACGAACGAACCATCTGCGCCAGCGTCACGCGCCATCACCGCCCGCCACCGCGGATCGCTTTGGGTCGCGACTGCGCGTGCCGTCACTCGTGCCGCTGCGTTCATGTGCTAGCTCTCTCGTTGAACATGGGCGAACCGTACGCCTGAGGCCGCGAAAGAACTCTCCGCTGCTTGCGGCGAAATTGCACGCTGTAGGCGGAAGTGTACCGCTCGCAGACGCTGGACCCATTCGCACCTTACGCCTCATGGGCAGAAACCTTCGATTGATCGCAGTCATTGCTCAGCTCATCGCGCGCGCAAAACCTTTTGGGCGGGGATGTGTCACAAGGACGTCGCCGCGCCCTCTCGCGTCTGCGCTTCACAAAAAAAGACCCGCGTGGACGTTGACTCAGGGCCCTCAAACGCATGAGAATAAACGTTCATTCTCATCTCTCTTCTTAGCATTTCCGGGGCTTTATGCGCTTTTCGAGCATTTCAGGCGTTCTGGTCGTCGCCTTATTGTCCGGCTGTGGGAATGATGCGCCTCCTCCCGCCCCGCCGCCGCCGGAAGTCGGTGTCGTGACACTCGCGTCGCAAACCGTGAGCGATATCAGAAACTTACCCGGCCGCACGTCCGCATTCGTCATCGCAGAAGTGCGTCCTCAAGTCACAGGCATCATTCAGAAGCGCCTGTTTGAGGAAGGCAGCGAAGTGAAAGCAGGTCAACCGCTGTATCAGCTCGACGATGCAATCTATCGGGCGGAAGTGGCGAGCCGCAAAGCGGCGCTCGCAAGGGCCCAGGCAACGGTCAAGGCCGCGAAGCTCACGGCAGATCGTACGACCGAGCTTGCGAAGATCGACGCAGTGAGCACGCAGGAAGCGGAGAACGCCACCGCGGCGCTTCAGCAAGCGACCGCGGACGTGGCGTCCGCCGAGGCAGCGCTACGCCAAGCAGAAGTGAATCTTAGCTACGCGCGGATTACCTCTCCGATCTCAGGGCGCACGGGCAAGTCCAACTTCACCCAAGGAGCGCTCGTCACGGCGAATCAAGACATGCCGCTCACGACAGTGCAGCAGCTCGATCCGATCTATGTCGATCTGCAACAGTCGAGCAGCGAGCTACTGCGTCTACGACAAGATTTCGCCGGTTCGAATCTGGATCAAAGCGCGCCGGTGCGAATCGTGCTCGAGAACGGCACGAACTCTAAGCACGAAGGCGAGCTCAAGTTTGCGGACGTGAGCGTTGATCCGCAGACGGGCAGCTTCGGTCTGCGCGCCGTCGTCCCGAATCCCGAGCGACTTCTCCTGCCCGGCATGTATGTGCGTGCCGTGCTCGAGCGAGGTCAACGTCAAGATGCCGTCCTCGCGCCGCAACGTGCGATCACGCGCGATGCGAGAGGCAACGGCGTCGCACTCATCGTGACGGCCGACAACAAGATCGAGCAGCGCGTCGTCACGACAGCGCGCACGGTCGGAGATCAATGGTTGATCGACAAAGGTCTGAACGCCGGCGAACGCGTCGTCGTCGAAGGACTGCAGAAAGTTCAGCCCGGCATGACGGTGACGCCCGTCGAAGCAGGTGCGGCCCGCACCGCCGAAGCGGCAGCCGGCACGCGCTAAACGGAGCATTCCATGGCCAGATTCTTCATCGACCGCCCGGTTTTCGCATGGGTGATCGCGATCATCATCATGCTCGCGGGCGCGTTGTCGATCACCACGTTACCGATCTCGCGCTATCCGACGATCGCGCCGCCTTCGGTCAACATCAACGCCGTTTATCCAGGCGCCTCGGCACAGACCGTCGAAGAGTCGGTCACCCAGATCATCGAGCAAAACATGAAGGGCCTCGATGGGCTCTTGTATATGTCCTCGACGAGCAGCGCGAACGGTAACGTCGGCATCACGCTCACGTTCGACAGCGATGTCGATCCGGACATCGCGCAGGTGCAAGTCCAGAACAAGCTGCAGCTCGCAACCCCGCTCCTGCCGCAGATCGTGCAGCAGCAAGGCGTCAGCGTGACGAAGTCGAACACCGGCTTCCTGATGGTCATCGGCTTCGTCTCCGAAGACAACAGCATGAATCGCACCGATATCGCCGACTTCATGACGGCGAGCATCGTCGATCCCTTGAGCCGAGTGGCAGGCGTCGGCAACGTTCAAGTGTTCGGGGCGCAGTATGCGATGCGCATTTGGCTCGATCCGGACAAGCTCAACACCTATCGGCTCACACCCAGTGATGTGAGCGCTGCCATCCAGGCGCAAAATGCTCAGGTGTCCGTGGGGCAACTCGGGGCTGCACCTTCGATCCAAGGGCAGCAGCTCAACGCGACGATCACGGCGCGAGGGCGCCTGCAAACCCCCGAGCAGTTTCGCGACATCGTGCTGCGCAGTGGCATCGATGGTTCGGCACTCAAGCTCGGAGAAGTGGCACGCGTCGAGCTCGGCGCGGCCGACTACAACTTCATCAGCCGCTACAACACAGCGGAGGCCACGGGTCTCGCTGTCTCGCTCGCAACCAATGCGAACGCGCTGGAAACTGCGCAAGGCGTCGAAGCGCTACTGGAGGAGCTCGAGCCAACCTTCCCGCCAGGACTACGCGCGGTCACTCCGTTCGATACGACACCCTTCGTTCGAGTCTCCATCAAGGAAGTGATCAAGACGCTCGCCGAAGCGATCATTCTGGTGTTCCTCGTCATGCTGCTGTTCTTGCAGAACTTCCGCGCGACGCTAATTCCGACGATCGCGGTGCCGGTCGTGCTGCTTGGAACGTTCGGCGTGCTAGCGGCAGCCGGCTTTTCGATCAATATGCTGACGATGTTCGCGATGGTGCTCGCGATCGGTCTGCTCGTCGACGATGCGATCGTCGTCGTCGAAAACGTCGAGCGCGTCATGCGCGAGGACGGCTTGCCGCCTCTCGAGGCCACACGCAAGTCGATGTCGCAGATCACCGGCGCCCTCGTCGGCATTGCGCTCGTGTTGTCTGCAGTGTTCTTGCCGATGGCGTTCCTCGGTGGATCCACCGGCGTCATCTATCGGCAGTTCTCGATCACGATCGTCTCTGCGATGGCACTCTCGGTGCTCGTGGCGCTCGTGCTCACACCAGCGCTGTGCGCCACGCTGTTGAAGCCGATCGATGCGGAGCATCACGAAGCGAAAGGCGGCTTCTTCGGCTGGTTCAATCGCAAGTTCGACAGCAGCAACGAGAAGTATCGCGGCATCGTCTCTCGAATGCTGTCGAAACCGGCTCGCTCGCTCGCGGTGTATGGCGCGATCGTGATCGTCATGGTGATCATGTTCATGCGCCTGCCGACCTCGTTCTTGCCGGACGAAGATCAGGGCGTACTGTTCGTGCAGATCCAAGCGCCAGTCGGCGCGACTCAAGCTCGTACGATGCGCGTGATCGAGCAGGTCGAGCAGCACTTCTTGCAGAACGAGAAGGACACGATCGAGTCGGTGTTCACGGTCCAAGGTTTCAGCTTTGGCGGTACCGGTCAGAACACCGGAATCGCGTTCGTAAACCTGAAGGATTGGGATGAGCGCGAGGACGAATCGCTGAGTGTAGGCGCCGTTGCCGGACGTGCGATGGCAGCGTTCAGCCAGATCAAGGATGCGATGGTGTTTGCATTCCCCCCACCGGCTCTGCCCGAGCTCGGACGAGCGCAGGGCTTCGCGTTCTATCTTCAAGATAACCTGGGTCGCGGACATGACGAGCTCATGGCGGCCCGCAACCAATTTCTCGGGGCGGCTGCGCAAAGCAAGCTGCTCGTGAACGTACGCCCGAACGGTCAGGAGGACACACCGGAATTCCGGCTCGACATCGACGCGGAGAAAGCGGGTGCGCTCGGCTTGTCGATGGCTGCGATCAATCAAACCCTGCAGATCGCGTGGGGCGGCCAATACATCGATGACTTCGTCGACCGCGGCCGCGTCAAGCGCGTGTATTTGCAGGCGGATGCCCCGTTCCGAATGGTGCCGGAAGACTTTCAACGGTGGTACGTCCGTAACGACGCGGGCGATATGGTGCCGTTCTCATCCTTCGCCAACTGGCGTTGGGATTACGGCTCGCCACGGCTCGAACGGTTCGATGGCCTTCCGGCTGTGGAGTTGAACGGGGAAGCGGCGCCGGGTATCAGCTCTGGCGATGCCATGGCGGAAGTCGAGCGGCTCGTTGAAGCGCTTCCGCCCGGGTACAGCATCGCGTGGACCGGCGCGTCATATCAGGAACGCGAAGCGGGCGCCCAGACGCCCATGCTGTACACGCTCTCGGTACTCGTCGTGTTTCTCTGTCTCGCTGCGTTGTACGAGAGTTGGGCGATCCCCGCGTCCGTCATGCTAGTCGTTCCACTCGGCATCGCCGGCGCGGTGTTGGCAACGATGTTCCGAGGTCTCGAGCGCGATGTGTACTTCCAAGTCGCCATGCTCACGACCGTCGGCCTCGCGAGCAAGAACGCCGTGCTCATCGTCGAGTTCGCAAAGCTCAATCTCGAACACGGCATGAGTCTCATCGACAGCGTGATGCATGCGATACGCGATCGCCTGCGTCCGATCGTCATGACATCGATGGCGTTCGGTCTTGGCGTGCTGCCGCTTGCCCTCGCGACAGGCGCCGGCTCGGGCGCTCAGCGTGCAATCGGCACGGGCGTGGTGGGCGGCATGCTCGCGGGTACGTTCCTAGGCATCTTCTTCGTGCCGTTGTTCTTCGTGCTGGTGCAGAAGCTCGTGCGTCGTTGGCGCAAGAGCGAGTCTGCGCCCGCACCCGTCGGCACTTTGGATCAGGGTCCGGCACATGTTTAAGGCGGTCAGAATCCTCCCAATCGCTACGCTGCTGCTCGCGAGCGGCGCGTGTACGCTTGCGCCGCGCTACGAGCGGCCCGAGCCTCCCGTTCCCGATGAGTGGCATGCGCCTATCGGTGCACCGGCCATGAAGGCGACAGAAGGCGAATCGATCGACGCGTTGCCTTGGCGCGAGTTCGTGCGCTCGCCGAAGCTCGAAGGGCTCATCGAGCTGGCGCTCGAGAACAACCGCGATCTGCGAGTCGCAGCTCTGAACGTCGAGCGCGCACGCGGCCTCTATCGAATTCAGCGCGCCGACTTGCTGCCGAATGCTGATGTGGCGGGAACGTATCGCCGTGAGCGTATCCCCCCATCGCAGGCCATCCTAGGTCGCGATGGTATCGCGGAACAGTACAGCGCCACCGTTGGTGCGGCTTTCGAGCTGGATTTCTTCGGCCGGCTGCGCAGCCTGAACCGCGCGGCGCTCGAGGATTTCCTCGCACAGGAGTCGTCGCGTCGCAGCGTGCAGATCAGCTTGATTGCGGAAGTCGCACAGGCATTCCTGATCACTGCCAACGATCTGGCACTCAGGGATCTCGCCGAGGCGACCGTGCGCAATCAAGACGAGTGGTTTGCGCTCACTCGAGAGCGACACCGCTTAGGTGCGGCATCCGGGCTCGAGCTGAACCAAGCTCAGACACAAGTCGAAAGCGCGCGCGCGGACGCGGCTCGCTACGAGGGCGATGCCGCACGCGACCTCAACGCGTTGCGCGTGCTCGTCGGAACGAACATACCGGCCGAACTGCTGCCCGGGAGTGCGGACGCACAGACCGCTCTGCTTGGATCGGTGCCGGTTGAGTTACCCTCGCGTGTTTTGCTCAACCGTCCTGACATACTGGCGGCCGAGCACACCTTGCGCGCGGCGAACGCCAACATCGGTGCGGCGCGCGCAGCCTTCTTTCCCACGATCTCGCTCACCGGCAGCGCCGGCTATATCAGCACCGAGCTGTCGGGCTTGTTCGAATCGCAGAATCGCACTTGGAGCTTCGTGCCTCAGATCGCCGTTCCGATCTTCCAGGGCGGTCGCTTGAAGGCAGGGCTCGATGTTGCGCATGTCGATCGCCAAATCGCGCTCGCGCGCTACGAGCAGAGCATTCAGATCGGCTTTCAGGAAGTGAACGATGCGCTCGCTCTGACCGGTACGCTGGCTCGTCAGCGTGAAGCGCAAGAACGACTCGTCGGTGCCTCGGCGCGCGCATTCGAGCTTTCGCAGGCGCGGCGCGAAGCAGGTCAAGAGAGCTATCTAACCTTGCTCGATGCGCAGCGCAGCTACTACGGCGCGCAGCAAGGCTTGATCTCCACCAGGCTCGCGGAGCAGGCGAACATCGTCACGCTGTATCGAGCGCTCGGCGGCGGCTGGGAGGACGAGCGCACATGATGAACCAGGAGGAACACGTCTTCACGGAGCGTGCGCTCAAGCAGCGTGAGCGCATCCTCGAAGCCGCTCGCTCGTGCTTCGTCAAGCGCGGTTTTCACGGCGCGAGCATCGCAGATATCGCGCATGAGGCAGACATGAGCCCCGGGCTCATGTATCGCTACTTTGCGAACAAGCACGCGATCATCAAAGCCATCATCGATCGACAGCTCGACTCGGGGCGCAAAGCGCTCGAGGAGATCAAGTCATCGGAAGATTTGGTTGAAGGGATCGTCAATGCGATCGAAGGCTGGCGCAGCGGCAGCGCGGATCAGATGAGCGCGCCGTTGTTTCTCGAGATCTCAGCCGAAGCGACTCGCGATCCTGACATCGCTGCGACGGTGCAAGAGGCCGATCAGCTGATCAAGGATCATTTGTTGGAGACGATGCGGCGCACGACGATCAGTAAGACGATCTATCAAGACCCGCGCCGCGCGAACGCGCGGATCCTGCTGCTCTTAAGCGTGGTCCATGGACTGGCTATTCGCGCCTGCCGCGAGCCGCATTTCGATCGAGAGCTGCTGCACTCGGCGTTGGCGAAGTTCATCGCTGCGCTGCAAAGCGAAGCTTCGGGTGGTTGATGGCACGTCACAGATGAACAAACCCTCTCTTCGCGAGCGCATTCTCGAGGCCGCCGATAAGGTCGCGCGTGAACGAGGTGTTGCGAACCTGACGCTCGATCTCGTGGCGGAACAAGCGGGCGTGAGCAAGGGTGGTTTGCTCTATCACTTCACGACGAAAGAGGCGCTCCTGACCGGAATGATCGATCGCGCGATCGATCGATACCGCACATTCCTGCGAAACGCCGTGGATCGGGAGGGTAATGACTATCTTGCGTACTTAAAAGCAAGCGTTCGTGCGCGCAAGGACTGCGACGAAGGTTCCGAATGCTCCCGCTCGTTCTTTGCCGCAGCGGCGAACTTCCCGAACATGCCGGAGCGTGCGCGCAGCGATGTGAAGGATCATTTCGAACGCCTGCGCTCCGATCCCGCGCGCTTCGAACAAGCCGCGATCCTCAGTCTCGCAATCGATGGCCTGCATTTCCTCGAGCTGTTGGGCCTTGCTCCCTTCACTCCTGAAGAGCGCGAAGCCGTGTTGACCCGCCTCCTGGAGCAGGCCGAGAAGCTCTAAAGAATACTCTCGCGGCGAGAATCTCTTCTTCGGAAGTTAAGCCGAAACTGTCTGTGATTTGGGTTCGCTATCTTTCATCAAGCGATCGATGTTCATCCTGATGTGCGCGGCTTCTGCCGGCGTGCGTGCCAGAGAGATCGCTCGATCGAAATCCGTGCGCGCTTCGTTCTTGCGCCCGAGTTGCACCAGAAACGCGCCGCGCACACCGTAGAAGTGGAAGTAGTTCGCGAGCTGCGATTCGAGAGGTTCGATCAAGGTGAGCGCCGCTGCCGGACCCCGCACCTTGCTCACGGCGACCGCGCGATTGAGCGTCACGACGGGTGAAGGCTGCAACTGCTCGAGCACGCCGTAGAGTTGCTCGATCTCTGACCAATCCGTGTCCTGAGGTGTTGCCGCTCGCGAATGGATCGCTGCGATCGCCGCCTGAATCTGATACGGCCCGGGTCGCCAGTGACGCAGTGCCTTGTCGACCAATGCGAGCCCTTCCGCGATCAGATCGCCATTCCATCGCTGTCGATCCTGGTCCGCCAAGAGCACGATTGCGCCATTCGCATCCAAGCGCGCCGCAGCGCGTGCATGCTGAAGCAGCAGCAAAGCTGTCAAGCCCATGATCTCCGGCTCGCCCGGAAATAGGCGCAACAGCAGTCGTGAGAGACGAATGGCCTCTTCGCATAGCGGTACTCGCACGTGTACGTCACCGCCACTTGCGGAATAGCCTTCGTTGAATAGCAGGTAGAGCATCGCGGCGACTGTCGCGAGCCGCGACTGCCGCTCGGCGGGGCCGGGCGTTTCGAATGGAACCTGCGCTGCGCCCACGCGGCGCTTCGCGCGCGTGATACGTTGCTCCATTGCGCTTTCGCTCACGAGAAAGGCACGCGCGATCTCGGCAACCGTGAGCCCAGACACGATACGTAATGCCAATGCGATTTGCTGAGTCGCGGGCAACTCGGGATGACAACAGATGAACAAGAGTCGCAGGATGTCATCGCGATAGTGTGCATTATCCAGGCGGTCGGCGAGATCCGTCTCCGCATCTTCCGTGTCGGACAACACAGCCTCATCAGGCAGGCTGTCGTACCGCTTGTTGCGTCGAGCCTCATCGACAGCGAAATTGCGTGCGACGAAGATCAGCCATGCGGCTGGATCTCGCGGCGGACCATTCGCGGTCCACGCCTTGAGCGCTCGTAACGACGCCTCTTGGAACGCCTCTTCGGCGGTGTCTAGATTTCGGAAGTAGCGCAACAATGCCGCCACGACCTGCGGTCTCGCGGCGGAGAGTGCGGCATCGATCCAGGCTATGTCGGTCATGCAGCGTCACTTTTCATGAGCGTTCCCCGATCGCTGGAAGGTGCGCGTCAGGGCACGCGGATTACTTCGATCCGAGAAGTGTTGAATCGGCCGGATCTCCGCAGCACCGGTCTCGTGCGCCAGCTCCGCAGCGATACCGATCGCCTCTTCGAACGTTACGCACTCGACGATATAGAAACCGAGCAGCTGTTCCTTCGTCTCTGCGAAAGGCCCATCGATGACGACTCGTTCACGCCCTGCGCGCACTGTCGTCGCGGTCGTCGTCGGCATGAGTCGCACCACAGGTCCAACTTTTCCATCGCTCGCGAGACGCTGCTCTACGCCGAGGTGATGAGACATCACTGCACGATCATGCTCTTCAGACCAGTTCATCACCGCATCTTCACGGTTATAACAAAGGATCGCGTACAGCATGAACGGCTCTACCCTGAAACTTAGTCGGCAAAGACGATTGGCTTCGATGCCGCTTCCGAGGAGCGAGGCTGAACGCGGCGCGTCGGTCGTCGTTCACGGTTGCGTAGCTTAACGGCGAAGAGGCCGATCAACCCACCGGCTGAAGTTGCACCGGTTGCGAGTGATACTGCGCTCGTCATGCATGCTGGACACATGGACCCTCCTCATCGCTCGCTCTGGAACGCTCTCGTCTGAAGCAGTTGTCAGCTATAAGACGAAGAGGACGGGTCGAAACCGACAACAACTGGCGGTGCTCGATCTACTCGGGTCGGCAGCTCCAGTATTACCCCTGCCTTTCAGGGTCATCGGGCGAGCCGAGCGTGAAGGAAAACAGCGCTCCTCGATCCGGGCCCTCTGACTCGCCCCAGACCTCGCCATCATGGCGGCGTACGACCCGCTGAACCGTCGCGAGGCCCACACCGGTGCCGGAGAATTCCCGAGGTGAGTGCAGGCGCTGGAATGGCTGAAACAAGCGCCGAGCGTAGCGCGGATCGAATCCTGCACCATTGTCTTGCACCTGGAAGATGCGCCGCGAATCGTCGCGGATCACCGCGCGAAACTGAATCTGGGCTTCCAATCGATGCGAGGTGTACTTCCACGCATTGGAGAGCAAGTTCTCCATGAGCACGTTCATCAAGCCGCGATCCGCATCGACTAGAACGCCCCGCTCGATGCTGGCGGCAACGGCTCGCTCGGGCTGGCCGTTACGTAGCCGCTCCAGCACTTGTACCGCCATTTCACCTAGGTCGAAGCGCTCGATCTTGAGCTCCCGGCGCGTGATACCCGACAGGCGCAACAGATCGTCGATCAACTCATACATCCGCGTCACATGCGTTCTCGCGGAGCGGATCCGCGACTGCAATCGCGGATCGAGCGAGCCGAACTCTTCGGCCATGATGCCGAACTCGCCGGAGAGCGCGCGCACGGGAGCGCGCAGATCGTGCGAGACCGCATATGTGAACGCCTCGAGCTCTTCATTGGCGACCTCGAGCGCCTTCGTGCGCGCACGCACTCGACTCTCGAGCTCACCGTACACCTGGACGTTTTCGAGCGCGACGGCTGTCGTATTCGCGAGCGCTTCCAACAGCATCAGCTCATCGGGCGTACATGCATGGCGGTGCGACCAGTACACACCGATTGCGCCCATGGGTGCTGCCGTGCGGATCGGGGCGATCGCGAGGCTCTTCACGAAAGTCGGTCGATACGCAGCAGTTGGGATACGATCGTCCGCGAACACATCCTCGATCGCGAGCGGACGTCCATTCAACATGGTCCACCCGCTGATGCACTCGCCAAGCGGAAAGCGCTGCCCTTTCCAAAGTGGCGAGACGGCTTCTTCATCCGCATACAAGCACGCATCGTCCTCTCGCAGCACGAACGTGGCGCCATCTGCCGCTGTGAGCTCGCGCGCGGCGCGCCGCGCGATCGCCATCACCGCGCTCAGATCTCGCGCAAGCGACAGCTCCTGCACGACACCGACGAGACGCGACATGGCCGCATGCTGACGACTCAGCCGCTCGATCGAGTTGGTGCTAACGCGGCTCTGAGCTCGATCGAGAGCCGGGATGAGCCGCCAGAGCTCGTCTTTATGGACATAATCGCTCGCACCCTCGCGGAGGGCCGCGGCGACATCCTCGCTACGCGTTGCGCCGGAACACACGATGACCGGGGTACCGGGGATGACGTTCTTCGAGAGCCGCACCGCACTCGGACCATCGAAGCCCGGTACGCCACTATCGACGACTACGACGTCGTACGGTCCATGCTGAATCTCTCGGTTGAAAGCCTCTGCCGATTCCGCCCGCGTCAGATCGGGCGTCAGTCCGTGATCCTCCAGAAGTCGCTCGATGAGTAGCGAGTCGGCAGGATTGTCTTCCAGATGGAGAATCCTCATGCGTCTACTATCGAGTGAATACCGATAAGAGTGTAGTCCGTGAGTCACGGACTGCGCATAAGCAGATGGACTGACTCAAAAAGAACACACACCGGTCGCCGAAGGGCTCGAGCGGTACTCCGAACAAAACCGAATCTAACGTCCCGCGTCAGCCATTTGTTCCAGTATCGAGCGAAAATTTGCAGGCGCCGCAAACACAGACTTTAAGGTTTGCACGGGAACTGAGTATCGCGCATCATGCATTGATCCGGCACATAAAAAGTTTTACTACGAGGCTCATAAAGGTCGAGCCTGCAGTTGCCGCGCCTCGATGGATCCACACAAGACGGCTACCCGGCCTCGCAACCAAGCGAGAAATCACAAGCGAGTACTCCAAGTCGATGTTTCGGAATTTTGAGTGAGCTCCGATCACACACGCCAACCCCCAAGCCCGTACACTGGCGCGGACGCGCCGGCTACGCCTGAGGCAAGGAAGCGCTCTCGCCAGGAGCACCTGACGACCGAAGCGGCACTCGAGCAGAAGACTCGAGAGCTCGCACAGCTCCTCGCGATGACGAATGCCACCCTGGAAGCCACCGCCGACGGCATCATCGCGACCGATCAGAACGGGCTCATCACCGGCTTCAACGAGCAATATCTGAAGATGTTTCGCTTGAATCGCGAAGCTCTCGAAGCACGCGATCACCGGCACACGATCCGACAGATCAGCCATCAGCTCGCAGACCCTACCGCATTCCTGGCACGCATCGAGGACATCTACAAGACTTCCCCGACCGACAGCTTCGATGAGTTGCAGATGCTCGATGGCCGCGTATTCGAGCGATTCTCAAAGGTGCAGATGGTCGAAGGCCAGCAGGTTGGACGCGTGTGGAGCTTCCGGGATGTCACGGCCCACGTGCAGGCACAAGAGCAGTTGCGGATCTTGAATCAGCGGCTCGGCCGACGAGTGGAGGAGCGGACCGACGCTCTGCGCAGAGCGGAGCAGCAGTTTTTGCAGCTGGTATTGGGCATCACCGATGCGGCGATCTACATGATCGACGCACGCGGCTATGTGAGCACCTGGAATCCAGGGGCCGAGCGCATCAAGGGCTACAGCAGCGCTGAGATCATCGGCAAGCATTTCTCCATTTTTTATACGGACGAGGATCGTGCGCGCGGCGTGCCGCGAATGGCATTAGAAACTGCCGCTCAGAAAGGCAAGTACGAGGCCGAATCCTGGCGCGTCCGCAAAGACGGCACCCGCTTCTGGGCGAACGTGCTCATCGATGCCATCCGCGACGGTGCCGGACACCTCATCGGCTTCGCGAAGATCACGCGCGATATGACCGAGTGGCGGGCGATGCAGGAGCAACTGCATCAAGCGCAGAAGATGGAAGCGATCGGCCAGCTCACCGGCGGGGTCGCTCACGATTTCAATAATCTCTTGACGGTCATTCTCGGTAATCTGGAAACGATCGGGCGATTGGCGCCTGCAGACGATGGACGCTTGCGCCGCGCGGTCGAGCAAGCGAGCCGCGGTGCCCAGCGTGCCGCGACGCTCACTCAACAGCTACTCGCGTTCTCTCGCCGTCAACCGCTCAATCCGAAACCGACGGAGGTCAATCGCCTCGTGAGCGGCGTCTCGGAGCTCATTCGACGCACGCTCAACGAAAACATCGCGATCGAAACGGTTCTCGGCGCAGGTGTCTGGCGGGTCGAGATCGATTCTCATCAGCTCGAAAGCGCGCTTCTCAATCTCGCGGTGAATGCACGCGATGCGATGCCGAGCGGTGGCAAGCTCACGATCGAGACATCGAATGCTCATTTCGATGAGCACTACGCGAGCGCGCATGCAGAGGTTCAGCCGGGTCAGTACGTTTCGATCAGCGTGACCGATACCGGCGCTGGAATGAGCAAGGACGTGCTCAGCCGTGCGTTCGATCCGTTCTTCACGACGAAGCCCATCGGTCAAGGCACGGGGCTGGGGCTCAGCCAAGTCTACGGCTTCGTCAAGCAATCAGGCGGCCACGTAAAGCTGTACAGCGAGATCGGCGAAGGAACGACCGTGAAAATCTATCTGCCGCGCTACACCGGCGGCCAAGCTGAAGTGGAGATCGAGCAAGCGCCGAGCGTGCCACAGGGCGAGTCGACTGAGGTCATTCTGGTCGTCGAAGACGACGACGATGTGCGCAGCTTCAGCGTGGAGAGCCTGCGCGAGTTGGGCTTCTCGGTGCTCGAGGCGCGCGATGGGCCATCGGCCTTGCGATTGCTCGAGCTGCATCCCGAGATCAAGATGTTGTTTACCGACGTCGGCCTGCCAGGCATCAACGGCCGGGAATTGGTCGATGCTGCGCGCACCCGCCGGTCCGGACTCAAAGTGCTGTTCACGTCAGGTTACGCTCGCAATGCGATCGTGCACCAAGGTCGGCTCGACCCAGGCGTCCAACTTCTGACGAAGCCATTCACCCGCGGGCAGCTCGCGAGTCGCGTGCGAGATGTACTCGATACGCGCGCGGAGCCTTCCCGTGGGGGACTCATCGCACTCGTCGTCGAGGATGAGCCCTTAGTGCGCCTGTTCTTGGCGCAAACGGTCGAACAAGCTGGTTACGAAGTCCTAGAAGCTGCAACGGCGAAACAAGCTCAGGAAGAGTTTGCTGCGAACGAGGCGATTGACATCGCATTCATCGATATCGGCCTTCCCGATGGCAGTGGGCTCGATCTTGCGACCAGATTCAGCCAGAAGCGCCCTGACATGCACATCATCCTTGCGAGCGGTTACAGCCAAATCGCTTATGAAGTCGTGAACGAGAATCCGCGCTTCCGCTTCGTCAGCAAGCCCTACGATACGAACGCGATCCGTGCGGTGCTCGCGGAAACAGCAGAGAAGTTGGGGAATCACGGAGGAAGGGAATAGGAAGCGGAGAATTCGCCTCTGCTGCCCTCACGCCCCCCCTCGGACGCTTCGCGCTATCGACTGCCGCATCGCTCTCGGCTTCGAGCTGGAAAACCAGCATCGAGCGTCCGGTGACGGCGTAAACATCCCCCACCACGAAGTTCACTTTGCGAGAAGCGAGATTCTCGGGAATGTTCGTGTCGATGAGCAGTAACCAGCGCGCATCGGCCTCTTCCCCCGGCAGCACGAAGTTCACGACATCGTGATACGCGTTGAATACGATCAGGATTGTTGCATCGTGCCCGCGTTGACGAATGCCTGATGTCTGGGCGCGACCATCGAGCAGCATGCCGAAGCACAGCATGCTCTCCTCCGTCCAGTGCTCCTCTTGCATCTCGCCGCCTGCTGCATTCAGCCAGGTGATTTCCTTGAGCTCGATGCGCTCATTCATCTCGGCGCTCAGAAAACGATTGCGGCGCAGGATGGGGTACTTCGCTCGCAACTCGGTCAGTTGTTGCACGAACTGCACGAGCCCATGGTTCTTCTCTGCGAGCTGCCAATCGACCCAGCTGATCTCGTTGTCCTGACAGTAGGCATTGTTGTTGCCGTGCTGCGTGCGCGCGAACTCATCGCCCGCGACCAACATCGGCGTGCCTTGCGACAGCAACAGCGTCGCGAGGAAATTGCGCATCTGACGAAAGCGCAGCTCGTTGATCGCCGGATCGTCCGTGGGACCCTCGGCACCGCAGTTCCAAGAGCGATTGTCTGAGGTGCCGTCGCGATTGTCCTCGCCGTTCGCCTCGTTGTGCCGTTCGTTGTAGCTCACGAGATCGCTCAACGTGAAGCCGTCGTGAGCTGTCACGAAGTTCACGCTCGCATGAGGGCGCCGCCCGTACCGGTTGAAGATATCCGCCGAGCCGTACAATCGCGGCGCGACTGTGGCTGCTGCCGCTTCGCCGCGCCAGAAATCGCGCACGGTATCGCGGTACTTGTCGTTCCATTCAGCCCATCCGGGCGGAAACTCGCCCACCTGATAACCGCCTGGACCGCAATCCCACGGCTCGGCAATGAGCTTCACTGTGTTCAACACCGGATCCTGCGAGCACGCCTTCAAGAATCCGCTCTGACTAGTGAAGCCCTTCGCTTCGCGCGCGAGAATCGTCCCAAGATCGAATCGGAAGCCATCGACGTGCATCTCCTGCACCCAGTAGCGCAAGCTGTCCGTCACCATTTGAATCACCCGCGGATGACTCAGGTTGAGCGTGTTGCCCGTTCCGGTGTCGTTGATGTAGTAGCGCTTCTGCTCCGGGATCAGCCGATAGTAGGACGCGTTATCGATCCCTTTGTAACAGAGCGTCGCACCGCGCTCGTTGCCCTCGGCGGTGTGGTTGTAGACCACATCGAGAATGACTTCCAGGCCGGCGTCGTGAAAGCGCGCGACCATCTCCTTGAACTCTTGCACGCCGCGCAGCGGATCGGCGAAGTAACGAGGGTCCGCGGCAAAGAAGGCGATCGAGTTGTAGCCCCAGTAGTTGGTGAGCTGTTTGTCGAGCAAGTGACTGTCGTTCAGGAACATATGAACCGGCAGCAGCTCGACGGTCGTCACACCCAATGACTTGATGTACTGGACGACCTCTGGAATCGCGAGACCTGCAAACGTTCCGCGCAGGTGTTCTGAAACGACGGGATGCAGCTTCGTGTAGCCTCTCACGTGAGTTTCGTACACGATCGTGCGATCCCAGGGCACGAGCGGCTTGCCGCTTTGTTTCCAATCGAAGGCGGGATCCACGACGACGCACTTCGGCACGAAGGGAGCGCTGTCGCGCTCATCGAACGTGAGGTCGTCGCCTTCGGCGCCAATCGTGTAGCCGAAGCACGCGTGATCCCAACGCAGCTCGCCGATGAGCTCGCGTGCGTACGGATCGAGAAGCAGCTTGTTGGGATTGAACCGATGACCCTGTTCGGGCTCGTAAGGCCCATGCACGCGATACCCGTACACCGTGCCCGGACCTAAGCCCATGATGTAACCGTGCCAGATCTCGTCGGTGTATTCAGGCAGCTCGATACGATCGAGCTCCCGCGCGCCATCGGAATCGAAGAGGCACAGCTCGACCTTAGTGGCATTCGCGGAGAACAGTGAAAAGTTGACTCCTTTACCGTCCCACGTTGCACCGCGGGGATGCGGCAATCCTTCCCTGAGCCGAATCTTCTTATCCACTGCCTACGGGCTCCTGGTCGAGAATGCGTGCACAACGCCCCGCATCGCACCTCCGTTCCAGCCACTCCAGGGCATTTGTGTTGTGAGAGCGTGGCGCGCAGCCATCCCGTCATACGGGACTTTGAGATAGGCTCTTCAAGGCGCGGCAGCGTTTCTGGACTAACCACCTCATCACTAACCGCCAACCACTTCGAGAGTACAAATGGACGCCTTCCTCAGTGTCGCTCTAGGTATCGCGCTCGCGGCCGCGACGGGGTTTCGCGTGTTCGTGCCGCTTCTCGTCGCAGGTCTTGCTGCCCGCGCCGGATGGATCCCTCTGACGGATACCTTCTCATGGCTGTCTAGCACGCCTGCTCTGCTCATGCTCGGCACCGCGGCGCTCTTCGAAACGATGGCGTACTACATCCCCGGCGTCGATCACATTCTCGATGTGCTCGCAAGCCCAGTGGCAGTTGCGGCAGGTGCGGTCGCAAGCGCCGCGGTGATGACGGACGTAAGCCCCGAGCTCATGTGGCCGATCGCGATCATTGCAGGCGGCGGAATCGCGGCCGCGACGAAAGGCAGCGCGGCGCTTGTTCGTGCCAAATCGGGAGTCACGACGGCAGGACTCGCCAACCCTGTCGTGAGCACTGTCGAAACGGCCGGTGCGATCCTACTATCGATTCTCGCGCTCTTGCTTCCAGTACTCGCCCTCATCGCCATTCTCTTCTTGCTGATCTGGACGACGCGTAAGGTCGGCCGTTTCGTATTCGGCACGCGACAGAAAACTGCACTCGCGCCCAGAGACTCGAACGATACGTAGTGCTTCTTCGTTGCTGATTGCCGGACCGCACCTGCGGTTCTCGCGAGCGCGTTGGATATATACTGCGGCCCCTACGCAAGACACGGGCAGTCCCAGTCTCTCCGTCCTGGCCGTAGCCCGTAGCCCTGGTTGAGGTAAACGATGCGACTCGAAAAAATCCCGATCGGACGCAATCCGCCGGAGGAAGTGAATGTGATCGTGGAAGTGCCTGTCGGTGGCCCCCCGATCAAATACGAAATGGACAAGGAGTCCGGCGCCCTGTTCGTCGATCGCTTCCTGTATACGGCCATGCGTTACCCGGGCAACTATGGCTTCATCCCGCACACGCTCTCGGAAGACGGAGATCCGTGCGATGTGCTCGTCGCGAACCAACGCGGCATCGCACCCGGCGCAGTGTTGTCAGTGCGACCCATCGGTGTGCTCATGATGCAAGACGAAGCAGGCGGCGATGAAAAAATCATCGCGGTACCCGTGCCGCGCCTGACGCGCCGTTACGAAAAAGTGCTCAACTACACCGACATGCCTGGCATCACGCTCAAGCAGATTGAGCACTTCTTCACTCACTACAAAGACCTCGAGCAGGACAAGTGGGTGAAGATGGTCGGGTGGGGCGACGCCGACAAAGCGAAAGAACTGATCCTGCAAGCGATCGAGCGCGCGAAAGCTGCGAAGCCGCCGACGTATACGCGGCGCGAGACGGATTGATCGCTAAGCCTGGAAAGGCTGCCGTTGTCGCCGAGAAAGCTACCGCTAGAGAGGCTCGTTCCTCGCCGAGAGAGCTCGCGCTAGATAGAAATTCGTGGCCGAGCGAGCTGTCGTTGGTATTCGTTTCGACCCGAAGAGGACACGAGCAATCTGACTAGCGATAGCTTTCTCGCGAGGGACGCAGCCGCTAGCGACAGCTTTCTCGGCGCAGCCTAACGAGCGTTAGCGTAGTGGCGCAGCCTTCTCGCGTTTCGGAAGGGCGAACGCGACGTATACGCCGCCCGTACCTTCGCGCGACTTGCCGCCGCTTGCGAGTACCACGAAGTACTGACGCCCCTTCACCTCGTACATCGCAGGGGTCGCATTGGCAGAGAACGGCAGTGTCGCTTCCCATAGCAACTCGCCATTGCGCTTGTCGAATGCGCGCACCTTGCGATCGTGATTCGTTGCGCCGATGAAAAGCAGTCCTCCGGCTGTCACGATCGGTCCGCCGTAGTTCTCACTGCCTGTGTTCTTCATGCCTTGCGCCGCGAGCTCAGGGAACTCGCCGAAAGGAATACGCCACACGTACTCGCCGCTGTTCAGATCGATCGCGTTCAACATTCCCCACGGCGGCGCGATCGCTGGATAGCCTTCGGGATCGAGCCAACGTCGATATCCAGTGAATCGATACGGCAGGTAGCCCGGCGTCTCGAGCGCAGGTACTGCATCGTCTTCTCCCGTCACCAGGTATGTGACGATCGCCGACAGCGCCTCTGATTGCAGTGATGGGAATCCGGGCATGCGACCGCCGCCCTTGCGGATCATGTCCCCGATGGCGCTCGGCGTGAGACGCGCAGCGATGTCGTGCAGCGACGGGATACTCGGCGGCGCGCCGCGTAGATCATCGCCGTGGCATTGCGCGCATTCTCGCAAGTACAACGCGCGTCCGCCTCGGCCCGCGTCGTTCTCTGCGAGCGATCCGAGCCAAGCCATCTCGTTGGTGTTGAGATATAGATAGCCGGTGTCAGGGTCGAATGCCGCCCCACCCCATTCCGCGCCGCCATCCAAACCGGGATAGATAACCGTGTCACTGCCCACGGTGAGTGGTGCAAACGGCCCGTCACTCTTCATTCTCGCGAACTCATCGCGTGCCCACTTTGCCGCTTCAGGAGATCGCGTCGTCAACATCTCGGCTGTGAGCTCCTGGCGCGCATAGGGGCGCGGGATGCGCGGGAGCGGCTGTGTCGATACCGCAGCTTCGCCGGGGACATCGCTTGCAGGAATCGGCACCTCATCGATCGGAAACAGCGGCTTGCCTGTATGGCGATCGAGTACGAATACGAATCCTTGCTTAGTCGGCTGCGCGAGCGCATCGATGATGCGTCCGTTTCGGCGCACTTTCACGAGCGCGGGCGGTGCGGGCAAATCGCGGTCGAGAATGTCGTGCCGTACGAACTGATAGTGCCAGCGACGTTTGCCCGTCGCGGCATCAAGCGCCACCAAGCTATTCGCGAACAGATTGTCCCCGCGCCGATTACCGCCGTAGAAGTCCGAAGCCGCCGAACCGGTCGGCACGTATACCACGCCCCGCTTCGCATCCAACGTCATACCGGGCCAACTATTCGCGCCGCCGATGTAGGTCCAAGCATCTTTCGGCCAGGTTTCGTAACCGTACTCCCCAGGATGAGGAATCGTGTGGAACGACCAGCGAAGTTCTCCCGTTCGAACGTCGTACGCTCGTACATCGCCTGGCGAGGCAGGAAGGCCTTCGCTCACGCGGCCGCCGATGATCATCAGGTCCTTGTAGATGACACCGGGGCTCGTCAAGCGCACGGACTGTTTCGCAGGATCGCGCCCGAGATTTTCGCGCAAGTCGATGCGCCCGTTGCGACCGAACGTCTCGATCGGCTTACCAGTCTTCGCATCCAGCGCGTACACGTACTCATCGACCGCGGCGAAGATGCGACGGTCGGAACGGCGCGCCCAATACATAAGGCCTCGATTCGCGCCTCGCCCCTCGATGCCCGAATCGAACTGCCATAGCAGCTGACCCGTCGCAGCATCGAGCGCGATCGTCTTATGCGTGGGCGTGTATGCATACAGCACGCCATCGATCACGATCGGCTGCGTCTGCAGATCGCCGCCCTCGCCCGTGTCGTACATCCAAGCGACTGCAAGCTTGCTCACGTTCGAGCGATTGATTTGATCGAGCGCTGAATAGCGAATCTGATCCGGCGTGCCGCCGTAGGTCCGCCACTCTCGATAATCCGCGTGGGCCTCACCAAGGAGCGCCAAGAGCACGATCCAGAATCCCAAAACGAAGTGCAGCGGCATTGAAGATGAAATTCTCGCGCCGACGCCGCGACGCGGCGAAGAGGAAGAGTGTCGTAGCTTCATTGCATCAAGGGGATTCGACTATTTCTTATTCTTGCGCCCGTCGCCGCGAGAATCATTCTTGGATAGGACTCGAGCCGACGTTCACTCTGCATCGTATGCTTCTATGTTCAGGTCATCGTCCCAGCCTCGGCAAGCACAGGGTTTGAGCCTTGTCTATCGGGTGAGGTGTTCGCCCGAGCGGAAGATGCTCGCTGGATCATACACCACGCCCCAGCGAACTATGTTTGCCCAGCACCCATCGACGCAGACCTCAATCGCCGCGCGCCAACCGAATTCGATGTCAATTTTCCGGTGGAAGCGCCCAATCGCTTAGCGTTAACGTCATGGTATGACGACAACCACCAAGCTACCGCCGCGAGCCGAGATGGTCCGTGCGATGCTCGAACGCGACTCGGCTTACGAAGGGGCCTTCGTCACTGCAGTGCGGACCACCGGCATTTTTTGTCGGCCGAGCTGTCCGGCGCGCAAGCCCCATCCGGAGAACGTCGAGTTCTATCTCACCGCCATCGAAGCCCTCGATGCAGGGTATCGGCCCTGTCATCGATGTACGCCGATGCAAGCGCACGAGCGGACGCCGGAGTGGGTGCGGTCTGTGCTCGCCGCGATCGATGCCGCGCCCGCAAAGCGATGGAGCGATACCGTCCTGCGGCTCGAAGGCATCGATCCAAATCGAGTGAGGCGCTGGTTCAAGCACGAGTTCGGCGCGACGTTTCACAGGTACGTGCGCGCACGCAGGATGGGACTCGCACTCGAGCGGCTCGCGCAGGGCGCATCGATCGACGAGGCCGCCCTGGATCTTGGGTACGATTCCGTGAGCGGATTCAGAGACGCCTTTCGAAAGTCGCTCGGCACCACCCCAGGGGCGCGTGAAAAGCCGCAGCCACTCCTATTCTCCCGAATCGAAACACCGCTCGGACCCGTACTTGCAATGAGCGAGTCACGCGGTCTGGTGCTGCTCGAGTTCGCGGATCGCCCAGCATTGCCGGACGAAATCGACGAGCTCCGTGCACGCTATGGCTACACGGTCGTACCCGGACGCGATGCCCATCTGACGGCGATCGAAGCGGAACTGCGCGACTATTTCGCAGGAACACTCAGGCAATTCACGGTTCCGCTCTTCGCGCCGGGCTCTCCCTTCGAACAATCCGTGTGGCGAACGCTGCGCGAGATTCCGTTCGGTGCGGTTCGCACTTATGGCGAGCTGGCGCGACACCTGGACAATCCTCGTGCCGCCCGCGCGGTAGGCTGGGCGAATGGGCGCAACCGCCTCGCGATCGTGATCCCGTGCCACCGCGTTTGCGGAGCGAACGGCGAGCTCGTGGGTTATGGCGGGGGCCGTGCTCGCAAACAGTGGTTGCTCGATCACGAGCGCCGACACGCGGGAACACATCCGCAAGGCGACTTCTGGCTCGCTTCTGCGTTGGAGACGACGAATGAGAACACAACGCGAGCACGCGGAGCGCTTTCGCGAGCTTCATAAGCCGGGTCAGCCGATCGTGCTGTTCAACATCTGGGACGCGGGTTCCGCGAAGGTCGTCGCCGATGCGGGAGCCGCGGCGCTCGCAACGGGTAGCTGGTCGGTCGCGGCCGCCCACGGGTTCGAAGATGGGGAGAACATACCGCTGCCGCTCGCACTCGCGAATCTGCAGAGGATCGTGGCCTCGGTAGATGTGCCGATTTCGATCGATCTTGAAAGCGGATATGGCGATGTCTCAGCCACCGTGAGGCAAGCGATCGCAGCCGGCGCGATTGGATTCAATCTGGAGGACAGTTACGTGCCTGAGCAGGAGCTCTACTCCATCGCAGACCAATCCAAACGGCTTCAGGCCGCGCGAAACGCCGCTGATGCGATTCTCGATCGCGTCTTCATCAACGCGCGCACAGATGTCTTTCTGGTCACCGGGCCGAGCGGTCACACGGATGCCATGGTCGACGACGCGCTCGAACGCGCGAATGCGTATGCGCACGCTGGCGCAGATAGCTTCTTCGTTCCCGGATTGCTGGATCCCGAGAAAATCGCGCGGATCTGCGCCGACTGTCCGCTACCGGTCAATGTCATGGCTCGCCCCGGTGCCAGCTCCGTGACGCAACTCGCACAAATGGGTGTCGCACGCATCAGCTACGGACCTCATCCGTACCGCCTCGCGATGGCATCACTCCGCGAGGCCGCGCTCGGCGCAATGAGAAGTTGATTCACGAGCAAAGAGAATCTCGCCGCGAGATTCTCTTGATTGCTCACGGCATCGAGAACGGCTCGCTGCGGGTGAGCTCGAAGCGCAATCCCGCGGGCGTGTAGGCAAGGTGGGACGCGCCGCCGAAATCGTGCGGCAGGACTTTCTCCAGGAATCGAGCCCCGAATCCTTTAGAGGGGGCCTTGGCCACGACTGGTCCGTGCAACTCGGCCCAGGTGAAGTGGAACTCGCGATCCAGTCCAGATCCGCTCAGGCGCCACTCGATACGTACGCGGCCGGAAGGCGTCGAGAGCGCTCCGAACCTCACCGCATTCGTGACGAGCTCGTGCAGCGCAAGCGAGAGAGATAACGCCTGCTTTGCGGGAAGACTCAGAGCAGGGCCTTCGATCTCGAGCTGCTCTGCCGGAGCATGTTGAGCGAGCGCTTCGGCGACGAGGGTCATGATGGGAATCGCATCCCATTGCATTCGCGCAAGTAGCCTGTGTGCGCGTCCGAGCGCCGCGATGCGCTCGGTGATGCGTCGTCGCGTCTCATCCAGCGAATGCCCCGCACGAAACGTTTGCTCCACGATCGCCGAGGTGATCGCGAACGTATTCTGGATTCGGTGTCCGAGCTGTGCGTGCAGAGAGCTCGCCTGCTTGCGTGCGTGTATCGCCTCCGTGGTCTCGACGGCAGCGATCAACAACCCTGCGATCCTGCCCGCCTCTCCGCGGACAGGACTGAAATAGAGCGTGAAATGAGCATCCTCGATGTGTCCGCCACGATCGATCGCGAGCGGAATATCGTCCATGTGACTCGCCTCGCCTGCAAATCCTCGCTCCACGAGTGGCTCGAACGTGGGCCACAACGCGATCCAGACATCATGAAAACCGCGGCCGAGCGCTTCGGACCGATCGCCGAGAAGAGCCTGGAAGGCATCGTTGTACAGCGTCGTGAGCTCAGGTCCCCAAATGATCGCCTGAGGCAACCTGGAGCTGAGCACCAATGCGAGCGTCGTCTGCAGAGCGCTCGGCCATCGATCGATCGCCCCGAGCGGGGTGGCGTCCCACGGATGAGCATCGATCGCGCGGGCCATGACACTTCCGCTCTGTAAAAAATCACGGACCTTGGATGTTTCCAATGCCCCGCCCTCGCGCTCGCTAGTCTTCTTCGATCTTCAGCCGAGATGCCCTGCCAGTCGAATCGCATATCGGCGCAGATAGTTCCCTCAGGCTCAGAGATGTTGTTCCAACAGCTCGGCAAGGTCGCCTTGATGCGCCACCTTGTGGCGCTTGTCCTGCGGGCGCACGTGCCGAATCCAGATGGAATCGATTCGCTCGGGATAGTGCTCGCGAATCGCCTCGAACACGGCCGGGTCGTGCTCGCCGTCATCGCCGATCAAGGTGAAGCGCGCATGGGGTACGTACGCGAGGATCTCCGCGATTTCCGCGAACTTGTACTTGTACTGATTCAGCGATTCGGAGGTGCGATCCGTGGTGATGCGCTTGGTGATCAGGACGCCTTTGGGCAGGCCGTTGTGGTCGAGCGCGGCTTGAAGCGGCAGGTGCAGTTGCCGTGGCGTCGCGGAGAGATAGAACATCGGCGCGCACTGCGGCTGTGGATTGCGCCCGAGCAGCGCGTGGTACAACTTCGCGATTCCGGGGACGACGAGCCGCTGCAAGGGATTGCGCAGCAACGTATTCGCAAGCAATTGGCGCTTGCGCGTGACCTCCGAGATCAAGAGCGTGTCATCGACGTCCGAGATCACACCGTGAACGTTTTCGGGCGGTGTGAGCAGCAATCCGATCTCATCGCTCGCATCGCCGGACGCCGCGTGAATGCGGTGCCAACCTGGAGCGAGCGCGGCGAGATTCTCGAGCTCGAAGCGAAAGAAACCTTCTCCGTCCGTCGTCGTTTCCCATTCGTGCGAAGTCATCCACGCGCGAACGGAGCGATGGATACGCTCGTCATTGATGAGCAGTTTCAGAGTGCGGCGCAGATTCGTGAGGGAGCGGTCACCGGCAGTTGCGACATGCTCGATGTCGAAATCGATCACTCGTCCTTCGAGCAACGCTCGGCTGCCCTGCCCGTAGGCAAAGTGCATGACGACATCGTCACGCACCGCGTGCCACCGCGCGCGACTGCGCGCACGCTCACTCGCGCGCAAGCGCTCGATGCTGGATCGCTTCTTGTACATTCGCTGCTCGCCCTCGCCGGGGGCACCGAGTGTAGCGCACCGCTCGTACGAGCCTATGCACTCACCTTTCAGGGAACGTTTCGCCTCACGAGCGGTTCTGAGCTTATGACCTTGTATTCTGCGATGGTGCGACAAGCGTGGGCGTGTTGATCGAAGGCGTGTGGAAGGATCAGTGGTACGACACCAAGTCGACGGGCGGGCGTTTCGTCCGCTGGGAGTCGCCGTATCGCAATTGGATCACTCCGGACGGTTCGCCCGGTCCAACGGGCGAAGGTGGCTTTGCAGCCGAACCAGGCCGCTATCACTTGTACGTTTCGTATGCATGTCCGTGGGCGCACCGCACATTGATCATGCGCGAGCTCAAGGGACTGCAGGATAGGGTCTCGCTCTCGGTGACGCACTGGCTCATGGCCGACCAAGGCTGGACGTTCGAACCGGGGCCTGGCGTGATCCCCGATTCCGTGAACCGCGCGCGCACTTTGTATGAGGTCTATCTCGCCGACAATCCGCAGCTGTCGGGTCGCGCCACGACGCCGCTGCTGTGGGACAAGAAACAAGCACGGATCGTCAGCAACGAATCCGCCGACATCGTTCGCATGTTCAACAGCGCCTTCAATGACGTCGGAGCGAAAGCCGGCGACTACTATCCGCCGGATCTTCGCGCAGCGATCGATGAGCTCAATGCTCGCATCTACGACGCTGTCAACAACGGAGTCTATAAAGCCGGCTTCGCGAGCGCGCAGGATGCCTACGAGGAAGCGGCACGGGGAGTATTCGAGATGCTGGACGAGCTCGAGGAAAGGCTCGGCAGGAGTCGCTATCTATTCGGCACGCGCATCGTGGAAACGGATTGGCGCTTGTTCGCCACCCTCGTGCGCTTCGATGCAGTTTACTTCGGCCACTTCAAATGCAATCTGCGCCGCATCAGCGATTATCCGAACCTCGCTGCGTACACGCGCGACCTATTCCAAGTGCCGGGTATCGCCGCCACCGTGCACTTCGATCACGTCAAGAACCACTACTACCAGAGCCACAAGATGATCAATCCGACCGGCGTCGTCCCCATCGGCCCCGCACTCGATTTGAACGCACCGCACGGACGGGAGCGGCCGGGCTGACTTCGCAGCGACTACGAAGAGCTCCCCCCACGGCAAAGAGATTTCTCGCGGCGAACGCGGCGGGCGCGGCGAAAGAAAGGAGCCTGACTCCGCTGATCCTAATCTCTGCACTCGGAGCCGAGCTCCGCTAGTCATCCTGTTCCAGATCTTCGCCGCGGTCTCCGCGTTCGCCGCGAGAGACTATTCGTACCCCGCCACATTGGCAGCTCGCGTGTCGACGGCTCGTTAGCATCTAGCTTGATGTCGCATCCTTGAGATGAGTATCCAAGAACCGGACGAACGCATCCGAGGCTTTGATGCGATTTTCACGCTTCGTGAAGCCGTGGCCTTCGTCTGGAAAGAGCACGTACTCCACCGGCACGCCGTTCGACTTGACCGCTTCCACGATCTCATCGCTCTCGACCTGCAGCACGCGCGGATCATTCGCGCCTTGCACGACCAGTAACGGCACCCGGATGTTCTTCGCGTGGAAGAGCGGTGAGATCTTGCGGTGGCGCTCGGCATCGGTCTTCGGATCGCCCATCTCGTCGTAGAGCGCTTCCTTGAAGGCTTCCCACCACGGCGGGATGCTCGTGAGCGTGCGTTGCCAATTCATCACGCCGAAGATGTTGATGCCTACATCGAAGACCTCGGGTTCGAAGGCGAGCGCCGCACCGACCATGTAGCCGCCGTACGAGCCGCCGATGATGCCGATACGCTCGCCGTCGACCCAATCGAGCGAAGCGAGGTATTGCTTGCCTTGGACGATATCTTTCAGATCGACGTCGCCGTGCCGCTTGTCATCCATGTGATAGAAAGTCTTTCCATAACCCGAGGAACCGCGATTGTTCGCTGCTAGCACGGCATAACCATGGTTGACGAGGTGTTGAATCGTCGCTGAGTAACCCGCGCGGCTCTGGCCTCCCGGCCCGCCATGCACCCACACGAGCGCCGGCACCTTGTTGGTCGCAGAAGCCACTTTCGGCTTGTAGAGCACCGATGGAATATCGAGCCCATCGAAGCTCTTGTAGCGCACGATCTGCGACGCAACGAGATCGTTCTCGTTGATGGCGGGATTGAGCGCCTGGGTAAGACGCTCGCTCTGCTGCACCTTCAAGTCGACGGTGTAGACGTCCGCGGGCGAGGTGTCCGACGTCAAGAGCAAAGCGATCTTCGACTCATCGCGCGAGAACCGAATCTGCGCGAGATCTCCGGGCGGGAGTCCCTTGAGCTCGAGATCCTTGCCCGTCTCCTGATCGAAGATACGGATGACCGTGCGAGCATCTTCGTTCGTACCCGAGACTCGATAGCGTCCCGACTCCGAGAACGTCACGAACATGACGTCCCACTCTGCCTCGATGAGCGGGCTCTTACGTTGCGTCGCGAGATCGTACGTCCACGCTTGCTGGAATTCGCCGTGCTCGTTCGTCGAATACACGAGCTGTGTGCCGTCGCGCGTGAAGTCATAGACGGAGTGCTCGATGTTGCCTTCGTGCCGCGTGATGAGCTTGAGCTCCGGCTTCTTCGTGCTGACATTCGCGAGGTAAATATCAGAGTCCGCGCTCGTTCGAGGCTTGACGAGCGCGACGTTGTTGCCATCGCGCGATACAGCGGCGATCTCCAATGCCTCGTCATTGCGGAAGACGAGCGTGCGCCCGTAGTCCTTCGCGGCGTACCGATACAGATCGAACGCCCGCTCGTTGCGCTCGTTCGTCACCACATAGAAGTGCTGCCGGTCTTGCGACCACCCGGCGAAGCTTGCCTTCACCTTCTCGCCCGGTGTCAGGTCGCGAATCTCGCCCGACAGCTCTCTCACGTATACATGGTCGAGCTCGTTGCCGCCCTTATCGGCGCTGATGAGCACGCGTCGATCGTCTGGGAACCATGAAATGGCGAACGTCGACTCCTGCGACTCGGTCAATGGCAGCTTGTCTCCGCCCTTCGCTGCGACCGAGTAAGCATTGAAGATGCCAGTTTCATCGGCATGCACGAGAAGATCTTTGTCGTCGTGCGACCACGCGTAGCCGCCTGCCAACCCGTACGAAGTCGTCGTGAAGAATGCCTCTGCATCATATTGCGCCGGAGGGGCGACTGGGGCAGCAGCCTCGACGCGGGGCTCGTGCTTGCTACAGCCGATGAGGAACAAGCCAAGCGATGCGGCCATCAGACTGGGGAGTTTGAGCTGTGCCATCTTGAGCTCGCTGTCGTTGTGGAATGGGCACTATCGTACACGCGTCGAAGCATTCAGGGGCGACCCCTATGCCGGGCGCGACGCATTCGTGACACGGGAGCTCGCGCGAGAGTTACAGAGGCGGCGAGTCAGGTCAGAGTCGATCGCACACGATGCAGATCACGCGAGCCGCTGCGCGATCAGCTTGCGCACGCTGCTCATGTTGCGCATCGTGAAGCTGGGCAGCGCGATCTCCTTCATCGCAGGATGCTTCCAGATGATGGATTCGTTGATCTTGATGCGACAGAGCCAATAGAACTCTCGTTTGCCGATGGCGAACTCGTCTGTCGCGGTCTTCACCTTCTGCAGTTTCCGTGCGCTGGCAGCAGCGAGCGGCTCGTGCAGCAGGCACGCGTGGACGGTTGTGATGCCCTCGATCGGCGTTCGGAACGGCTCGCTGTGACCGATCGCGAGCACTTCTTCCGCGGTTCGTACGAAGCACTCGACTTCGTACCCCAGCGCGGCATGCAAATGCTTCGAGATCTGCTGCTCGAGCTGACCTCGATCCTTCGCAGCGCTCTCGAAGACGACATTGCCGCTTGCGATGAATGTCGCGACGTTCTTGAATCCCGCTTCTTCGAAGAGCGTTTTCAGCAGCGACATCGCAGGACGGCGCTTACCCAGATTGATCCCTCGCAAGAACGCCACGTACCGCGCCATTGTCTCGACTCCGAATCTGCCGAACCGCAGTCAGCGCAATCAGCCCTGGCTCGGAATATATAGGCCCTTTTCGACGGGCGGTCGCGCAAGGAATCGCTGGAGCGCTCGTGTGACGAGGGGAAAGTCGCTGATCCCGACGAGATCGCCGGCGCCATAGAAGCCGATCAGATTTCTGATCCACGGAAAGGTTGCGATGTCCGCGATCGTGTAGTCATCGCCCATGAGCCACGTACGATCCGACAGCCGGGAATTCAGCATACCAAGCAATCGTCGCGACTCGGCCACGTAGCGATCGCGTGGCCGCTTGTCCTCGAACTCGCGGCCGGCGAACTTATGGAAGAACCCCACCTGACCGAACATCGGCCCGATCCCTGCAACCTGAAACATCAGCCACTGCAGCGTTTCATAGCGCTTGTTCGTGTCGCGATCCAGGAACTTGCCCGACTTGTCCGCAAGATAGATCAAGATCGCGCCGGACTCGAACAACGCGAGCGGGCGCCCGTCCGGTCCGTTGGGGTCGATGATGGCGGGAATCTTGCCGTACGGGTTTAAAGAGAGATACTCGGGCGTTTTCTGCTCGTTCCGGTCGAAGCTCACCAGATGCGGCTCGTAGCGTAACCCCGTTTCTTCCAGCATGATCGAAGCCTTCACGCCGTTCGGAGTATTCAACGAATAGAGCTGGATGCGGTCGGGATGTCGTGCGGGCCATCGTTTCGTAATGGGGTGCTGTGTCAGATCATTCATTCGTCAGACTCGGTGCAGTCGATGTTCGTAAGTAGATGACGTATTCGCGAGAGTCGAGCCTGCCGCTTTCGTCATCTACTAGACTGTAGACTATGAATGCGATGCCGGGGAAAGAAATGCGATTCGACGCATCGAGACTGCTCGGATTGTGGCTCGGATTAGCACTGCTCAGCTCGCCACCGTTCGCGATCGGCGCAGAGGAGCGCGACAGCCATTTCCGCAAAGAGCTGCAGCTCAAACTCATGAAGGCTCAGCCAGGCGAAGTCATCGAGATCCCTGCGGGCAAGTGGACGTTGCGACGCGCGCTCAGCTTGAACAAATCAGGCGTGACGCTTCGAGGCGCTGGACCGGGCGAGACGGTCCTTTCGTTCGCGGGCCAGCTTCAAGGCGCCGAAGGCCTCAAAATCGACGGCGCCTCGAACGTAACCATCGAGAATCTCGCGATCGAAGATGCCAAGGGCGATGCGCTCAAGGCCATCGGTTGCAAGGACCTGACGATCCGCAACGTGCGGATCGAGTGGACCCGCGGCCCGAACGAGAAGAACGGCGGCTACGGGTTGTATCCCGTCCAGTGCGAACGCGTGCTCATCGAGCGCTCGGTGATCATCGGCGCCTCCGATGCCGGTATCTACGTCGGCCAATCGCGCGATGCCGTCGTACGCGACAATCGCGTCGAATTCAACGTCGTCGGCATCGAGATCGAGAACACGACGGCCGCCGATATCTACCGAAACGATGTGACGAACAACACGGGCGGGGTGCTCGTCATCAACATGCCCCACCTGCCCGTGAAGTTCTCGCGCCAGACACGCGTCTTCGCCAACCGCATCTACTCTAACAACACGCCCAACTTCACCGCGCCGGGTAACCTCATTGCAAAGGTCCCCGCAGGCACGGGTTTCATGGTTCTGGCGAGCGATGAAGTCGAGTTCTTCGACAACACGGTCGAGAACAACCAGAGCGCGAACGCGGTGATCGCATCGTTCGCAGTGACCTCCAAGCCCGCCAACGACATCGGCTACGACCCTTTCCCTTCGCGCATTTGGGTGCACGACAATCGCTTTGCGGGCGGCGGCGATGAGCCGGACACGCGCAACATGCGAGCGCTGCAGCTCGACAGAGTCAGCGCGAGCGGCGGTGTACCCGACATCATTTGGGACGGCGTACTGGCGCGCGACAGCACCGCCGCGCAAATGGAGATCTGCGTTGCGGAGAACGCAGACGTCGACTTCGCGAACGTCGACCTGCGCGGCGATGCGGCGAACATCAGCCGCGATCCCACCCCGCATCAATGCAAGTTGTCGAGCCTCCCGGCCGTCACATGGTCTGGACTTGCTTCGGCTGCATCTCAGTGAGTACATAGGATGAGAGTGATTCTCTCGCGGAGACGCAGAGACGCAGAGATCAGAAGGAGAATCTCCTCCGTCTTCTTCTTCCCTCCGCGTCTCTGCGTCTCTGCGAGAGTTATCTTCCTATGGGTCTTCTCTTTCTTTGCGAGCGTGGCGTGCTTGGCGAGAGTTTCTTCTCTTCTCCGCAGCTGCCTCTACATATCCGTGCTCGGAACGTTGGCCTGCCAGCAACCGCCAGCGCGCCCGGATGTGCAGTCGAACCTCGCAGACAATCCACCGCAGCTGCTCTCCGCATGGAGATTGTTCGAACTCGACGCGCACAGTTTCGCGCCCGCGCGCGACGGTATCGTGTACGAGCTCAACACGCCGTTGTTCAGCGACTACGCACACAAGCTGCGTTCGATCCATCTACCGAAAGACAAGAAGATGCGTTTCGACTCCGACACGATCGAGCTTCCGGTCGGGACGCTCATCACGAAGACCTTCTATTACGATCTCGCCGATGCGATGGCGCGCGATCGCACCGTGCGAGAAACGCCGCAACGCGAGGCGACGACGCTCGACACACAGCGCGTGCGCCTGCTCGAGACTCGCCTCCTCATCAACACCCCTGCAGGGTGGGTAGCGCTGCCTTACGTGTGGAACGAGGCACAGACGGATGCCAGACTCGAGCTCGCAGGGGAATCGCTTGAGCTCACGCTCCACCGTTCACACGGCGCCGAGCCGTTTGTTTATGAGGTTCCGGATGGGAATCAATGCGCGGGTTGCCACACGCTCGACCAGCAGCAGCGCCGCATCGAACCGATCGGTATCAAACCGCGGCACCTGAATCGCATTGGTCACGATGGCGACAATCAACTGATTCACTGGTCGCGCCAGAGCCTAC
Organism: Pseudomonadota bacterium; assembly: GCA_023417315.1. Taxonomy (GTDB): domain Bacteria; phylum Pseudomonadota; class Gammaproteobacteria; order Steroidobacterales; family Steroidobacteraceae; genus Steroidobacter. The sequence goes on from JAEZFW010000083.1 coordinate 145,281, forward strand.
TCCTCGATGTGCCGACTGTGAGCCGGGAACCTCGCAACGCGAAATGGAATGACCTGACCGAGACGCTCGAGTCACGAGTGCGAGCTTATCTCGATGTGAACTGCGGCCATTGCCACAGCGAAACAGGTCCGGCTAACACCTCGGGACTGTTCCTCGATGCGGCCGAGAGCGACTCGACGAAGCTCGGCATCTGCAAAGTCCCAGTCGCAACCGGCCGCGGCGCGGTCACCGGCACATTCGACATCGTTCCCGGTGCGCCAGATGAGTCGATCTTGTTATTGCGCATGTTGTCGACCGAGCCGGACATCGCAATGCCCGAGCTCGGCCGTTCGTTGATTCACGAAGAAGGTGCCGCGCTCATCCGCGATTGGATCGCTTCGCTTCCGGGCCAATGCGAATGAACCGGAAAAGACACTCCCGCCAAGCACGCCAAGCCCGCGAAGGAAGAAGAAAATCCCTATTCTGATCTCCGCGTCTCTGCGGCTCTGCGGCTCTGCGGCTCTGCGGCTCTGCGGCTCTGCGAGATGATCTATCCTGAGGCCCGCGCGGCGTTCTGAAGCGGCTCTCGCAGAGACGCGGAGATCGGAGATGAAAATCCTTTTCTCCCTTTGCGGGCTTGGCGTGCTTGGCGAGAGTATCTTTGCCTTTATCTCCGCTATTCGAAGTCAGCTCAAATGCATGATCGCTCGCACCTCGATGCTGCCGATCTTCGCGAGCGGAATGCCCGATGCGATCTCGATCGCTTGCGCTTCGTCGTTCGCTTCGATCATGACGAGGCCCAACAGCTGCTCTTTCGTCTCCGCAAAGGGTCCGTCTGTCGTCGTCACCTTGTCATTGCGAACACGCACGGTCTTCCCTGTGTGAACGGGCATCAGCGCTTGGGCCACGATCAGGTTTCCCGTTCGCGCTAGGGATCTGTCGTACTCGAGCGAACGTTTCGTCAAGTCATCCGACGCCTGCTGCGTCATCGCATGCAGGACCGCTTCTTCCCCGTACACCAGACATAGATATTGCACGATCGCTACCCTCTGTTGAGATTCACCGCCCCAAGGACGGACGCGATCGCCTCGAACCGACACTCTCCGAGGATCCTCGTCTACGCCCTGGTCAGGATCTCGATCATGTGACCATCGAGGTCGCGAAACATCCCCCCCGAAGTAGTCGGGCCCGAACTCGGGTCGATGCGCAACCTCTTTGACCGCCTCTGCGCCTCGCGCAATCGCCTCGGCGTGAAAGGCCAACGCGCTTGAACGATCGGGCGCGCAAATGGCGATATGCATCCGCGCGCCAACGACCGCCTGCTCTTGGACGGCAGGATACAAGAAGAAGGTCCAGGCCTCGTCTGGGCCGAACGCAAGCTCCTGATCGGTACGCTTGTGCAAACGATAGCCGAGTACCCCCAACACGTGCGTGTAGAAATCGCCGGCTTTATTCAGATCGTGCGAACCGAGCGAAATATGATCCAGCATGTGTGCTCCTCAAGAATTGGATGAAAGGCGCTGGGTGCCCGTCAACCAGGATTTGACCTGCGCTTGCGCCAGGTTGCGACCGGTGACGATCGTCGCGACCCGCTGACCTCGGAATCGCTCGCGGTTGCACGCGATCCCGGCCAAGCCGGCCACGGCGGAGGGTTCACGAATCAACCCTTCGAGCGCATACATCAATCGCATGGCCTCGATCAGATGCTCATCGCGCACGAGCAGCACATCATCGACGAGCCCCTCGAGGTCTTCGAGTGCTTGCGGCACGGGAACACGCACGGCAATGCCGTCGGCGATCGTATTGGCGGTCGCCGCTTCTAGTTTCGCTGGAGGTTCTCCCTTCAGCGCATCGAACATGACGCGAGCGCCAGCGCTGCACACGCCGATGACTTTCGTATCGGGAGCATGCACCTTGGTCCAGCGAGCGATGCCCGCGAGGAGCGCACCGTTGCCGAGCGGGACGATGATCGTATGCGGCGTCTCGCGCGCGAGAATTTCGAGCGCGATCGTGCCTGCGCCTTCGGCAATCTCCGGCTCAGCTCCGTCTTCCACGAAGCGAGCGCCTTGGTCTCGCGCAGACGCCTTCGCAGCGGACTTCGCTGCGTCGAAATCGTGTCCTTCTCGGACGATCGGCACTCCATACCGCTCGATCGCTTGAACCTTCGCTGCGCTGGCATCCTTCGCGACGAATACACGGAGCTCGATTCCGCGATGCGCGCAGGCATGCGCGAGCGCGAGCCCGAAATTACCAGCGCTCGCGCACACCCACGGACCTTTCTCGCCCCGCCGCAGGGCCGTTTCAGCAAAGTACTCCGCGCCACGCCCTTTGAAGCAGCCGATGGGATTGGACGTTTCGTCTTTCAGCCAGATCTCGCAGCCGAAATGACTCGATAACGCGGTGCTGCGCACGAACGGAGAGCGCAGGAACGCAGGATCGATCAGCGTGGAGGCGCCCGCGATGCGCGCGAGCGATAGGCGGCGCTCTGCAAGGTCTTGGGCCGATGAACGCGCAGATTGAAGGAGGCCCATATACAATTGCTCCGTCGAAAAGGAAAGCGACAGCGTACGCAGCACGCGCGCTGTCAGGCCGCAATTTCGCGCGCTCCAATGACGTCAAACCGCAAAGACCACGCATGTCATGACGAACGACCTCGCGACGCAGCTCGATGCCTTCGATTTGGCGATCCTCGCGCGCTATCAGAGCGACATTCGCCGTGCCGCTGAAACGATCGGAGCAGAGGTTGGCTTGTCTGCCGCAGCCGTGCAGAGGCGGTTGAAACGCCTGCGCGAGCAGAACGTGATCGAGGCTGAGATTGCGAAGATTGCGCCGAAAGCAGCGGGCTTTCCGGTGACTTGCCTGGTCAGCGTCGACATCGATCGAGAAGGCGCGGCAGAAATCGCTCGCTTCAAGTCGCGAATGCTGGCCTCGCCTCAGGTGCAGCAGTGCTATTACGTGACGGGTCCGACGGATTTCGTGCTGGTCGTGTTAGCACGCGATCTGGGTGACTACGAAGCATTCACCCGCGAGTATCTACTTGCCGATTCGAACGTGCGCAGCTTCACGACACACGTCGTGCTCGAATCGGCGAAGGTGGGCCTCGAGGTGCCACTTCAACCGAAGTGAGGGCGATGGGAACCGTTCAACGCTCGGCAAGCATGCGCTCGATCGCAGCGAAGTCGGCGGGTTTGATCAGATGGCGATCGAATCCCGCCTCGCGAGAGCGTTCGCGATCGCTCGGCTGACCATATCCAGTGAGGGCGACGAGCAGCGCGCCGCGTGCACCATCCAGCTTACGCAAGCGCTGCGCCACCTCGTAACCATCCATCCCTGGCAAGCCGATGTCCACGAAGATGGCATCGAGCGGCTGGGCTTCCGCCGCTCGCAGCGCCTGCTCGCCGTCGAACGCGACGAGCACCGAATGACCGGAGGTCTGCAGGAGTAACGAGAGGCTGTGGGCCGCATCCGCGTTGTCATCGATCACCAAGATCTTGCGCGCTCGCGGCGCCGGTATCGTGGCAACGCTCTGCTCTCCGCTCGCATCGAAGTCGGTTGGGTGCAGAAGCGGCAATCGCACCGTGAATGTGCTGCCGTGTCCTAATGTGCTCTCCACGCCCACCGACCCGCCGTGCATCGCCAACAGACGCTGCACGAGAGACAAACCGATCCCGAGCCCACCTTGCGAGCGATCGAGCGTACGCCGACCTTGGGCGAACAAATCGAACACGTGCGGCAGCAAGTCCGGTTCCATGCCGATCCCCGTGTCCCGCACGCGCACGATTGCCTCGTTCGCATCCCGCGTGAGCTCGACATCGATCCGCCCGCCTTCATCTGTGTATTTCGCAGCGTTGCTGAGCAGGTTCACGAACACCTGCTCGAGCCGCGCGGCGTCCGCCTCGATCCATATCGATTGACGCGAGCTCGTGACGCTCAAGGTATGGCGATGTTTGTCGATCATCGGCCGCACCGTTTCGATGGCTCGATCGAGGATGTCATCGAGTGACACACGCTGGGCCTGCAGCTGGATTCGGCCCGAGGTGATGCGCGAGACTTCGAGCAGATCGTCGACGAGGCGCGCAAGGCGGCTCGCTTGCCGCTCTACGATCGCGCGTGCCTGCTCCTGAATGTCTGCGTCGGCGGACGCGCGCTGCATGAGTGCCACTGCGTTAGTGATCGAGGACAGCGGATTGCGCAGCTCATGCGCGAGCATGGCAAGGAATTCGTCCTTGCGTCGATCCGCGTCTCGCAGCGCCGCCTCGGCGCGCTTGCGCTCGATTCCAACTGCAAGCTGCCGTGCGATCGTGACGCATAAATCGATCTCATCAGCGGTGAAGCGATGGGGTCGATCGAAGTATGTCATGAACTTGCCGATGAGCCGGCCGCTCGCAACGAGGGGGATGAACGCGAGGGCGAGGAGTCCTTCATCGAGAATGTTCGACTTCAAAGGCTCTTGGATGTCAGCCTCCCGCACGTCCTCGATATAGATAGGCGCCGGCGTCTTCGCGTGCATCGGCCACGGCGAATGTCCTTGCGCCACCTGCCGATACTCGGTGGACAATCGCACCCAACCGACGAACCGCATCGTGCCGCTTGTGTCTGTGAGCAAGATGGAGGCGCGATCGCACTGCACGGCGCTCATGATCGCCTGCAGCGCGGCGTCGTAAATCTCTTCGACTGAATCCGTGCGCTGCAATCGATCGGTGAGCCTGTACAGAGCATCCTTCTGCCGCGCGCTCGCAGCGAGCGCGACTTCAGCACGCTTGCGCTCTGTGATGTCGATGAATGCGGCGACGGCCCCAGCCGGGCGCCCTTCTTCGTTCAGCAGCGGCGCCGCATTTCCGATCCAATGTCGAACCCGGCCATCTGCGAATACGATGTCTTCTTCGAAGTTCGCTACTGCATCGCCTCGCGCAGCGCGCTGCACGGGCAGCTCGCTGGGTGAGAGCTCGACCCCTCGTGCCAACACCTTGAAGCTCGTAGGCGCCTGATCGGGCGGAGCGGATTTGGACACGTTCGCTCCTGAAGGCAAACCCAGGAGCTCGCGTCCGGTACGGTTCGTCCGAATGCTCCGACACTGTGCGTCGTCGGCGACGAATATGACGGCCGGCACCATTTCCATGATGCTCTCGAGCTCGCGGGCACGAGCTCGCAAGGTGGCCTCCATTTGCTTGTGCGCTGTGATATCGACGAACGATATCGCAAGACCGGATTGCTGGATCGGCGCGACGCGAATGGTGTAGCAGCGCCCGGTGTGCTCAGCTCGGTGCTCGATCTCGATCGGCACGCGTTCCTGCATCGCGCGCTGATACTCGAGGTGCACGCGCGATCCGCGCAGGGTAGGAAACAGATCTTCCCAGTAATGCTGACCGAGAATCCGCTCGGTATCGAGTCCCGAATCACGAAGAAACTGGCGACAACACTCGTTGATGTAGACGAGCCGCCAGTTCTCATCGACGATCTGCACACAGGCGCTGATGCTCTCTAACGCGCGTCTGAGTGCATCGGCGCTCGTCGGCTCGACAGCGGCAGCGAACGACCGCGCTTCCGGCCGCGCTTCAGTCCCATCTCCTGACGATCCCGCTGCACTCACACGCTCTCCCTGTTCGGACTTCCGCGTCATGTATCGAGGTAAGTCACTATGCCCGGTCTGGTGCACGTTCGGGATCAGGGATCGGAGGAATCCTGGAAGCGTCTCTTTGGGTCGTTATTCGCGAGCACCTGCACTGATCAGGCGCTTTCTCTGACTTAGGAGCAGATACGCTGCCCAAGCGATTGAGCCGAGGACGATCACGGCGCCTACTTTGTGGGCAAACCAGCCCAACGCGTGCGCGCCATGCGTGACCCCGAGCTGATCCAGTAGGTAAATCCAGTCGTGGCCGCCCTCCTCGCCTGTTTGCCCCCCGAGGAGAATGAGTTGCGGATCGAGCGCATCGTAGACATATGGCGCCACGTCCAACACGCTGACGCCCAGCAGCCATGTCCCCATCGCAGCTCCGAACGGATCGCGATTTCGCACCAAGAATGCCGTTGCGATGATCGCGGGCAACAGCAGCTGCGCAAGGGTGCCACCGAACACCATCATGAAATCGCCCAGAATACGAAACACGACGTGACCGGCTTCGTGAAAGACGAGCAATGGGCCATGCAGGAACGATGCGTTGATCTCTCCGGTTCGATAGTCGAGCAGGATCAACTTCGCACCCCACAGCGCGAAGATGGTGAGTAACACCGCTCGCCCGTACAGCGAGGGCGGCGAGACATTCTCGGGCACGTGGAACATCAGCGCCCGCACGCGCGCCCAGAAGGATTCGATCGGCTCGCTAGATTCGAGTGTGCTTACCTCGTGCTCAGAGGATGCAATCGCAGCGACCTTCCCGAGAATGACCCCGCAGCTGGGACACGCTACAGGCAACGCTTGCTCGTCCGGAAGCGGCGCGTGCTCGCACTTGGGACATTGTTCGAAGAAACGCGGCACTGGGGCGGAGGGAAGTTCTTAGTTGTCAGTTGTTAGTGGTTAGCGATTGCACCGCCGACTCTAGACTAACCACTAACCACTAACCGCTAACCACTTCTCTCCTTTCAGCTCCAAGGCGAGCGAAGTGCGAAGCGCTTTTGCTTGAATACCGGGATGAGCACCATCCCCGCAATGAACCCGCCGATATGCGCGCGGAATGCGACCCCACCCTGGCCGGGCGTGGTCATGAGCTGACTGAAAAGCTGCAGACCGAACCAGAGCACGAGAACGATGCCTGCTGGAATGCGGACCGTATGCAAGATGAAACCGAACGGAATGGCGACTAGCACGCGCGCATGCGGATAGAGCAATAGATAAGCACCGAGCACGCCGGAGATCGCACCGCTTGCGCCCACCATCGGGATGGTCGACTGCGGCTCCGGCAGTGCCTGGGCGAATACTGCCGCGAGTCCGCACAGGATGTAGAACACGACGAACCGCACGTGGCCCATGCTGTCTTCGACGTTGTCGCCGAAGATCCATAGATAAAGCATGTTGCCGATCAGGTGCATCCATCCGCCATGCATGAACATCGACGTCAAAGTCGTCATGGAGGGCGGCACGATCGCGAGCTCAGGAGGCAGCTCACCGAGCCCAAGCAACACAGCAGGGATCACCCCCAATGCAAATATTGCCTGCTGACCGCGCTCTGGACCGAGCGAAAACTGCCACAGAAAGACGAGCACGCACAGCACGACGAAGGTAATCGTCACGAGTGGCTTGATCGTCGAGGGATTGTCGTCGCGCAGCGGGATCATCGCCGCTAGCGTGAAGTGCGCGCGCGAGTTGGTCAACTCTCTGCCTGACGGGCCAACTGGCCACTGGCAAACTGGCCACTGGCCACTGGTCAGAACAAGAAACGATGCGCCGAAAGGTCAGCGCGTGCTCGCACGTACACCACCTATGATGTCGCGGTAAGCATGGGCTGCAGTCTTGAGCGTGTCTAGCCAGGGGCCAGTTGACCAGTTGGCCGTGTGACTCACACCGGCGGTGGATTGCGTTTCGTGAATCCGCGCTGGTGCCAATATGGATACGGCAGCGTCACCGCACTTGCCGCATCCAGTTGCTTGATGTGCTCGGGCGCGAGTTGCCAGCCCACTGCCCCTAAGTTTTGCCGCAGTTGTTCTTCGGTGCGGGCGCCGACGATCACACTCGCGACACTCGGACGCTGCAGCAGCCAATTGATCGCGATCTGCGGTACGGTCTTGCCGGTGTCCTTTGCAACCTGATCGAGGGCGTCGACGACGCGATATAGATGCTCGTCCGATATCGGTGGGCCGCCCTCGACCGTCGCGCGGTTGCGCAGACGGGTCGTCTCCGGCAACGGTTGACCGCGGCGAATCTTGCCTGTGAGGCGACCCCAGCCGAGCGGACTCCAGACGATCGTTCCCACCTTCTGATCGAGCGCCAGAGGCATGAGCTCCCATTCGTAATCGCGACCGAGCAAGGAGTAGTACGCTTGATGTGCCACATGTCTGACCCAGCCATGGCGATCGGAAATGGCGAGCGACTTCATGAGATGCCACCCGGAGAAGTTCGAGCAGCCGATGTAGCGAATTTTGCCTGCGCGCACGAGATCATCGAGGGTGCGCAGCGCTTCTTCGATCGGTGTCGTCGCATCGAAGGCATGCAACTGAAACAGATCGATGTAGTCCGTCCCGAGCCGACGCAGACTGGCCTCGACAGCTCTCAACAGCGCATAACGTGACGAGCCGACATCGTTCGGCCCTGACCCAACCGTGAAGGTGGCCTTGGTCGAGATGATGACTTGGTCGCGACGGCCACGAATTGCTTGCCCGAGGATTTCTTCGGCCGCCCCACCTGAGTACACATCGGCCGAATCGAACATGTTCAACCCCGCCTCGAGACACACATCGACCAGCCGCGTCGCTTGGCTCACATCCACTTCCCCGAATCCGCGGAAGAAATCGCCGCGACCGCCGAAGCCGCCCGTTCCGAAGCTGAGCGCGGGAATCTTGAAGCCAGAGGCTCCGAGTTGTCTGTGTTCCATGGTTAAGGACGACGTGACGAAGTGATGGGGTGACAGAGTGACGAAGTCAGAAGGACAGCGCTCACCACAGAAGATTGAGGTTCGCTTTGTCGCAGGTCAATAGGTCGTGCCGGCCTGCCTTCGTCACTCCGTCACTCCGTCACTTGTCCATCCGATATGATGTTGGCAAGAACGACAACTCCAGCGAAACCTCATGGCTTCTACCGGTCAGTTCAAGCTCCTGAGTCAGCGCCGCTTCCTTCCCTTCTTCGGCGCACAAGCACTGGGAGCCTTCAACGACAACGTCTACAAGAACGTTCTCGTGATTCTGGCTGCGTTTCAGACGGCGAGTTACACGACGATGGAACCGCAGATCCTCGCCAATGTTTCGACTGCGCTCTTCATTCTGCCTTTCGTTCTATTCTCCGGAATCGCGGGACAACTTGCGGACCGCTATGACAAGGCCCTCGTGCTCAAGAGCGTAAAGGCTGCTGAGATCGCGATGATGCTGCTCGCGGCCGTCGGATTCGCCGCCAAGAGCATCGAAGTCCTGCTCGCTGCTTTGTTCCTGATGGGCACTCACTCGGCATTCTTCGCACCGGCGAAGTACGGCATGCTGCCTGAAGTGCTGCGCGATTCCGAGCTCGTCGGCGGCAACGCCATGATCGAAACCGGTACGTTTCTCGCCATTCTGCTTGGGACGCTCGTGGCCGGCCTGCTCGCGATCGGCGCTAGCACGAGTGCGATCTCGACTATTCTGATCGGGATCGCCGTCGCCGGATTCGCCGCGAGCCTAGCGATCCCCAGCCTCCGTCCCGCCGCGCCCGAGCTCAAGATCGACTGGAAACCTTGGAGCTCCACTTGGAGCAATATCCGCGCTGCGCGCGAGTCGCGCGTCGTATTTCTGTCGATCCTGGGTATCTCGTGGTTCTGGTTCTACGGCGCGCTCGTCTTGACGCAGATTCCGCTCTACGCCAAGAACGTCCTTGGCGGAAGCGAAGAGGTCGTCACGCTGCTGCTCGTGATGTTCTCGATTGGGGTGGGTATCGGTTCACTGCTGTGCGAACGCCTCTCGGGCCGGCAAGTCGAGATCGGACTCGTGCCGTTCGGCTCGCTTGGGCTCACGATCTTCGCAGTCGATCTGTACTTCGCCACGCCTCGCTCGCCTTTCGGCGCCGCACTCACTGCCGCTCAATTCATCGAGCAGCAGGGCGCGTGGCGGATCTTGCTCGACACTGGCTTGGTGGGATTGTTTGGCGGCCTCTTCATCGTGCCGCTCTACGCGATCGTGCAGCAGCGCGCTCGACGCGAGGCCATGTCGCGCATCATCGGCGCGAACAATATTCTCAATGCGCTGTTCATGGTCGCCGCGGCGGCACTCGCCGCCCTCGCGCTCGAGGCAGGCCTCACCATTCCGCAGTTGATCCTGCTCAATGCCGCGCTCAACGCGTTCGTCGCGCTCTACATCTATGGGCTCGTGCCGGAGTTCTTGCTGCGCTTCTTCGCCTGGCTGCTCGTCAATTTCATCTACCGCTTGGAGCGCCATGGTGTCGAGAACATCCCGGAGAAAGGTCCTGCGCTTCTCATCTGCAATCACGTCGGTTATGCCGATGCAATCGTGATCTCGGCGAGTTGCTCGCGACCGATCCGCTTCATCATGGAGAGCAGCATCTTCAAGATTCCAGTCCTGAGCACGATCTTCCGCGGCATGAAAGCGATTCCCGTCGCACCGGCGAAACAAGATCCCGTCGTGTACGAACGCGCGTTCGAAATCGTTGCCGAAGAGCTTCGGCGCGGCAATCTCGTGTGCATCTTCCCCGAAGGACGACTCACTCCCGACGGCGAAGTACAGGAGTTTCGGGCGGGCATGCTGCGCATCCTGAACGAGACGCCCGTTCCGGTGATCCCAATGGCGCTCTCGGGCCTGTGGGACTCGATGTTCTCACGCAAGTACAAGGCGCTCTGGAAACGATGGCCGCGACGCTTCTGGCCGAAGATCACGCTACGGGTCGGAACGACCATACCCGCATCCGAAGCGCACCTCGATAGACTGCGCGCGGAAGTCGTCAATCTCAGGGGCAACGAACCTTAGCCGAGAAGGAGGCAGGAGTGACCACAAAGAACACAAAAAGGAGAAGACTCTACGTCCGACTTTGTGTTCTATGTGTTCTTTGTGGTTGCTCTATCTCTGGTGATTGCTCTTCTCGCATTCACCATTTCGATGATCGCGTGATGCCGCGGCCCTGGCTTCGCCAGTAGCGGATGAGCACGAAACCCGTGGCCATGCCGCCGATGTGCGCGAAGTGCGCGATGCCCGACATTGTTTGTGTGATGCCCAGATAGAGCTCCAACACGCCGTAGAGCGTGACGAAGAGCCACGCAGGCATCGGAATCGGCGGGAAGATCAACATGATCATGCGCTTCGGGTAGGCCATCCCGAACGCGAGCAGCAAACCGAATACGGCGCCCGATGCACCCACCGTCGCTGCGGGCGGCAAGCCGGTTTGCGACATGACGATCATATGCATGAGCGCCGCGCCCACGACGCATGCCATGTAGTAGATCAGGTAACGCTTCGAGCCGAACAGCCGCTCGATCTCCGAGCCGAACATGTACAGCGCGAACATGTTGAAGAACAAGTGCATCCAGTTGCCGTGCAAGAACCCGTACGTGACGATCTGCCACGGGCGAAACAACTCGGTTCCCGGCGGCCACAGCGCGAACCACCAGCCGAGCGTGGGGCCAAGCAAGATTTGCAACAGGAAAATGCCAACGTTGGCGATCAGCAGCGCTTTGTTGACTGGGGTGATACGGTCGAGCATTACGACGCTATTGTAGACGACCTTCGCCTTTTCAACCGCGATCGGAAAAAAAGCCCGCTGTACGCGGGCTTCGAGCTGAGGAGAACAGCCTCTCGAAAAAAGTTCCTCGAATCGCTAGGCGGCGTTTGCATCGAACGAAGAGTACGGTCGATAGGGCAGGCCCAGGTCGCGCGCGACAGCCTCGTGAGTAATGGCACCCTCGTGCACGTTGAGGCCCTGCGCAAGATAGGGATCCATTGCCAGCGCCTCTTCGATGCCGTGGCATGCGAGCGCTTTCACATACGGCAACGTTGCGTTCGTAAGCGCATAAGTCGATGTGCGAGGCACCGCACCAGGCATATTCGTGACGCAGTAGTGAACGACGCCTTCGCAGACGAAAGTCGGATCGGCATGCGTCGTCGGCCGGCTCGTCTCGAAGCACCCGCCCTGATCGATCGAGATATCGACCATCACGGCGCCGGGTTTCATCTTCTTCACCATCGCGCGCGTTACGACCTTCGGTGCAGCGGCACCGGCGACCAACACCGCTCCGATCACGAGATCAGCCTGTGAGACGAGCGATTCGACTGCCGCAGCCGTCGATGAGCATGTCTTCAAGCGTCCGGCGAACAGCGCATCGAGTGCGCGCAGCTTCTTGAGCGAGGTATCCACGACGGTGACATCAGCGCGCAACCCGACGGCCATTTCCGCAGCGCTGCTGCCCGAGACACCACCGCCCAAGATCACGACTTTGGCCGGAGGCACGCCTGGCACACCACCAAGCAACACGCCGCGTCCTCCATTCGCCTTCTGCAGTGACGCTGCACCCACTTGCACGGACATGCGTCCCGCGACTTCGCTCATAGGTGTCAACAGTGGAAGCGAGCCATCGGGCGAGCCGACGGTTTCGTAGGCAATCGCGCTCACGCCTGCTTCGATGAGTCCCTTCGCTTGCTCCGGATCCGGCGCAAGATGCAGATAGGTAAACAGAGTCTGGCCGGGTCGCATCATTCTGCATTCCGCGAGCTGCGGCTCTTTGACCTTCACGATGAGATCGCTGCGGTCGAACACTTGCTTCGCAGTGCCGGCGATCTGTGCACCGGCAGACGCGTATGCCTCATCGTTTTCGCCGATACCCGCACCTGCGTTGCTCTGCACGATGACTTCGTGCCCCGCGCTCACCAGCTCGCGCACGCCCCCCGGGACAAGGCCCACTCGGTATTCATGAACTTTGATTTCCTTGGGCACCCCGATCCGCATAACAGCCTCATGAGGGAAACGATGAGGTCACTCTAGTAGCCGGCAGTCAGCAGAAAGCTGCACATCCGACGGATAATTCCACCATATGCAGCAGATTCTTTCGTGTCTTTCGGCAAACGTGGCAGAATCTTGCCCATGAAATTCGATCGCTATGACAAGTCAATACTGCAGGTGCTGCAGAGCGAAGGCCGCATCTCGAATAGCGCGCTTGCGGAACGAGTCAATCTGTCGGAATCGGCGTGCTTGCGACGCGTGCGGGCGTTGGAAGAATCGGGCCTGATCGAGGGCTACACCGCACTCATCAATCAGCAGAAGGCGGGCTGCCCCGTCAACGTCTTCGTGAACATCACGCTCGAGCGTCAAGACGAGCTGGACTTGCGCAAGTTCGAGGACGCGGTGCGCAAGATTCCCGAAGTGATGGAGTGTTATCTAATGACCGGTGACTATGACTATGTGGTACGGGTCGTCGTCGCGGACACAGCCGATTTCGAGCGACTCCACAGTCGCTTTCTGACGCGCTTACCCGGAGTGGCTCGCGTGCACTCGAGCTTCGCGCTGCGCACCGTGCAGAAGGCGAAGGAGCTACCCATTAGGTAGTGACTCGCGATTCGTGACTCGTGATTCGTGACTCGTGATTCGTGATTAGCGGGTCGCAAGAGGAAGCACCTTCTTGCTACCTGCGATTCACGAGTCACGAATCACTCGTGCTGACGCCTAGCGTCATCAGAATCGATACCCGACCTGCACACCGACGATATCTATCGCCGACTCCTGCTCTCCGATCAGCAGACCGCTCGCTTGGGCGTTACCTGCATCCTGGTTGAGCGGCACATCGTCGCTGAACAGATGTGCGTAGCCGAAATCGAATACGAGAGCTTCGCCCGTGTCGTAACGCGCACCGATCGCAACCCAAGTGCGATCCGGATCAGGCAACCTCGGTGTGCGCGTGCTGTCAGGGACGGGCGTATTGTCGTATGCGACACCGAACCTGAGCTTCCACGCATCGTTCAGCTGATAGCTCGTGCCAAGTGCGAACCGCCAGGAATCATCCCAAAGCTCGGGCGTCGTGGACACCTCGCTGTCATCCGGACGCTCCACTCGCAGTTCCTGCACGCTGCTCCACTCGGCCCAGGCAACATCCACTAACAATTCCCAACGATCACCGAGGCGCTGCGACAGCGACGCCGTCACGATGTCGGGAAGATTCAGGTCCACGGTGGCCGGCGTCGACGCAAACCTGCCGCCGGGTGCGGAAACGGCGCCGATGATTGCTGCGCCGATCGGATTGGTCGCCGTGGGGGGCTCGAAGCGAGCCCAGCCTTCTACTTCGTACTCTGGTCCCATGCGATAACCTATGCCTAAACGCGTGGTCGGAGTTAACTGGAACAGAGCGCCGACATTGAATCCCCATGCGGAATCATCGCCGCGCACGATCGCAGCTCCCTGCAACCCGAGGTTCGCTCCAATCAACCCAGGAATCGAAGCGGGCGGTATACCCACGGTAGGTGCCGCGCCCGCGATGATCGCGGTGTAGTTCACGGCGCTCGTCAATTCAGCCAAGACCCGCTGATAGTTGACGCCGATCCCGAGCGTCACAGTGTCATTGATCTCCCACGCGAGGGCGGGGTTGAAGTTGTATGTTTGAATCTCCGAGTTGAGCGCCTGGAAGCGTCCCATCCATTCATCCGAGTACTCGAGCTTGAGTCCGAATCCGACATTGAATCCGAACCCGAATGCAACCTGATCGTTGATAGGCAACGCGAAGTATGCGCTCGGCACCGCGTTCCAACCGCCCGCATCTCCGCCTAACGTCCCGAGCGGTTGACCAAGCGCCGCTTGGGAGCTCTCGTCGCGGAATTCCGAGCTGATACTGACACCCGAAGCCGACAAGACGAACTGCGCGGCATCGAGCTTCGCGAGTCCGGCAGGATTGAAGTACATGGCCGAAGCATCCTCCGTGACGACGGTCGTACCAGAGAATGCACTTCCCAACCTGCCTACGCTCTGCTCCAGCAACGAGAAGGCCGCGGCATCGACGTCGCACGGAGACAGCGCACCCAGCGCAACCGAGGCTACAACGATTGTTCGCGAGATTGGGTAGGCATCCATGAGCTCCCCTCGAGGCGGTGTAATCGAACGCGCAACGCGTCGTAGGAAGTAAGGTTCCGATCCAGCACACACACCGATATCAGCGACACAGATCATGTACGCGTCGGCCAGATCTGACGACTAGGAGTGCCCGTGATCGGATACGTAGTGCCGCCTTGCGCGTTACCTGCATCAGCTACACACGCACTGCAGCGCTATGAGCTCGATCCGCATCGGCATTTCAGGTTGGCGTTACACACCCTGGCGGGGTGCGTTCTATCCGAGCACGCTGCCGCAGCGGCTCGAGCTTTGGTACGCATCGCGCATTCTGTCTACGATCGAGATCAACGGCTCCTTCTATTCGCTGCAACGGCCCGAATACTTCGCTCAATGGCACGACGAGACGCCCGATGATTTCGTGTTCGCCGTCAAAGGGCCGCGCTTCATCACTCACATGAAGCGCTTGCGCGACGTCGAGACGCCGCTTGCAAACTTCTTCGCATCAGGCGTCTTCAACCTGCGCGCAAAGCTTGGTCCGATCCTGTGGCAGTTTCCTCCGCAGTTCCGTTTCGACGCAGCCAAGCTCGAGGCCTTCTTCGAGTTGTTACCGCAAGATACCGCTCGTGCACTCTGCCTCGCGCGCAAGCGCGACTATCGACTCAAAGGTCGAGCTCGGCTGGCCATCGATGAGCGTCGTTCCTTGCGACATGCCGTCGAAATCCGCCACGAGAGCTTTATGGATCCGCGCTTCATCGATTTACTGCGCCGCTACAACATCGCACTCGTCATCGCCGAGACGGCGAAGCGCTGGCCGATGATGCACGACATCACTGCTGACTTCCTCTACATGCGCTTGCATGGCGATAAGACGCTCTACCAAAGCGGATACAGCGATCGTGCGCTCGAACGCTGGGCCGACAAGATCTCAGCGTGGCATGAAGGTAAGGAGCCAAATGATGCTGAGACAATCTCACGCGCCAAGGCTCGAAGCTCCAAGCCTCGAGATGTGTATTGCTACTTCGACAACACCGATGTGAAGCTGCGTGCGCCCATCGATGCGCAAACCTTGATGCGCAAGCTGGGGCTGAAGCCGGGCAAGCCGCATGCCCATGACAAAGCGCGAGAGAACACTGAGGCCATTCCGCGAAAGCCGACTCAGCGCAACTCCGTGCGCGCGAGCAAATCTGGTAGCGAGCGCATGTCTGCAAACGCCCGCTGAGCGCCGACCTCGAGCAGCGCTCGCGCAGGCGTATGCGCGCTGTATCCGAGAACCATCATTCCTGCCGCCACACCAGCTTGCGCACCCGCAGGCGAGTCCTCGATGACGACGCAGCGCTCTGGCGCCACGCTCATGTTGGACGCGGCGAACAAGTAAATGTCCGGCGCGGGCTTGCCACGCGCCACTTGGGTGGCACTGAACAGATGACCACAAAAGCGCGGCAGCAACCCCGTCAAACCGAGCGTGAAACGCATCTTCTCGATCTCGCCGCTAGAGGCAACACAGATCGGCACGTGAATCGCATCGAGCGCCTCCTCGATACCATCCGTGGCGCGCAGGTTCTCCGCTGCGAAAGCAGCAAAGGTGCGCTCTTGAAGCCGTGCCACGAAGTCGTCCGGAGCGGAATGCCCCAGTCGCTTCTCGACCAACTGCATGCAATACGATATCGAACGCCCCACGAAGTCCGAGTACATTTCCTCCATCGTCACGTTCAATCCGATCTCTGCGAGCATCTGCGCGAATACACGGTTCGCGATGGGCTCGCTATCGACGAGAACTCCGTCACAATCGAAGATCACGAGATCGGGCATGCACCTGTCCTGCAGCTAGGGTGGGGCCCGAGGATACACGGGCTCGGAGCGCGATCGGCCCTCTTCGGCCGACTACTCTGTGACGCAGGCAACGTTCGCAGCACCTGCAGCCCCGCTGAAACGTGATTTCACGCAGCCGTACGGGCAGAATTCTCCCTGCCGCACTGGCCTGCGGCCGCGCCTTCTCAGCACGCATACATATATATAAGCAGTCGCACACCGGGAGATGCCATGAATACCCAAGCCGCCGCGCACAATCCGTACGCCCCGCCTGGCGCAGATGTCAGTGATCCGAGCGTTGACGACAGAGTCATCGAACCCGCTAGTCGCTCGCTTCGGCTTGGCGGGTGGGCCGTTGACGCCGTGATAGGTTTTGCCATCACGCTGCCGCTCCTCATCGGCGCTGGCTTCGGCCTCCTGAATCCCGAAACCTTCGATTTCAACGCTTTGTTCGGCATCGCGGGCCTCATCACGGCGCTCGCGTGGTTGGCGTGGGTGGCCATTACGATCGTTCTCGTGCATCGAAACGGGCAGACGATCGGAAAGAAACTCGTCGGCATCAAGGTCGTGCGCTCCGATGGATCGCGCGCATCGCTCGGCAGAATCTTCTGGCTGCGCAACGTCGTGAACATGCTGCCGAGCTTCATCCCATTCGTGGGCATGTTTTATTTCTTCGTCGACCACGGGTTCATCTTCGGCGACAAGCGCCAGTGCGTCCACGATATGATCGCGGACACCATCGTAGTCACCGCTTAAGACACAACTCGTGAGCAAGGACGTGCTCGATACGGTTGTCTCTGCCGAGACACCCGAGGGCATCGCCATCGAGCTCAGGCCGGCCGGCCTGGGCTCGCGGATCTTTGCGTACTTGCTCGATCTGCTCATTCGCATAGGCGCGCTCTACGCGGTTGGCATTGCGACGACCGTCATGGGCGGTTTCGGTATCGCTTTGATTCTCATCTTGTGGTTCGCGCTCGAATGGTTCTATCCCGTCGTCTTCGAGTTGAGCCGTTGGGGTGCTACGCCTGGCAAACGAGTGCTCGGGATCAAAGTCGTCATGGACAATGGATTGCCGATCACGCCAGCGGCCTCGATCACGCGCAATCTCTTGCGCACCGCGGATTTTCTACCGGCGCTCTATGGCTTCGGCGTCTTGAGCATGCTCCTGCGCCGCGACTTCAAACGACTGGGCGATATCGCTGCGAATACGCTCGTGGTCTATCAACCTGCACCCGCACCCAAGGTGACGATGGAAAACGTGGAACCACTCCCCCCGAGTCGTCCTCTGCGACCGCAAGACCAAGCCGCAGTCATTTCGCTCGCCGCGCGCGCGCCGCGGCTGACTCGCGAGCGTCTCGATGAGCTCGCAGCGCTCGTCGCATGGGTCTCAGGCGATATGGGCCGCAGCGGTCCCGATGTGACTCGCCGTGTGCTTGCCGTCGCGCAATGGCTGCTTGGCAAACGCTAACCATCCGAGCCGACACCTCATGACCCCTTTGCAGTTCGAGACGCAGTATCAAGCCGAATGGGACGAGCTGCAGTCGCTGCTATCGAAACTGCGCGTGAGCGCGCGAAAGTCGGACGCGCCGATTCAGGGCGAGAGACTAGCGAGTCTTTATCGCCGCGCCTGCGAGCAGCTTGCGCTCGCACGAGCACGCTCGTACCCAGCGCATATCGTAGATCGGCTCAATCAACTCACGTCCGATGCACACCAAGTCATCTATCAACAGCAGGAGATTGGACTCGGCCGCTTGCGCCGGCTGGTTGCCGTCGACTTCCCGTGTGCGGTGCGAGCGCACGCCCCTTACGTCTTGATCGCGACTGCCGTGTTCTTGGTGCCTTTGATCACGCTGGGGCTGCTCGTCTACTACAACCCCGAGCTCATTCTCTCGATGGTCGATGCCGGCACCGCCGCGGAGTTCGAATCGATGTACTCGGATGTCTCCGAATCGATCGGACGCAGGCGCGATGCAGGCAGCGATTGGGCGATGTTCGGGTATTACATCCAGCACAACATCGGACTGGGATTCCAATGCTTCGCGAGCGGACTGTTCGCAGGCGTGGGGAGTCTCTTCTTCCTCGCATTCAACGGTGCGTTCTTCGGTGCGATCGGCGGCTACCTCACTGAGCGCGGCCTATCCTCGAACTTCTATTCCTTCGTAGTCACGCACGGCGCCTTCGAGCTCACCGCCATCGTGCTCGCGGGCGCGGCGGGTTTGCGCATCGGTCATGCGCTGATCTCGCCGGGTCGGCGCACGCGCCGAGATTCCCTCGTGGTTGCCGCGCGCGAATCGATCGTCATCGTGTACGGCGTGGCGGGATTGCTGCTCATTGCTGCCGCAGTAGAAGCCTTCTGGTCGTCCGCCCGTTGGATTCCGCTGCCGATCAAGTACGGCGTCGCAGCGGCTTGTTGGATCGTCGTTATCGGCTATCTATGGCGCCAGGGCCGTCATGCAAGTTGACGCACTCGCTGTCCGGCTTCGCCCGCGGAGCAACGTCGAAGCTGCCGATCTCGGCGTGAGGTTGTGTCAGCACGCGGCGCGTTCCGTCTTCACCAGCTACTTGGCAGTGGCGCTGCCTGTGCTCGTCGTGTGCCTCGCGATGTTCGAAGTTGCGCAATGGCTTCCGGCATTCGCGATCTGGATGGCAAAGCCCTGGCTCGATCGCACCATCTTGTTCGCCTTGGCCCGCGCCGCATTCGGTCAGCAGACGACGCCTCGCGATGTCTGGGCATCGCAACGCCATGTCTGGTGGTCGCAGTTCATTCGCAGCTGGACGCAACGACGCTTGTCTCCTTGGCGTTCGCTCACCGCGCCCGTGTACCAGCTCGAAGGCTTGAGCGGGAGCCGACAACGCAAACGCGTACGGCAGGTACGTTCGGGCAAGACAGGCGCAGGCATTCTCGTGACGAGCGCGTTCAGCCTGGCGGAGCTCGCGATTGTGATCGCACTGCTCTCACTGTTCAGTTGGTTCGCGCCCGAGGGCATGCAGCCCGATTTCGAATTCATCTTCGATCCCGAACGACAGGGGCAAGTTGAGTTCGTCGTTGCGGCGGCCTATGCCGCTGCGGTTGCCTTCATCGAGCCGTTCTATGTCGCCGCCGGCTTCGGCTTGTACCTCAATCGCAGGGTCGAGCTCGAGGCGTGGGATATCGAGCAGGAGTTCCGGCGTGCCCTGCCGCAGTAGCGATATCAGAGCAATCTCGTGGGCCGCCTGGCTGGTGCTGATGCTCATCAGCTTCGTGCCAACGCCACAAGCGATTGCCGCCGAAGCGATCGAGAACGTCGATGCGGCCATCCGCGAGCCGCAGATCGATGCTGCGCTCGAAAAGCTGAAAGCGGATCCAGATCTCGCCACCACACGCGAAGTGCGCACCTTGCGCTGGATCGACGACGATCAGAAGCGCGAACGGCCGAGTTGGCAGAAATGGCTCGCGGAGATGTTCAAATGGATTGCCGAGGGCAGCCGTTATCTCGTCTGGATCGTCATCGCGATCTTCGTCTCTCTTCTACTGCTCTATTTATTGAAGTTCGTTCGTACATTCGAGCGCGGGTCGACCCGTAGTGCGAAGGACGCCCCCACCCACGTGCGCGATCTCGATATTCGTCCCGAAAGTCTGCCGGACGATATCGGCGCCGCGGCTTGGGCGCTGTGGGAGCGCGGTGAGCATCGCGGCGCGCTCTCGCTGCTCTATCGCGGCCTGCTATCGCGTCTCGTGCACGAGCACACCGTACCGATCCGCGATTCGAGCACCGAAGGCGATTGTCTCGCGCTCGCAGAGCGCCACCTGCCAGCCGATCGCCGCGACTTCATCGCGCAACTCATTCGCACCTGGCAACGCGCTGTCTATGGCGGCGAGGATCCACAGAGTCCGGAGATGCGTGGGCTGTGCGATCAGTTCGCACAAGCGTTGCGTCCGGTGGCTCCCCCACCGGGAGCCATGTCATGAAGCGTCAATGGATCATCGGCATCGGCCTGCTCGCGGGAGTCGCCCTGTTGATCGGATGGATCGCGAGGAATACCTATTGGGATGAAGTCACGGTACCGCGGTTTCTGACCGGAGAAGCGGCGCGCAACCCATTCTTCGCCGTGCAACGCCTCGCGGAAGAGCTCGGCGTGTCGACGGATTGGCGCCGCTCGATGCGCGAGTTGCCGAGCACGAGCTCCGTGTTGATGGTGAAGAACTGGAACTGGGATCTCATCGAGGCGCGTCAGGAGGAGCTCGAAGCATGGGTTGAAGCAGGCGGTCGTCTGCTTCTCGATCAATCCCTGTCGGGCGGCGAAGACGCATTCGAGGAATGGAGCGGCTTGCGCATCGAGTACCCGAGCTTCTCACAGCCAGCAGCAGACGATGAGGAATCCGACGAAGAGAGCGAGCTCGAAGAGACGTGCCGCAAGCTCGATTTGAGCGTGGGAAAGGCGCAATCCGATGCAAAGCGCACGAGCTATGACTTGTGCGGCGTTGCGCCGTTCGGCTGGATCACGAGCTCGCGTCCGCCCGAGTGGGCGCTCGAGGATTCGACCGGTGCACAGGCTGTACGCGTGAACGTGGGCCGCGGCTCGGTGATCCTCATCCACGGCTACCCGTTCGACACGCGCGAGGTTCTGGAAGCCGACAATGCCGTCCTGTTCGTCGATGCCGCCCTGTTACGTCGTGGCGATCACATCGTGTTCGTATCGGATGATGACCACGCATCGCTTCTCGAGCTGATCTGGATCTATGGGGCGCCTGCCGTGCTGCTGTTCGCCGCATTCATCGCGCTCGCACTTTGGCGCAACAGCGCGCGGTTTGGACCGCTCGAAGCGCACCCAGAAACGTCGCGCCGCTCGCTGGCGGAGCAGATTCGCGGTACTGGCCGGTTCGTATACCGCATCGACGGTGGACGCTCGCTGCATGGCGCGATGGTGCGCGCGTTGCACGATGCCGCACGTCTACGCATTCCGAGCTATGACGGGCTTCACGGGGAGGACCGCCTGGCTGCTCTCTCACGAATCGTCGGCATCGATGCCGACCGGCTGGGCGAGACGATCAACTTCACCGGCCGGCGCAATCACCACGAGTTCAAGAACACGATCGAGCTCCTCGAGGCGGCGCGCGCGCAGGTGCTCGCGCACAATGCTTCCGCCGGGCGCGGACGCTCACCCAGTGCCGCGCAAGTCGACGACTCGCAAGTGGCGAATGCGGATTGAATCGGATTCCACTCAAGCTTGACGGTTGAGCAACATGCAAACAGAAACGAATACGATCACACGAGCAGCGGAGCTGCTGGAACGTCTGCGCACCACGATCGGACAAGCGATGGTCGGACAGACCGAGGTCGTCGACCAGATCATCATCACTCTAGTCGCTGCGGGTCACGCGCTGATCGAAGGCGTACCCGGTCTAGGCAAGACACTGCTCGTTCGGGCGCTGTCACGTGCAATGTCGCTCAATCATGCGCGCGTGCAGTTCACGCCCGACATGATGCCTTCGGACATCACCGGTCACACCGTGATCGATCAGAATACGCGCGAGCTGCGCGTCGTACGCGGCCCTGTCTTCACGCAGATTCTGCTTGCGGATGAGATCAATAGAGCGCCCGCGAAAACGCAAAGCGCGCTGCTAGAGGTGATGCAGGAGTATCAAGTGACCCTGGAAGGCCAAACGCTGCCCTTACCGCAGCCCTTCTTCGTGCTCGCGACACAAAACCCGGTAGAGACGGAAGGCACTTACCCCTTGCCTGAAGCGCAACTCGATCGGTTCCTACTCAAGATCGAGATCAATTACCCCTCCGCCAAGGAGGAGGTCGACGTCGTGCTTCGTACGACCGTCAATCAAACAGGCCAGCAACTGCCACTCGAGAACGTGAAGCCATGCTTGAGTGAGCGCTCGGTGCTCGGCCTGCAGCAGGTGGCGGCTCGGCAGCGAGTGGATGAAAGCGTGGTCGATTATGCCGTACGCATCGTACGTGCAACACGCGAATGGCCCGGAATCGCACTGGGCGCGGGATCCCGCGGGGCCATCTCCTTGGTGCGGGCTGCTCGCGTCGTCGCGCTCATGTCTGGCCGTGATTTCGTCACACCCGACGATGTGAAGCGCATCGCTCTTCCGGCGCTGCGTCATCGCATCGCGCTTGCGCCGGATGCACTGCTCGAAGGGCGCACGACACGCGACCTATTGACTGCGGTCGTCGAGAGCGTCGCGGCACCGCGAACCTGAGGGGCGATGCAAGTTCGCTTCATTCCCGGCGCAGGGTTGCTGCTTGCGGTAGGCCTCGGGCTTGCCCTCGTGATCATCGCGCTCGTAGCAGGATTTCCGGTCGAGCGCGCGTATCAGCTCGCACTGGGTTGGTCGATCGCATTGCTGGTCGCGGTGTTGATCGATCGCCACATCACGCTACGAACATGGCGCGAGGCCGCACCCGAGATGTCCCGGACCTTGCCGGCGGCCTTTGCACTTGGCGTGTTGTCGCGCATTCACGTGCAGCTGCGCACAGGTGGCACTCGGCGCTGGCGCATCGTGCTGCACGATCACGCGGATGCTTTCCTGCGCGTGACGAACATGCCCGTCCCTTTGCAGCTCGAGGGTCAGACCGAATTGGAAGTGCAGTACAGCGTCGTGCCGACTCGCCGCGGCGAGCTTCGATTCGAACCCGCGGACATTCGCGTCCGCTCGCGCCTGGCGCTCCTCGAGCTCTTCGATCGTATCGGCACGCACGAGACGCGGCGCTGCTATCCTGATTTCGCACAGATCGCACGCTACGCCTGGCTCGCAGGCGACCGTCGTCTTGCCGAGATCGGGATCAAGACTTATCACCAGCGCGGCGAAGGCACCGATTTCAAGCAGCTCGCCGAATATCGAATCGGCGACTCGCTGCGTCACATCGATTGGAAAGCAACACTGCGTCACGACAAGCCGATCGTGCGACAGTTCCAGAACGAACGCGATCAGTACGTGATCTTGCTGCTCGACTGCGGTAGACGCATGCGCGCCGACGATCGGGAGCAAGGCATCGGGAGCTCCCATTTCGACCAGGTTCTCAATGCATCGATGCTGTTGACGTACGTCGCTCTCAAACAAGGGGATGCGGTCGGGGCGATGACCTTCGGCACTCCTGCGGGAGAGGAGCGTTGGGCGCCGCCTCGCAAAGGGGCGCAGACATTGAATACCTTGATGGGCGAGCTATATGCGGTGCAGCCTTCCGCTTCTCACTCCGACTACTTGACGGCTGCGCAAGATCTGCTGCGTAGGCATCGCAAGCGATCGCTCGTCATCCTGATCACGAACTTCCGAGATGAGGACTCGAGCGAGCTCGGTCAGGCACTGACGCTCTTACGAACCCGGCATCTCGTACTCACCGCGAGCTTGCGCGAGCGAATCGCGAATGAGCTGATGTGGCAAGGCGCGAACACCTTCGAATCCGCGATCGAGGTCGCGAGCGCGCATCTGTATTCGCAAGCACGGCGGGATGCGTTCAATCGGATTGCGGCACGAGACACACTCATGGTCGATGCAGAACCGCAGCGCCTCGGCGTCGAGCTCGTCAATCGCTATCAGGCGGTAAAGAAGGCGGGACTGATCTAGCCGGGCTGTAGGCTCTAGGCTGTAGCCAGAGTTGCTCTGCGCCACAGCGATTCTTCCGAAGCGGCAGCGATTCTGATCTGGCTACAGCCTACGGCCCATAGCCTACAGCCTCACTCCAGCCCGTTCAGCGGCAGCCTCACCGCAAACTCGCTCCCCCTACCTTCGCCATCGCTTCGCGCTTGAACGCTGCCACCGTGCAGCGCAACGAGGTTCTTGACGAGTGCGAGCCCGATACCTAGCCCATGCTGAGCATGTGCGGCGTCGACTTGCGTGAATAGATCGAAGATCCGCGCGAGCATTCCAGGAGGGATGCCGATTCCGCTGTCTTCGATGTAGATCACCGCTTCGCGATCTTCGATGGTGGCTTTCACCCAGATCCGCCCGCCTTCCGGCGTGTACTTGATGGCGTTGTCCAGCAAGTTTCCGAACGCTTGTTGGAGCCGTTCAACATCAGCCACTAGCTCGACTGGCGCAGGCGGAGTTAGAAGCAATAGCTCGATACCTTTCGCTTGCAGGTCCTTCTCGACCTGATTGACCGCTCGGCGCAACGCGTCCTGCAGCACGAGGGGCTCAAGCCTGAGCTGGAGCTTACCTGCACCGATGCGAGCGATATCCAGCAAATCCTCGCTCAGGCGCTGCATGAGAGCGATGTGATCTCGCATGAGATCGAGCAGCTGCTCGCGCCGTTGAGCCGCCGCACCCTGCGTTTGGAGCAAATTCAGCCCGTGCGTGAAAGCCGCAAGCACATTGCGCAGCTCGTGCGCGAAGGTCGCGACGCCGACCTTTCTACCCTCCTCGGCTTCGCGCGTGACACGAACTTCCTCACGTAGCTGTTCGAGCTGCTCTTTCAGCTGCGTGCGATTGCGCAGCAGCTTTGCGAAGCCGATGAGCTCGCGCGCCTCGTTGCGCAACGCTGTCATCACACCGCTCGACCAGAACCGCGATCCGTCCGCGCGCACATGCCAACGATCGTCTGCGGACCGACCATCCGCACCGGCGATGGTCATCTCGAGATCGACGATTCCGCGCCGCACGTCTTCAGCAGTGAAGATGAACGATGAGTGGCGACCCACCGCCTCGGCGCGTGGCACGCCGAAGATTTGCTCCGCACCCGGACTCCACCAGATGACGGTGCCTTCCGGGTCCATCAGGATGATGGCGTAGTCATCCGTCTGTTCGGCCAGCGCGCGCAGCAACAGCGTGATTTGATCTTCACCCTGCCCGCTGACACTCACATCCACGGCGTGATACTTGAGCGATCAGGAATGTGTTGGGATGACGCGGACGTCGTCGATGACGCCGATGACGCCATGCACTTCTCGAATATCGCTGATCATCGTCTCGCGCATCCCTGCATCGGGGAGCGCGCCGCCAATTCTTACGATGCCACACTCAACGCTGACCGAGACCTCGGTCGCATCGAGCGAGGGATTATCTGTGAGCCGCTCACAGACGAGCTCTTGGATGCGATCGTCGCGTGGACGGTAGCCTTTAGGACCTTTGCCGCGGAGCGATCTCGCCCGCCACCGAGCGGGTGAGCTCGGCTTCTCCACTTCGATTGCATCGCGCTCGCTCGCCGCGTTTTGCTCGAAGAACCAATCGCGCTCCGGCTCGTTGGATCGAACCGGCCCGCCGCGTCCATATTCATCTCGCCACTCATCGGCAGGTTCGCTCGCGAACGCCGTCGGCGCGGCTGCGCCTACGCCGAGAGTGACAGAGTGACGAGGTGACGGAGTGACGAAGTCAGAACACTTTAAACCAACCCGAGTCTCCGGTTTCGATCGGATGGAGGAAACTGATTTGGGGATGTTACTCACTGCGTCGCTACCATTCTGACTTTGTCACCTCGTCACCTCGTCACCCTGTCACTTGCGACAGCACCTAGGGCCTCATGACCACTTTCACGCATTCCTCTTCCTTGTTGCGAAATACCTCGTAACCGAGGGGCGCTTCGTCGAGACGAATGCGATGGGTGATGATGAACGAAGGATCGATCTCACCGCTTTCGATACGCTCGAGAAGCGGACGCATATAGCGGTGAACGTGCGTTTGGCCGCTTTTGATCGTGATGGCCTTGTTCACGATGGAACCAAACGGCACTTTGTCGACGAACCCACCGTACACACCCGGGACTGACACCGTGCCGCCATTGCGGCACGCGAGAATCGCCTGTCGCAACGCCGCCGGCCGATCGGACTCGAGGCGCATCGCTTGTTTGACACGGTCGTAGACGTGCGCGACGCCATGCGCGTGCGCCTCCATACCGACCGCATCGATGCATGCATCCGGTCCACGACCTCCTGTGAGATCCTTCAATGTTTCGAGGATGTCGACTTCTTCGTAGTTGAGCGTGATCTCGGCACCCGCAGCGTGTGCTTTGGCGAGGCGCTCCGGAAAACGATCGATTGCGATGACGCGCCCGGCTCCCAACAGCTTGGCACTCTGAATCGAGAACAAGCCCACCGGGCCGCAGCCCCACACGGCGACGGTGTCGCCAGGTTGAATGTCACACTGCTCTGCCGCCATGTAGCCCGTCGGCAGGATGTCCGATAAGAACAAGACCTGTTCGTCATCGAGCGTGTCGGGCACTTTCAGAGGACCGACATCCGCGAAGGGCACACGCACATATTCCGCTTGTCCGCCGGCGTAACCGCCGGTGATGTGCGAGTAGCCGAAGATTCCCGCGGGGGAATGACCCCAAAACTTCTCAGCAAGGTGCGCGTTCGGATTCGAGTTTTCGCACAACGAATAGAGCTCCTTCTCGCAGAAGTAGCAGTTGCCGCACGAGATCGGGAACGGCACGACGACGCGATCACCGACGGACAGGTTCGTCACTCCAGGTCCGACCTCGACGACTTCCCCCATGAACTCGTGACCGAGGATGTCCCCGCGATACATCGTGGGCACGTAGCCGTCGTAAAGATGCAGATCCGAGCCGCAAATGGCAGTGCACGTCACCTTCACGATCGCATCGCGCGGATTGAGGATCTGCGGATCGGGAACGTGCTCGACGCCCACCTCTCCAATACCTTGCCAACATACTGCTTTCATTGCACTCGCCCCCCCAACGTCGCACGCCCAATCAAGCTACGTCGACCAGTGGCTTGACCTAACGTGGTTGCGACTTCGCCTGTCTCGATCAACTGTTTGAGACGCCGCAGATCGTCTTTGATCTGCAGCTTGGGCTCCTCACCGAACAGCTTCGCGAGCTGCACACCGAGTTTTCCCGCCGGCGGTGTGTAGCGCATCTGCACGCGCACCACTGTGCCTCGTCCGGTCGGATCAGGCTCGAATCGCACGGTGCCCTCGTGCGTGACCTCCGAGCCTGGGACGGTTTGCCACGATAAGCCTTCGTTCGGATCGTCGCGCACGATCTCCGAATCCCACTCCACACTCATGCCGGCGGGTGCTTTGGCAACCCAATGTGAGGTACGCTCGCCGGTCGGCGTCACCGACTCGAGATGACTCATGAAGCGCGGTAAGTTCTCGACGTTCTTCCAGAAGGTGTAGAGCGCTTCCGGCGTACTGTTGATCGCACGACTCTCGCTCACGATCTCTTCCGGTCTGCTCTCCTCCATCTGCGCGAGCTCGCGGCTGGCATAGATGTCGAGAGCAGTGACGCCCATGACGGCAGTCGCCGCCATCGCAATGCGCTGAGGGTCCGCATCTGGATTGCGAGCGGCCGCACCCAGCAAGGCTAGATCCATCGCGTCGCCGCCCACACGAGACCAGGCCCATGCACCGGTCGCACGCTGCGATAGCAGACCGAGCCCGCTCGCGATCTCGCGCACGCCGAGCGCTCGCATCACGCCAGGATGATCGCCCACGCCGATCGCACGGCCTAGGGCACGCGGAGCGATAATCTCCGCAACGCCGAGTCCGATGCTGAACCAACCGAGAAAGTTCGCGAGCTGCCGCGGATCGATACGCGACGCTTCGTGCTCATGCTCGAGGTCCGTTTCGCTCTCGGTCCATTCCGAGTCGAGAGCATACGGCGAGGCGTAGGCAGCCGGCGCATCCGGCGGCCTCCCGCTCGTCGAAGTTCGATTGGGTTCGGTAGACATCGCATCGCCTCGGTGAATCGTGGAATCACTTTCTAATCGCACGCACCACACGCGAGTTCCGAATCCTTTCCTTCATATCCGAAACATGGCGATGCGGCTCTCGCATCGAGTTCGCACCGTTGCGCGTTTGCACGCGCAAAGCTCGATCGATGTAGAGACATCACCGTCAGGTACTACAGGGATCGCGTGCACGATCGTTTGCGAGGTATGCAACTGTCGCCATTTGCAGTCTTTTCCAACTGTCCCATGTTGATGCACACTGCGCCGCGATTGAGCCGACATGATGCACGCTAAGTGCACAGGAGCTGCACAAGAGTGCAGCACGCTATCCACCTAACTGAGTAATACTTTCAAAACACACTGACATTTGACTGCAAAGCGGGCGGTGCACACTCCACGCGTCCGCTGGAATGGAAATTGCTTTGACGACGACAGACCGCGAATGAGCGGTCGGATGCGAGACGTGGGGACGGGGCGCATGCGCATGTCGCGCTGAAAGAGCGAGATGTGCTGTTGATGGAAGGAGGATTGAATGCGTCTTCGGAAGATTGGAGTTGCCGCTGTGGCTGCGGGCTTTTGCTGGTGCTCGGGCGCTTATGCGCTCGATGCAGCTCCGCGCGCTGCGGCTTCGCCGGTGGTGAGCACGGACCAGTTGCTGCTGCCCGCGAATAATTTCAAGAGCACGGATCTAGCTCGCTTACAGTCTGGGCTCGTTGGTCCACTTGCGTCCGAGGCAAGCCTCGGTAGCAACCGAATCCATCTCGCTGCTGCGACGCCGATCTTCGGTGAACGTATGAGCGGGAGCCAATCTCAAGCTGCGGTGGCCGCAGCTGCATTCGCGACGACACCACCTGAGCAGCCTCCGAGCGCGTGGCTGATGGGTGGCGTCATTCTCTTGCTCATTGGGTATCAACTGCGTCGCAAGCACCGATTGCTGCGTCCCCATCGATTTCATCGCGTTTGATCGCGACTAAGTTGATCCAACGAGCCTAGAGAGCGCGATGCCAAATTCGCGAGAGCCGCTTTCATTCGACGAACGGCCGACCGGCGTGAGCGCGTCCGAGCCGGTGTCTGTGTTCGTCCTCAAATCGCTGCTGTACCCGGTCGTACCGGTACTGACGCTGGGCGGCGCCCTCCTATTGTGGCGCGAGCCGTTACAAGGCCACTACTTCTTGATCGCGGTGCTGGCGTTCATCGGAGCTGCGGAGGTGCTCGATGCAGTACCGCTCGATGCCCCGCGCGCGCGTTCGCTCGCGTTCACTTCGTTGATGGACATCATCGCGCGCTGGCTGCTGGTAATCGCTTTCATCTGGGCGCTTCTCGAGATTGCCGGCCTTGCACAGCGCTTCAATTGGCAGGTGCTGCTGACCTGGGCTGTTTCGACGCCCGTCATGTTGTGGTTCAGCCAGTTGTCTGCACCGCGGGTCTTGCATCGCGCTGGTCTCAGGCGCAGCTCCCGCAAGAAGATCGTGATCGCCGGCGCGACGGAGCTCGGGGCGAAGCTCGCAGAGCGCATCATCGATGCCCCCTGGCTCGAGACAGAAGTTGTCGGCTTCTTCGATGATCGCACCGCGAGTCGGCTCCCGCCGCGATGTGCGATGCGCCTGCTCGGTAAGCTTTCCGATCTCAGCGAGTACGTTGCGCGTAACGGCATCGATACCGTGTACATCACATTGCCGATGACGCGACAGCGGCGCGTGCAGGAGCTGTTGAACTCTCTCGGCGATTCCACGAGCTCGATCTATTTCGTACCGGACCTCACCGTGTGCGATCTAGTGCAGCCGCGTTTCGATCTGGTGAACGGAGTGCCTGTGGTGGCGGTGTGCGAATCACCGTTCTATGGCGGACGGGGCATCGCAAAGCGTGCCAGCGACATCGCGATCGCCTCGCTCCTGATCGTGTTGGCCTCACCCGTCATGGTGGCGGTGGCGGCAGCCATCAAGCTGACTTCGCCTGGCCCGGTGATCTTTCGGCAGAAGCGCTATGGCTTGGACGGCAAGGAGATCATCGTCTACAAGTTCCGCTCGATGAGCGTCACGGAAGATGGACAACGCACGTACAAGCAGGTCACGCGCAACGATGCGCGAGTGACACCCGTGGGCGCGTTCATTCGCGCAACCTCGCTCGATGAGCTGCCGCAGTTGCTCAACGTCTTGGAGGGCCGCATGAGCATCGTGGGGCCCCGCCCTCACGCGATCGCGGTCAACGAGCAATATCGGCGCCTCATCCCTGGCTACATGGTCCGCCACAAAGTCAAGCCTGGCATCACGGGTTGGGCTCAGGTCAACGGCTTTCGCGGCGGCGATGACATCGACTCGATGCGCCAGCGCATCGAGCTCGATCTCGAATATCTGCAGCATTGGTCGCTCACACTCGATCTGATGATCATTCTTCGAACTGCGCTCGTCATCTGGAAGGATCGCCATGCGTACTGACACGATCCGCTCCTTCCGCAACGCACTGTTGTGGCTGTTCCTGAGCAGCGTGCTGCTCGCGGGCACGCTCGCCCGCGCGAACGGCGATGTCGATTACCGCCTCGGTCCGGGCGATCTCCTGCGGGTTTCGGTGTTCGGCTCACCCGAGCTTTCGAACGAAGTGCGCGTCAGCGATTCAGGTTTCATCACTTACCCGCTCATCGGCTCGCTCGAGGTTGCGGGCAAATCAACGGCGCAGGTCGAGTCGATGCTCAAGGCGGGGTTCATCGAAGGCGGGTACCTGCGCGATCCGCAAGTGCTGGTGCACGTCGCGGAGTATCAGAGCCAGAAGGTATCCGTGCTCGGCCACGTCATGAAGCCTGGTCAGTACACGCTGCAGTCGAGCAGCCGCGTGCTCGACATGCTTGCCGCGGCCGGCGGCGTGCGCACCGAGGAAGCAGGTGACGCAGCGATGCTCATCCGCAAGGACGGAACGCGTCAGCCGGTCGATCTTCATGCACTCTTCAACGGCGATCCAGTGCACAACGTCAATGTTCGCGGCGGCGACACGCTCTACGTGGCGCGCGCACCGCAGTTCTACATCTACGGTGAAGTGCAACGGCCGGGCATGTACCGGCTCGAGCGCGCCATGACGGTCTCGCGAGCGATTTCGGCGGGCGGCGGCTTGACTTCGCGCGGCTCCGAGCGCCGCGTCCTCGTCAAGCGCAAGAAGGCGACGGGCGAAGAGGAGCATATCTCTCTGCGCGGTCACGACCTGCTGCAACCCGATGACGTCTTGATGGTGAAGGAAGGACTCTTCTGACCGTATCTCGATCAGGAAATCGTTTATGACATTGGAAAGAGTTTTCAAAGTTCTTTGGGCGCGCCGCGCGGTGCTCGTCATGAGCGTCTTCGTATGCGTCGGCATCGTCGCGATCGCGAGCATCCTCGCGCCGAAGAAGTACATCGCCGAGCTCACGCTCGTCGTCGACGTGAAGGGGAGCGATCCCCTTGCAGACACAGCGCTGTCATCGCCGCTCTTGTCCTCGTACATCGCGACCCAGCGCGAGATCATCGCAAGCCGCAACGTCGCGCTGAAGGTCGTCGATGCGCTCGGTCTCGCCGAGGGCGCTGGCCCGACTTCTGCCACACCGCCGCTGGTCGATCCGCGCACTGCGTACATCGGACAAGTACTGAAGCCGCTCGAGACCTCGAGCTCGCTCAACAGCAATCTCATCCGGATCTCCTATCGCAGCGACAACCCTTATACGGCGGCTCAGTTCGCGAATGCGATCGGGGCCGCGTATGTGCAGACAAGCTTGGAGCTGCAGGTCGATCCCGCGCGCCGTCAAGCCGCGTGGTTCGAGCAGCAGGTCCAGAAGCTCCGCGAGGATCTCGCGGTGGCGCAGAACAAGCTCGATACCTATCAGCGCGATCACGGCGTGCTCGGCGCAGATGCTGGGCGGCTCGATGTCGAGAACAGCCGCCTGCAGGAGATCTCGAGTCAGCTCGTGAAAGCTCAGGCTGCATTCGTCGAGGCCGAGACGCGTGCTGACACTCGCGGCCGCTCGCGCGATGTGCCGGATCTGCTGGCGAATCCTCTCCTGCAGGGGTTGAAATCCGATCTCGCGCGCGCCGAAGCGAAGCTCGCCGACTTAGCTGAACGGGTCGATCGCAATCACCCGCAGTACAAGAGCGCCTCCGCGGAAGTCGCTGCTCTGCGCTCGAAGCTCAACGACGAAGCCGAAGTCGCGAGGGCCTCGCTCGTGCAATCCGCATCCATGGCGGGCACGCAAGTACGCGAGCTCGAGACCGCGCTCAAGCAGCAGAAGGAGCGCATCATCGCACTTACGCAACAGCGCGATGAGCTCAGCGTTCTGCAGCGGGATGTGGAAAGTGCCCGCGCTGCGTATGACGCTGCACTTCAGCAGGCGAATCGGTCTCGGCTCGAGAGCCGCATCGATCGCACGAATATCGCGATCCTGAACCCTGCAACGGCTCCGTCATCACCCGCCTCGCCACGCATTCTGCTCAACATCGCACTCGCGTTCGTCGTGAGCAGCCTGCTGGTCGCAGCATGGGTGCTGTATGGCGAGTTCATGCGTCCGCGCGTGCGGAGCAACGAGGATCTCCTGGAGCTCGTGGACCTCCCCGTGCTTGCGGAGTTGCCGGCGCCCCCCCGCCGGTCGCGTCCGCGTGCACGGGAAGCCGCGCAACCGGCATTACCCTTACAGCTGCGCCCGCGCGCGACCTGAGGAATACCCATGAGCTTTGCCATCCAACCTGCGCGCATCGGATCGAAGGTCTCTCCTCGCCTGAGGATCGGCGACTTGCTCGTTGCCTCGGGCGCGCTGCGCCCGATCGATGTCCAGCGGATCGTCTCGAAGCAACGAGAAAGCTCGAAGCGTTTCGGGGAGATCGCACTCGAGATGAAGCTCGTGACGGAGCAGCAGCTTTCGTGTGCTCTGGCCAAACAAATCGGCTATCCGTATGTGGAGTATGGCCACTCGCACCTGTCGCACGCGCTCGCAGCCGCGTACGAGCCGTTCTGCGACTACGCCGAAGCATTGCGCACCTTGCGCAGTCAGTTGCTCATGCGGTGGTTCGGGCGCGAACAACGCGCCTTAGCGGTGTCTTCCGCTCGGCGCGATGAAGCCTGCAGCATCGTAGCGGCGAATCTGGCTATCGTGTTTGCTCAGCTTGGAGAGAGCACGTTGCTCATCGACGCCAATCTGCGCGAGCCGCAGCAGCATCGATTGTTCGGCCTGGGCGCGTGCAACGGCCTTGCGGATCTGATCAGCGAGCGGTGCGGAGTCGAAGAGACTCTGCAGCGCATCGATCCGTTCGAGAAGCTGACGATCATGACGGCTGGTGCGCAGCCGCCGAATCCACAGGAAATCCTGAGCGGCTCGGTCTTCGCTGATGTGCTCGAGGATCTCGTCAGCGCCTATGACGTCGTCATCGTCGACACGCCGCCTCTGCTCGACTTCTCGGATGGAGCGATCGTGTCGCAGCGCGCCGGTGCCTGCGTGCTGAGCGCGCGCCGTCATCGAACTCCGACCGCTGACTTGAATCGCTCCAAGACCGTGTTGCGACCGACCGGCGCGACGCTTCTCGGAGTTGTGATCAACGAATGAAGGCTTCTAGTCGATGACTCTTGCACTCCTGATCGGTGCGGCGATCCTCTGCTTCGCGCTCGCATTGCATCCATTCATCACCTACCCACTGTCGCTCATGGCCTTGCGACGCGTACTACCACGCCGTGGGGTCGCCATGAGCAGCGCCCCGCGTGCGCAGGCCGTGCCCGACTTCTCCATTTGCATGTGTGCGTACAACGAGGCGAACGTCATCCGGCAGAAGCTGCAGAATCTTCTCGCGCTGCGCGAACGCGAGCCAGGCGTGGAGATTCTGATCTACGTCGATGCGGCGAGCGACGACACGGCGAGACTCCTGCGGGCGTATGCACCTCATATACAAGTGCACGTGGCGAAGGAGCGGCGCGGCAAGACATTCGGGATGAATCTGCTCGCCTCGCGCGCGACCGGCTCGATCCTGCTCTTCACGGATGCGAATGTCATGCTCGACATGGACTGCATCCGCCAGATGCGACGTGCGTTCGAGGACCCTCAAGTCGGATGCGTTTGCGGTCAGCTTTCCTACATCAATCCAGGCGAATCCGTCACCGCATCGGTGGGGACGCTTTATTGGCGCCTGGAGGAAGGGATCAAGGCTCTCGAGCAGGAGACGGGATCCGTGATGGGTGCCGATGGCTCGTTGTTCGCCGTTCGTCGGTCGCTGCATCGAGCGCCGCCGGATCACATCATCGATGACATGTATGTGTCGTTCATGGTGCTCCTGCAGGGATATCGGATCACGCAATCGAAGGACGCACGCGCCTACGAACAGTCGGCGAGCTCTGCTGCGGAGGAGTTTGGGCGCAAGTCGCGCATCGGATGCCAGGCCTTCAACGTGCACCGGCTCATTTGGCCTGAGCTACGCAAGCTCGATGCGTTGACAGTCTACAAGTACGTCTCTCACAAGCTGCTGCGCTGGTTGAGCATCTACTTCCTCGCGCTCGGCGCAGTCCTCAGTGTGGCTGCGCTCGCGGTCGCCGGGTTCGTCGAGCTCGCGGCGCTCCTAGTAGTTGCTGGCACGCTGCTATTCGCGCTCGGATCGCAATGGCCCATCAAGCCTTTGTCGCAGATCGTGGATATCGTCATGAGCCTTGCGGGCACCGGACTTGGCGTGTGGAAGTCCATACGCGGCGAGTCGTATCAGACATGGACACCGGTTGCGACGGTGCGAAAGGCGGCGGAGTGAAGTCGAACGCGCGCATCGCTTGCTTGCTCGTCGATCCGTCGCTCTACACGGGTCCGTACGATGCTGCCTTGACCGAGGGCCTCCTTGCGGCAGGCGTAGAGCCCCTATGGGCTACACGCCCGACGCGACGTGGGGATGAAGACGCGATTCCACGCGAGCACCTCGCCGCGATCTTCTATCGGCGCACGGATGATACGAGCTCGCTGAGCGGGTGGATGCGCTCGCTCATCAAAGGGTGCTCTCACATCGTTGGACTCTTGCGGCTCATGCGGCTCGTCGCTCGGCGCAGGCCGCAAGTCGTGCACATTCAATGGGCCGTGCTGCCGTTGATCGATGCAATCGCCTTCTGGATCATTCGACTGCGCACGCCGATCGTAATGACCGTCCACGATCCTACGCCCTACAACGGCAGCCGACTGACGCTGTTCCAGCAGTTCGGCTTCGATCTGCCCATTCGCCTCGCGAATCACGTGATCGTGCACACACGCAGCGGCCGGCGAAAGCTGCTCGCGCGCGGGATCGATCCGACGAAGATCAGCGTCGTGCAACACGGACCGCTGCACCTGCGCGCCATTGCACGCGCAGAAGCGCACGAACGCGACGGACGCTATACGTTCGTGCTCTTCGGTGAGATCAAGGAATACAAAGGTCTGGATGTACTCGTCGAGGCGCTTGCACAGCTGCCCGCTCAGGTCCGCGATCTGCTGCGCGTCATCGTCGCCGGACGCGCGCGCATGGATCTGTCTAGGATTCTCGCCCGCATCGACGCGCTGTCATTGAGCGGAACGATCGATATCCAACCGCGTCGCTTCAGCGATCAAGAGATGGCAGATCTGTTCGCCGCAGCGGATTGCTTCGTGTTTCCCTATCGTGAGATCGATGCTAGCGGCGTGTACTTCCTCACCAAAGGATTGCGCAAGTGGCTCATTGCGAGCCGTGTGGGCGTGTTTGCGGAGGATGTCGCGGAAGGCCGCAATGGAGTGTTGATTCCAAGCGGCGACGCGCGAGAGCTCGCGAACGCGCTTCAGCATGCTGCGCTCACCCGCCCCGGCGTACCGAGCATCTCGATACAGCAATCGTGGTCCGAGATTGGCCATGCGACGCGCGCGACCTATGAGCGGGTGCTGAGCAAGCATGCGCGAGCCGTGCCCGTCGCGGACGCTGGAGCTGCAGATGCCTAGCGCTCGAGCCAATCTGAGAACGAGCACGCGAGGTCGGCGATGAGTGAAGCCTCGCTGAGGTCCTTCGACACTCCCGCGCTGGCGACGGCGGACGCGCAATCGCCGGCGAGCGTGCGGGCAATTCGCTGGTGCATCGTGTTCGTGTTGCTCTCGACGACCGTGCTCGCACGCTTCGGCGTGAATGTGGGCGGCGAATCGTTGCCCGTCAGCTTAGCTGCTCTGTACGCACTGCTCGCGGCGCTGGCACTCGCGAAGCACACGCGTGTCGCTGGCACGACCATGCTGCTCTACGGTTGTGTGCTATTGCTCGCCTACACGAGCTGGTTCATCAATTCCAGCTACGCGCCCGTCAATCGCTCCTCGCCGAGCTCGCTGCTCTTCCTTATCGCGCTCTATCTGCCCTTCACAGTCGTTCTCCGGACTCCAAACACTTCCGACTCTGAGTTTCGATGGACCGCTCGCGCGTTCAGCAATATCGCGATGTTGTGCGCGATCGCTGGGATCGCTCAGTTCTTCGCACAGTTCTTCTTCAAAGCGCCGTGGCTGATCGACTTCACGCCGATGTTGCCGGATGCGATTCGAAACATCGGCACCTATAACACCTCGATCCCCGTTGGGGATCTCTACAAGTCCAACGGGTTCTTCCTGCGGGAGCCCTCTGCATTCTCGTTCCTCATGGCACTGGCTGCGATCGTGGAGATGAATACGGAGAAGCGCTGGCGCCGAGTCGCATTCTTCGTCTTCGCACTGCTTCTAACCTACTCCGGCACCGGTTTGCTGGCCTTGCTAATCGGCCTCATGTTCCCGCTCGGCCGCAATACGCTCGTGCGGCTCGTGACGCTCGTCGTGGGTGGAGGGCTCTTGATCGTGTTGCTGGGCGACACGCTCAATCTGTCATTCACCGTGAATCGTCTTCAAGAGTTCGGTTCCGAACGCAGCAGTGCCTATATCCGCTACATCGCGCCGATGCACGTGATCGCAGGCTCGATCGATGCAAGCCCGTGGAGCGCTCTCTTCGGGCACGGTCCTGGTTCCATCCAGCGTACGTCGCAGTCGTTCCAAGCGTTCGATCCGACCTGGGCGAAGTTGCTGTTTGAATACGGGCTCGTGGGATGTGCAGCGATGTTGACGCTCGTCGTGCATGCGCTCGTGCAGTCGCGTGTGCCGGCTCAGATTTCCGCTGTGCTGTTCTTCTCGTGGTTGATCATGGGCGGACACCTGCTCTCGCCCGACAACGTGAGCGTGCTGTACGTGCTCGCCTGCATGTGGCGACCGCAAACGACTGGTGAGGTGGCTCGAGCAATCGCATCGCCGGCCACGACAGGGGCTGCGACATGAGCGCTCGTGCACCCAAGGTCAGCGTCGTCATCACATGCTACAACTATGGGCGGTACGTGCAGCTCGCAATCGAAAGCGTGCTCGCACAGACCCACTCGAACATCGAGCTGATCGTCGTCGACGACGGCTCGACTGACGATACGGCCAGCATCCTGGATCGATATGCGGATCGCGTCGTTCGCATCCGGCAAGACAATCGGGGGCATGTCGCCGCCGTGAACCGAGGCTATGCAGCGGCCACGGGCGAGCTGATTTTATTTCTCGACGCGGATGACGCATTGCTTCCCGAAGCGATCGCTGAAGCCGTCGCCGCGTGGGACCCGAGCTGCACCAAAGTGCAGTTCGAGCTCGACGTTGTGGATGCCGAGGGTCGATACCTGCGCCGCTTCTGCAACTACGTGGCCGGCTACGACTCAGCTCGAATCGAGCACGAGTTTGCCCGCTTCGGCACCTACGTCTGGCCTGTCTTGTCTGGCAACCTCTATTCGCGATGGTACCTGCAGCAGTTGATGCCGCTGCGGGTTGCGCGGGCTCCGGATGGATTCTTGAACACGCTCGCTCCCCTCTATGGCCCTGTGGGAGTCCTCGCTAAGACGCTCGGCTATTACCGCTTACACGACTCTAACCTCAATTATCACGGTGTCACGGCAACCGACTTTGGCGCGCGTTTCTCTCGCCGGGTGAGCTTGCGACTGCGCGAGATCGAAGAGTTGCGTCGCCACGCCGCCCGACGGGAACGAAGCTTGCCCCGGGGCAACTTGCTCGATCATGACCTCACGTTCGTGAACTATCGACTGATGCTGAAGCGTCTCGGCGCAAGCTACGAAGGCGCAACCCACGATCGATCATTCGGCCTGTGGCGCAAGGGTATCGCGACGCTGTTCAACAGACCCTTACCCGCTCGATTGAAGCTCGCTCACGGTATGTGGCTCACGGCACTGCTGTGCAGCCCGACGAGGCTTGCCCAGCGCCTGATCAACGCACGCTTTCAACGCACGCCGATGTTCGGGGCGCATCGCAAAGTCGACGGGCTGCCTGATGCGGATCTCGACGAACGCCCGGCGCGGCAGTCTGCCTGAGGATCTGATGCGCGATCAGCCGACTCAACCTGCGACGCCCGACAGGCAAGCGAATCTGCCGCTGATCTCCGTGATCATTCCCAACTACAACTACGAAGCGTACGTAGGGAATGCGATCGACAGCGCGCTCGAACTCGACTGGCCGCGCGTGGAGGTCATCGTCATTGACGATGGTTCCACGGATGGTTCGCGAGCTGTGCTCGAATCGTACGGATCTCGGATCAAGACGATCCTGCAGGAGAACTCCGGGCAGCTCGTCGCCTGCAATAAGGGTCTGGCGCTGTCGCGCGGCGAAATCGTGATCTTTCTCGATTCCGACGACGTCCTCTCCCCTTCGCTCGCGCGCGAGGCATTCGCCGTGTGGACGCCGCAAGTGAGTAAGGTCCAAGTGCAGATGCGGTCCATCGATGCACAGGGCAACTCTCTGGGGAGCATCTTTCCGCAGTACTCGAGGGCACCTTCACCGCAAGAGATCAGGACGTGGGCCGCGTCGAGCTCGGCTTACCCCACGCCGCCGGGTTCGGGGAACATCTATTCGAGGTGGTTTCTCGAACGTATCTTTCCGTTGCACGACACATGCGGCACTGCGAACGACTCCTATTGTCTCGCGGCCGCGCCTTATCTCGGTGATGTCGTGACGATCGCGAAGCCGCTCGTGTCGTACCGCATCCATGGCAAGAATCAGGGTGCGCTCTTGCGTCTCGACGCTCGGCAGTTCGAGCGGCAAATGACGCGTGCGCGCCTGCGGCGTATGTACGCGTGCTCAATCGCGAAGTCGGTCGGTCTGACGCTCCGGGAAGATGCGATCGACCGCAGTTTTACCTATCTGTGCTATCGGGCCAGCTCGCTCAAGATGGCGCCGGAGAAGCATCCGCTCGCAAACGACAGCGCGCTGCGCTGCTTACGCGACTTCACACGGGCCTTCTTCACTCCGCAAGGTCTCGCCTTCAGAGCGCGCATATCGATGCTGATCTGGGGATGGGTCGTATGCCTGTTACCTGCCTCAGTGGCGAGCCACATGATTCTGTGGCGCTTCGCGCCGAGCGCGCGGCCGCCCACACTCAAGACGCTGCTCGGAAGATTGAAAGTGGTGCGCGCTTGACCTCGCGACGCGGAACTTTATTCGAATACGGCCTAAGGATGATCTCGCGTACATGAAGGTTTTCTATCACAAGATGGACGGCGGCAACGTCGGCGACGATATGAACGCCGCGTTGTGGCACAAGCTCGTGCCGTCGCTCGATGAGATCGCAAGCGCGGAGTGGTTGATCGGCGCTGGAACGATTCTCGATGCCCGCCTCGATTCGCTGCCGGGACGAAAGATCGTGATGGGATCGGGCTTCCGCCCGGGTGCGAAGCGCGTCTCGGATGCCAACGTGCGATTCGCCGCTGTCCGCGGATTCTTGAGCGCGGCACAGTGCGGCCTCGATCCCGAGATCGCCGCGTGCGATCCAGGGTTTCTAGTGTCGAAAGCTTGGCCGCAGCAACGATCCGAAGGTGGGCGGATTGCGTTCATCCCGCACGTGTACTCGGAGCGCTACTCCTCGATTAGCGCCGCTGCTGAGGATGCCGGTTTCGAAGTGATCAGCCCGACGCTCGATATCGAAACGTTCCTGCGCACGCTCGCAAGCTGCGCTCGCGTATTCACCGAGTCGCTGCACGGCGCGATCTTCGCCGACGCACTGCGCATACCCTGGGCGCGCATGTGCGCCTGCTCGATCTACTACGAACGCTCCGACGTGGCGGATTTCAAGTGGAACGATGCTTTCTCAGTCCTGGGACTCGAGGGTGCCTCGATCAATCGCGTTGGACTTCTGCCTTTGAAGCGCGATTGGGCCCGGGCTCGAACCATGCTCCGCCCGCTGCAAGCAGCCGCTGAGAGCAGGCTCGTGCGCTCTCTTTATCGGCGACGCGATGACAACAAAGTGTTCCAGCTTTCCGATGCGGCCCGACTGAACGAACAAGTCGACAGGCTCTTGATGCGCCTCGGAGAGTTGACGGAACCTGCGAATGTATCGCGCTGGCCCGCGACGCGAGACTGCACCGACCCGCGTACCCGTCCACCTACGATGCAGGTGTCGTGTTTTCCCAAACGCGGAGAGAACGCCTACCTGCACAGCTTCGCGAACAGTCTCGAGCGCTGCGGCGCCATTGTCGATGAGTTCACGTTCGGCCGCGCGCTGTCCAAACGGTACGACGTCGTGCACATGCATTGGCCCGACACTCATCTACGCACGCACTCTTGGTGGCGCGCAATCGGAAAGCACATCCGCCTCGCGGTCACCTGTGCGGCGCTGCGCGCCCGAGGCACGCGGATCGTCTGGATGATCCACAACATCAAGCCGCACGAGAAGGATCACTGGATCTCGCGAACGCTCTTTCCGCTCTGGTTTCCGCGCACGTGCACGAACGTCATGGCGCTCACGCACAAGGGGTTGCTGCTCGCGCAACAGGCGTATCCGCGCCTTCTCACGAAGCCGGCGATCGTCGTCCCCCACGGGCACTATCGGAACGTTCACCCGACTGTCGAATCGCGTGTCAGCGCGCGTCGCAAGCTCGGCTTGGACGAGCATGCATTCACCTTTGTGTTCTTCGGCAACATCCGCCCATACAAGAACGTCCCCGCGCTGATCGATGCATTTCGAAAATTGAGCGAGCCGCACGCGCAGTTACTGATTGCCGGACAAGCTGTGCGCGGAGTGCGCGCGGAAGACCTGCGCGCTCTAACCGTAGGCGATCCTCGCATTCACTTGCATCTGAAGTTCATTCCGGACGAGGACGTGTCCCTGTACTTGGGTGCCGCCGACAAAGTGGTCATCCCCTTCGCGAGCGTGCTGAACTCGGGCAGCGTCATGCTCGCACTGTCTCTAAATCGCAGTGTGCTCGCACCTCATCTCGGCGCGATGCCGGAGCTGCAAGCGCACGTCGGCTCACGCTGGCTCGATCTATACCAAGGTGCATTTGGTCCCGAGCTCCTGCTGCGCTCGATGAGAGGCTGCGCGACTCCCGCCGAGCACGAGCAAGTCGATCTGTCGATGTTCGACTGGGAAGTGATCGGCCACGCCGCGCTTCACTTCTATCGCCATAGCATGGGGACGAGCGAATCGCCGCGAAGTGGGGACGTTGCTGCGCTCGGGAGCCGGAGCTCTCGGTCCTGAACGAACACATGAGCCATTCTGACGACAA
This sequence comes from Pseudomonadota bacterium, assembly GCA_023417315.1. GTDB lineage: Bacteria > Pseudomonadota > Gammaproteobacteria > Steroidobacterales > Steroidobacteraceae > Steroidobacter. The sequence continues at coordinate 186,868 of JAEZFW010000083.1, forward strand.
GACGGCGGCTGCAAGCGGAGCGATGAACTCTCCCGCGCCAGAGTCGCTCGGCCGCACCGCGGCGCGCTCCGTCGGGTGGATCGTCGTCGATCGTTGGGGAACTCGGCTCGCCACGTTGCTCTCGATTCTCGTACTCGGACGTTTGTTGACACCGGGCGATTTCGGCCTCGTCGCGCTCGCGGCAATCTTCATCACGGTTGCAGGGATTTTCGTCGAGCAAGGGTTCAACAAGGCGCTCATTCAGCGACAAGAGCTTCGAACGGACCACATGGATAGCGCCTTCTGGGCGTCGATGGTCGTCGCGGTCGTGTTCACAGGCGTAACGGTTGTTGCCGCACCTTACATCGCCAATGCCGCGAACGCCCCGGAGCTCGCTGGCGTGTTGCGATGGCTGTCGATCGCACTGGTCATCAACGCGCTGACATGCACGCCGTATGCGCTGCTCGAACGCGATTTTCGCTTCAAGACGCTCGCGATTCGACGGCTCTCGAGCACCGTGAGCGGCGCGGTCGTCGGCATCGCGATGGCTTACGCGGATTTCGGAGTGTGGAGCCTCGTTGGGCAGATGCTGGTCAACAGTGTCGTGGGTCTCATCGTGCTATGGGCAGCGACGAACTGGCGACCACGCGGTTTGCCGAACATGACGGCGCTGCGCGAGCTCTGGCCAATCGGTTTCGGTGTGCTCGGCATCGAGCTGTTGGCGGTCTTGGGCTCGCAAGTCGATCGTATCGCGATCGCCGCGTTCCTCGGTGCGGAAGCGCTCGGCTGGTACTTCATGGCCATGAAGATCATCACGATCATGGTGGAGATCTTCTCTTCCGTGTTCGCCGCGATTTCGATGCCGATGTTCTCTCGGCTGCAGAGCGACAAATCTCGACTGTGCGCTTGGCTCTACCGCTTGACCGGCGCGAGCAGCGCGATCGCGCTGCCTTGTTTTGCGCTCGCAGCGGCACTCGCGCCGCTGCTGCTGCCCTGGGTGCTCGGATCTCAATGGGCACCAAGCGTTCCCATCTTCCAGATCCTCACTCTGCTTGGAGCGATCAACGCGCTCGCATACTTCGACCGCAATGCGCTGCTCGCGGCGGGACGGGCGAAAGATGCATTCCTCCTTACGCTGGGTCAGAGCATGCTCGGAGCCGTTCTTGTGTTCATCGCGGCCCCGTTCGGCGTGATCGCGGTCGCCATTGCGGTCGTCACGCGGCAATACCTTTACTGGCCGGTTCGAGTGTGGGTTCTCAGGCGTGCAATCGGTATCGAACCGCGCCGCTACTTCGCTCAATGGATCCGGCCTTTCTTCGCGGCCGCCATGATGAGCGCGGCCGTCGCCGCCTTTCTATGGCGCTGGCCCGCGCTCCCCACATCGACACTCACGCATCTGATTGCGGGTGGACTGCTCGGCGGCGCGCTGTACCTAGCCGCCCTGCGGGTCGTCTATCCGCGCATCTATGTCGATGCTCGGGAGATGTTCCTTCGTCATCGGCAGGTTTGAGGATTGCATGGGAGGCTTGGCATGACCCAGCACACACGACGTACGCAGATCGCACTCGCAATCACGATTGTTCTCACGGGCGCGCATGCCGGCGCGCAACAGCTACCCGCATCACAACGTGCAGGAGATGCCGATGACGAGCGGGCGTTCGCTTTCTACGTGGGCGATCAACTCATGTACGACGACAACTTGTTCAGGCTGCCCGAGCCTGCTCAGCGCGATCCCAGCCAAGTGCCGGTCGAGGACACCGAGGACTACGTCAATCAACTCTCGGCGGGCTTACGCGCGCGCATGCACATGGGGCGCCAAACGCTCGCGCTCGCGGCACGCGTGGATGACGTGCAGTTTCATAACAACGATCAGCTCGATTACACGGGCGGGGTCGCGAGGCTCGACTTTGATTGGGAGATCGGCCGTCGCTGGAGCGGCCGAGTGGTGGGCGACTATCAGCGTTCGCTCGCGAGCTACACCAACTATCGATTCTTCGAACGCGACATCGTCGAGGCGTTGAGCGGCGAGCTGCAGGCCCGCGTTCAAGTCGGCCCTCGTTTTGCGTTCTTGACTAGCGCTCGTTCGAGACGCACCGATCACAGTGACATCGACCGACGCGCCGAGAACTTCGAAAGCGACTCAGGAACCGCGGGTCTCGAGCTGGCCCTATCCAATACGGATCGCTTCATCCTCGAGTATCGGTATCTCGAGGGCGATTTCCCGGACACGTTCGCACCCGGCAGCCCAGATGCACGCGATCGCAGCTACGAGGAAACGCTTGCCAATCTGCGCATGGAATATGAGCTCACTACGAAGCTGCACTTCCGAGGCAACATCGGCAATCTGGAGCGCGAGTATCCAGCCGAGTCGATCTCGGAAGACTATTCGGGTGTCGTGTGGAAAGCGACCTTAGATTGGGAGCCGCGACGCAAGCTCGGCTTCGAGCTGTCCGCGTGGCGCGACTTGAAGGCTTACGTCGACTCGGAGTCGAACTACTTCGAAGCGGTCGGTGCGAGCTTGGGGCCGACCTGGAAGCCTTCGGATAAGCTCGATTTCTCGCTCGAATACATCTACGAGGAACAGGACTACATCGGCAGCCTGACCCTCTCACCGATCCCAGGCGATCCAGCGTTCGAGCAGGACACCGGTCGCGAGGATGCGATCGACGTTGCGCGCTTCAGGGCTTCCTACTCGCCGCGCGAGTTCATCGAGCTGGATCTGACGCTCGCCTACATCGATCGCAGCTCGAATCGTCCAAGCCGTATCTACGACGCTCAAGCGGCCGGCTTCGGCATTCGCGTGGTGTTCTGAGAATTCAAGCGATGGTCACCGCGAATCCTTCATCTCAGCGACTCTCCCTCGCACGATGCCTGCTCGCCTGTATGGCGGTGGCGCTGATCGTGTCGAGCGCTGCGCGCGCCCAAGGGGCGCCCTCGCCTTATCCCAAGCGTGCAGAAGAGTGGCCCGGCGTAGGAGTCGTTCGTGTGTTCGGATGGATGGCCGAGAATCGTCGCGTGTTCTGGCGTCATCGCAACGAAGCACGCAATGCCATCGTATTTGCGGGCGACTCGCTGATCGCGTCCTGGAAGGATCTTGCGAATGCGTTCCCTGGCGAGCACGTTGCAAACCGCGCGATCGGCGGCGATGTCAGCCGCGGTCTGCTGTTTCGCTTCGAGGAAGATGTGCTCGCGCTCGAACCAAGGATGATCTTGATCTTGATCGGCACGAACGATCTTACGGCGCGTCAGGATGCGGATCTGACGCTCGCGAACATCCGCGGCATGCTCGAGATGACGCACGCTCGAGATCCCGAGACACGCGTCTTGTTGTGCACCGTGCCACCGAGCGCAGATCCGAAGGCCCCGGTCGACGAGCGAGAGCGCACCGCACTCAACGACGGCCTGCGTGCGCTCGCCCGTGAGCGCGAACGTGTATCGCTCGTCGACTTGTTCGCAGCGCTCGCGGATGGGCTCGGTGCGCCCGATCCTCGGTTCTTTCGAGCGGATCTGCTTCATCTATCGCCGCAAGGGCACGCTCGATTCGCAGAGCTGGTCTCGGACGTGCTTCGACATACAGGGAGCTCCTCGCAATCATGAGCACAGCTGCCAAAGAAATCGCGAGAGTCGTGCCGATGAGTGATGCGGCATCTGCTTATCTGGATGCGATGCGCGCGCTGGGTGCCAACCTCGTGATCGTCGCGCATGTCTTGGCGCTCTACTTTGGGATCAAGAAATTCCCGTTCGGCAGCCTCGGTGTGACGATCTTCTTCCTGCTTTCCGGCTTCTTGATCATGCAGTCGATGCTGTCGCGTTCGGCGCGTCCGGGGGTGCATTTGCCAGGATTCTTGGCCGATCGAACAGCGCGCATTCTGACGCCCTACGTGCCCGCGCTCCTCTTCATCGTTCTAGCGAATGTCCTGTTCATCGATGCGAGCTACAGCAAGGACGGCAACAACATCGGACTGCTCGCCTTCCTCGGGAATCTGTTGCTGCTGCAGGATCACAGCGCTTTTCAGTTCCTGGAGCTCGTCGGTATCGATTTCGCCTGGCGCATTCGTCCGTACAACAGCGCCGAGCCGTTCTGGACGGTGGCGATCGAGATGTGGATCTACGTGGCCGCGGGCTTGTTCTTCTTCTGCCTGCTCAAGCGTGAGCAGCTTGATCGACGCTGGTTCGTCGCGCTCGGCTTGCTGAGCCTCCCAGTGGTGATCTGGAATGCTGCAGCGGGCGGCGGCAAATCGCTCACATTGATTTGGATCGTCGGTGGGATCTTCGGCCTGCTGTTCCATCGCTGGCGAGCGACCGGTTACGCGAACGCGAAAATCATCGCCGCAACGATGGTGGGGTTCGGTTTGATCGCGCTCGTCGGTCGTGCGGGGAAAGTCGGCTTCTCCCCTTATGATCTGCAGACTGCCGTGTTGATCGCGATTGCGCTCTTCGGTGTGCTTGCCTACCTGCTGACAATCACGCGCACCTCATCTCGCTACAAACGCGCGCTGGAGCTCATCGCCTCGTACAGCTATAGCCTTTATCTGCTGCACAACACCGTGCTCATCGCCGTGCTGGAGGCCCTGCCCATCGCCGATATGCGCATTCGCGCCGCGGTCGCTGTCGTACTCGCGCACCTGTGCTCGTACCTCTTGTATCTCGCGTTCGAACGACATTATCGAGCTGTTGGCGCCTGGCTACGACCGCGATTCGAGAACATTCTGCGAACGACTCACACGAGTGCGAGCGGCACGCTCGTATCGACAGGAAGTCCAGCGACGCCCATCGCGGACCTCGCGATTCGCAAACCATAGTCGCAGCTTGAACAAGGAGGTCTAGACATGGAGTGGAATACATCGCGTGCCTGCCCACGAAAGGGATCCGGGATCGAGCTAAAGGACACCCGTCGATCGGCGCTCGAGCGACAGCGCGCCGTCACCTTTCTACTTCTGTTGGGATCCGCTTCCGCGTTCGCAAGCCCCGATACGCCCCCCTCAGTTGAACCACAATCTGGCTCACGCGCTGCGGACTCGCACCCCGCCGGTTACAAACTGGTGTTTGCAGATGATTTTGCAGGGACAGAGCTCAACCGCTCGCTCTGGTGCACCCGATACGTTTACGGCGGCGGCTCGAAGCTCCAGGTGAAAGATGCGGAGTGTCAGCGAAATGGCGATGGCACGGCAGACGTGCTGAACGACGAAGTGCAACGCTATGTCGACTTCAACTCGCACGGCGAACGCATGCACACGCTCGCAAGGGGTGTGCTGACACTGCGGGCGACCAAGACCGGTACAGTCGATGCGCCATACGAAGCTGCGATGATCCGCAGCAAGCGGGTGTTCAAGCCTTCCGCTGAAACGAGCTACTACATCACCGCTCGGGTCAAGCTACCGAATGTGCGTGGCACGTGGCCCGCGTTTTGGCTCAACTCCGATCGTAAACCGGACGGCACGACGAATTGGCCTCCAGAGATCGACATCTTCGAAGGCGCACTCAACGAGAAAGAAGATACCGAATTCATGCTGCGTATCGGGGCACAGATTCGATCGTCCGCGCAGACCGCCAGCGGCAAGCGCGAGATCACCTTTTCGGCACCAGGCTTCAACACGCGCTGGAACACCTACAAGTCGACGCGCTCGTTACGCGATACCTGGATCGAAACTGCCGTTGAATGGACGACGAGCGCAGTCTGCTACTTCATCGATGGCTACAAGGTCATGTGCGAGAACTATAGTTGGAACTACAACTATGGTGATTCGGCCGCCCCCGCGCATGTTCTGCTGAATCTCGCGATCGGCGGCAGCTGGGCAGGCCGACACGGCATCGCCGACAAAAAGTTTCCGACCGACTTTCAGATCGATCACGTTCGTGTATATGCGAAATCACAGAGGTGACCCATGAGTGCCACAGCTTCCGCCTCGCAGCCCCGCCTCATCGTGCTCGAGCTCAACGAGCTCTGCCCGACGCTCGTCGAGCAGTTCATGACCGAGGGCATCCTGCCGAACTTCACGCGCCTGCGAGAGCTGTCGCAGGCATATGTCACGCATACCAACGAATCGGTATTGGAGCCGTGGACGCAGTGGGTCACTGTTCACACAGGCGTTCCGCTCGCACAACACGGCATCGTCGATCTCGACGAAGCAGACAAGCTACGTCACGATGTTTTCTGGGATCGAATCAGCGAGGGCAACGTGCTTCTGATCTCGCCCATGAACGTGAAGTTCGATCGCCACGATCAATCCATCTTCATGCCCGATCCCTGGGCGGCTTCCCAACACCCCTCTGCCGATATCGCTCCACTATTCGAGTTCATTCGTGCAGCCGTGACGGGGCACGCGCGCGCAGGCGCGCTGCCGCCGCGCAAGGCGTTGCAGGCTATGCTCTATCTCACGAAGCACGGCTTGTCGATGAGCAGCGCCGTTGCGGCTGTTCGGCAGGTGTTGGATGAAATCAAGTCGGGCGAGGCAGCGAAATGGCGGCGCGCCATGCTGCTCGATCAGTTGCTCTGGGACGTATTTGCGCACTACTGGCGCAGCGCTCGCGCTCCCATGGTCGGAGTCTTCTTTTCGAACGCCACCGCGCACTACCAGCATAAGTACTGGAGGCATCACGATCCCGATACCTTCACCCTCAAACCGACTCCCGAGGAGCTCGCGATCTATAAGGACGCGATTCGATCCGGCTATCGGGCGCACGATCGCCTCATCGGCAAAGCGCTGGAGCTGCTCGACGGACGAACGTCCATCGCGCTATGCACCGCGCTGAGTCAACAACCCATGCGCGACTACGAGACCCGCGGCGGCAAGGAGATGTTCGTGCCGAAGGACCTCGAGCGGCTGCTCTCGGCCCTGAATCTGCACTCAGTGCGCGTCGAACACATCATGGCAGAGGAATCGCGACTTCACTTCGACAGCCCGGACGTCGCTCAAGACGTGCATCGCACGCTATCAAGCGTCGAGACGAATACGAACCGTGCGGTGTTCAAGATGAGAGGTTTCGATGGCCGCTCGATGATCGTCGGCTGCGACCTGTTTGCAAGCGAAGTCGACGCAGATACTCGCATGCAGATCGGTACGCTTTCGATTCCGTTCAGCGACTACTTCGTACGTATGCCGACGACGACGAGTGCGAAGCATCATCCTAACGGTATCTTTTGGCTGGCGGCGCCGAGGGTGCCGGCCTCGCAGTCGACGACGCGGCTCCCCCTGACCGAAGTGCGAGGTAAGTTCGAACAGGCGCTCGATATCGCGCCGAACGCACTCGCTGCATGACGGATTGTGGACGCGACCGGCAGGAGCAGCCGGTCGCGCAGATCTTCTAGTGTCGCTCGACCGTCTCGGGCGGGGTCTCGCAAATCGCGCAATGCCCCGCGCGACGCACTCTCCAGAAATGGGCGAGCGTAAACACCGCCCCGGTGATGACACCCCAGAGGAGCCCATGCACTGCCGCCTCAGTCGTGGGCATACCTTTCAGCATCTGCACGAGGGCGATCAACACGACCGCAATCGCGGAGACCTTCAGGTATCTTCGAATCCAAAATGACATGCTCATGTCGAGTCCCTCCGCGCTGCTCTGAGGCTATCTGGGCGTGCTCGTCACCCTGCTGCTCGGCTTTGGTTCTTCACCACGCTCGTTGCCAACGCAATCATCGAGGACACATCGCTCAAGGTCGCGGGTACGATCAACGTGCTGGTTGCCTCGTCTGCAAGCTTGCCGAATTGCTTCACGTACTCCTCCGCGACGCGCAACTGCATGGCCTCCATTCCGCCTGGCCCGTTCAATGCGGTGCCGACGCGTCGTAAACCCTCCGCGGTCGCGGTGGCGACCGCGAGGATCGCTTCGGCCTGACCCTGAGCTTCGTTGATCTGTTGCTGCTTCTTGGCTTCCGATTCTTTGATGACGCGCTGCTTCTCGCCTTCCGCTTGATTGATTTTCGCGTCGCGGTCGCCTTCCGAGGTCAGCACCACCGCGCGCTTCTCGCGCTCGGCTCGCATCTGTTTCTCCATCGCGTGCAGCACGTCTTTTGGCGGCGTGATGTTCTTGATCTCGTAACGAAGCACTTTGACGCCCCACGCCGCGGTCGCATGATCGAGCTCGCTGACGACGTTCGCATTGATCGTGCCACGCGCTTCGAACGTACGATCGAGATCGATCTTGCCGATCTCGCTACGCAGTGTGGTCTGCGCAAGCTGAACGATCGCGAACCGATAGTTGGTGATCCCATAGGATGCGCTGCGCGCATCGAGCACTTGTAGATACAAGACGCCATCGACGCCCACCTGCACGTTGTCCTTCGTGATGCAAACCTGCTCCGGAATGTCGAGCGCCTCTTCCTTCAAGTTGTGCTTGTATGCGATGCGCTCGATGAACGGCACGAGAATGTGGAAGCCCGCCTGAATCGTGCGACTGTAACGACCGAGATTTTCGACCACGTACGCGCTTTGCTGCGGCACGACCGTGGCCGTCTTCATGATGACGATCACGATCACGGCGACAATGGCGAGCACGACGTAAAGGGTATCCATGCTGGGTTCTCCGCAGTTCTTTAGTTCTGTTAGGCGCTGATTCGGGTGAGACCTTACTGATTGCGTACGTGCAGCGTCAGACCATCGATGTGGGCGATCACGGCTTCTCTGCCGGCATCAATGGGTCGATCGCCAACGTTGCGCGCACTCCAGGAAGAGCCTCGATAATCGACGCGACACGTTTCACCGACTGCGAGCAGAGTGGGCACGACGACGCGATCGCCGGGCATGACGCGCTCCTCGACGAACCCGGTTCGACCTCGAACGAGCTGATACACGCGCTGCCGGAACGCGACCATCGTGACGAGCGAGAATGCACCGAACGCGAGCCACTCGCCCCACTCCGGCAGATCGATGCCCGCCCAGCCGAACAAACCGACTAGCGCTGCAGAAACGCCGAGGAAGACGAGATAGAACTGCGCATCGAGAAGAAACATCTCGGAGGCAAGCAGCACCGCACCCAGCACCAGCCATCCCCACCAAGGCATCGCGCTCTCCTCTTGTGGACGTGGTTCATTGATTCTTTTGCAGAATCATAGCAGGGCGTTGCGCGAATGGATCGCTTCTACCGGCGTGCAACCGCGATTGACCGGTGTAGGCGTGCCTGCAAGAAGAAGACGGCGAAGAAGATCGCAGTAGCCACAAAGATCACAAAGAACACACAAGGGAAATCGCGGGATCCTGATGACGTCCTCTTCCGGGCCTCCTTTGTGCTCTATGTGTTCTTTGTGGCTACGCCTACTCCAAACTCTTTTTTCTAGTCTCTGTAAGGAGTGATTGGGATGATTCTCCCGTTCGCGTCGTATGTGAGCTCGGTGACCTTGACTGAGCGTAAGTGGGTCACGCCGTTCGACAAGATCGAATCGTGATAGAACAGGTACCACTTGCCTTGGTACTCGCAGATGGAGTGGTGAGTCGTCCAGCCGATGACAGGCTCGAGGATCTTGCCTTGATAGGTAAACGGCCCGTAGGGGTTGTCGCCGGTCGCGTAGCAGAGGAAATGCGTGTTGCCCGTCGAGTAGGAGAAATAGTACTTGCCGCGATACTTGTGCAGCCAAGATGCTTCGAAGAAGCGACGATCGTGATCGCCGGCGCGCAGCGGCTTGCCACCCTCATCCAGGATCGCCACCTCGCGTGGAGATTCCGCGAACTGCTTCATGTCCGCCGTCAGCCGAGCGATGCGGGGTCCGAGCGCCGGCTCATCGTCGAGCGGCTCTTCGTTGTTCCCGCCGTAGACGTTGTTGCGGTACTTCTGTAGCTGCCCACCCCAGATGCCGCCGAAATACATATAAAAGGAACCATCGTCATCGCGGAACACCGCTGGATCGATCGAATAGCTGCCTTCGATCGCCTTCGGTTCCGGCTTGAACGGACCCTCGGGACGATCGCCCACCGCAACGCCGATCTGAAAGATTCCATCGGCACGCTTTGCAGGGAAGTACAGATAATACTTGCCGTCATTCGTCGCGGCGTCCGGCGCCCACATCTGACGCTCGGCCCACGGCACATCCTTCACATGCAACGCGACGCCGCAATCGACCGCTTTGCCGGTCGGTGAGTCGAGTCGCAGAACGTGATAATCCTCCATCGCGAAATGATCGCCGAGATCGTTGAACGGAATGCCCGCATCGATATCGTGCGACGGATAGAGGTAGAGCTGACCGTTGAACACATGTGCGGACGGGTCCGCGGTGTAGATGTGCGTGACGACGGGTTGCGAAATCGCCTTCGAGGCGAGCGCCTCGTAATCGACGTTTGATTCATCAGACATGGTCATCACCGTCAGGGGGTCGTGACTAGGGGGTCGGGGGTCGGGGGTCGG
>JAEZFW010000008.1 GCA_023417315.1 Pseudomonadota bacterium
AGCAGGTTCGCAGCTCATCACGGCGCGCAGCACATATCATGCTGCATCACGACGCCGGATATATGTCCGAGCACCGCTTCCGTTCACCCATCAACGCTTGACGGTGAGGAGGCGTCCATATATGTCCCAATGAGTGCCTCCTCCCTTTGTGCTCCTTTGTGCTCCCACGAATCGTTGATAGCTCTCGGTTCGCCAATAGATCACCGCTTCTCCGAGTCCACCTCGAGGTAGCCAAGCGACGCGAGAAACTTATCTGCCGCTTTCGACGCCATCGCACTGACCTGCGCATCAGGCTTTGGCCAGCCATCGTCAGGAATGCCCTTCGGTGTGAACAGATGGCCGACATCTTGGTAAACAACCAATTCGCATCGATTGCCGTGCTCGCGCATCTCTTGGCAGAAGCGCTGCGCACCTGGCAGCGGAGTCACGGTGTCTACATCGCCCTGCAACAGAATTGCCGGAGGCAGTCCGCCGCGGACGTGCGCTGCTGGAGAGAGGCTACGGACTGGTATGATCCCACGGAGAATGTGCTCGAGGTGTTTGTCGTTCTCGACGTCTACCGCCGCCGAGAACAGCACAAGTGCATTCGGTTGAGCACTGATCTTGTGGTCCTCACTGTCACGGAGAACTGCGGCACTAGCGGCGAGATGCGCGCCGGCCGACCACCCATGAGCAGCGAGTCGATTCGGATCGACCCCAAGCTCCTTCGAGTTCTCACGTATCCAACGGATCGCTGCGCGCGCATCGGCGACCGCATCGGCGGGTGTCGTGGACTCGCTCGCTAAGCGGTACTGCGCCGAGAACGCGACCATGCCGAGAGCTGCCCAATGTCTAGCATTTCCCTCAGCCCACTCAGGCTCACCCATAACCCAGCCACCGCCGTGAAAGCTCACAATGGCGGGCCGCTGCTCGCCCTCGCGCATATCATCGGCTCGATAGATCAGGAGCCTAAGCTCGGCATCTCCCCGACGAGCATAGATTTTGTTTACTGGGCCAACCACTTCGCGCGCGTGGCTCTGGATAGCCACGACGCACAAGGTGAGGAGCACGAGTTCCCGAACATAGCCTCCTATCATGGAGAGACCTCTGCAAGATCGGCAATTCAGTAATTGGACACCCATCAACTTAGCCGAACAAATCGGTGGGTGTCCAACTCTGCGTCCCTTTGGCTACATATATATGCGAGCCGCCGGCAGCACAGCACGCGAGATTCTGGTCATTTGACCTGAAATCGGTGCGTGTCCTCGTGTGTGCTCACGTCAGTGGCCAGAGTACGTCACTACCTCGAGCTTGTTTCCGTCAGGATCTCGGACGAAAGCGCAGTAATAGTGTGGATCGTAGTCAGGACGCAAGCGGGGCTGGCCATCGCTTGAACCGCCGTGCTCCAAGGCAACTGCGTGGAAACGATCCACCATGCCGCGGTTCTCAACTCCAAAGGCGACGTGGCTCCCGTTGCCGACAGACGCTGGCTTTCCGTCAATCGGCACCTGCATGCTGAAGTGGAAAGTGCCGCAGGTGTAGCCGACTCCGTCTCCCGCCACTGCGAACGGCAAGATGCCAACAATCGGCAGCACGGCGTCGTAGAAGCGCTTAGATCGCTCCAGATCGTTGGTTCCAACAGACACGTGGTGAATCATCGGCATTCCTCACCTTCACTATCGCGGATGACGCATCAACGATCGAACTGAGCCCGTGGTTCGAGCGGATCGTGTGAGTATTGCGATGCCGGAAATCGGGGACACGCACCGATTGAACGCCAGCTTCGTTCGCGTCTGGGGCATTGGCGCGGACTCACGCTTACGCGAGCGCGCGATAGCAATGATTGCAATTGAAACGTCTCCGCGCGCGTGGCCGAGGGCGGCCGGACCGAATCGTCCGTGCGTGGCGAGCAGAGAGAAGAGCGATTCAAGTGAATCGAGGGAGAGCGCTCACCCATAAAGCAGCTCGGCTCTGCGTAGCCCTCGGACCCAAGACTGTCCGAGCGCCTTAGCGTGCAGCTGCAAGTGATTGAGCCGACCCATGGCGCGACCAAACACGTTGCCGCGCGGCTGCATCGCCGCTTCCCACGCGCGCGGATCGATGTTGAGCCGCGTGATGATCGGTGGGAGCCGCGCGTCGATGTGACCGCGCTTGTCGTTTCGGATTGCGCGACCAGTCCAGTCGACGAGCTGCAAATAGTCCTTGAAGGAGTATGGGATGCGCACCGCCCCACTCCCCTGATCCGAGAAGGATTGCAGAGGAAGTTTCGCTGCGGGCTCGGCGCCCTTCGCTTCCACTCCTTTGAATCTTCGAACACGCTCGTAGATCGAGGTGAACTCCGAATCTTCCGGCGTCGACGCGATACCCGCTCTCACGGGATTGAGATCGACGTACGCCATCGCGGTGAGCAGACCCGCCTCGTCGAGCAGTGCTTGCGACCGGAAGCGACCTTGCCAGAAGCGGCCGTCGCAGTTGTCTTCTGCGTTTGCGCGACGAGCCAAGTGCTCGTTGAGACACTTCATGAACCAGCTCAGATCGCTCAAGCGCTTGCGCCACTTGTCGATGATGAGCTCGGCGAGCTGTCGCTCTGCTTGTGTAGCTTTCCCATTGCTCCAGCGCTCCACCACAGGCGGAGCACGGAAGAGCTGCGTCCAGCGCTCGACGGCTTGCTCTCTACTCAGCTCCCGCGATCGTGCCTGATCGACGTACACGACGAGGTGATAGTGGTTCGACATCACAGCAAACGCGCAGATTTCGATCGTGAAGATCGACGTCAGCTGCGCCAATCGCTCGAGCACCCATTCTTTGCGATGCGAGTAATCGCGGCCCGCGTACTCATCGAAGCCCCACAGCCATGCGCGGCGGACGCAGCGAGCAACGACATGGTAGTACGGGGTATCGCTGAGCGACACCAGCGTCTTCCGCGCGTAAGTCATATGGCACCTCCTGTGCCGAATCGCTAGGTGCCTACATATATATGTGAGCTAGCGGCGACCTTGGACGCAAGTATCTGGGCGTTCAGCTAGAAATCGGCGCGTGTCCCAGTGTGTGTGTGCCAGTGTGTGCTAGAAATTCGATGGGTGTCCAATGCAATGTGGTCGATGGTCAATCAGACAGCCCCATAGCCAAGGGTCTCGGAAACTCCCTCGCGCTAAGCAAGAGCAATACTGCGGAATCGCGACATCAAGGTGTCCTCATACGTTGTCTTCTCACCTTCGATCATGCGCTCTAGCATCGTGACTAGGTCGCTATCGCAGATCGGCAACACGACTCCGCGATCGTCTTTGTACGTATCGCTGCACCGATTGATGAGTGTTTGCATATCATTGGTCGATCTAAAGATTAAAAGCCCGACCTTGCCCCGATTCATCGAAAACCGACCAGCTAGTTGATCAAGTTCTGGATTTGCTACTTCCTTGGTGTAGTTCTTGCACTCAGCGAAGACGAACTGCGCGGGAGTTCTGTATATCGTGTGCACGCGATGGAAGAAACCAGAGGGCGCTGCATTGTCGAACGAGATATCTATTCGTTTCCGACCTTCATGGATCTCCTTCTCGATCACAGGGGAAACAAGATCGGGATACAGCACAAGCTCAAGGATTCCCACTACCGTGCGATGGTACAGGCTCGCTTGCTCGTTTCCTGGGAGAATAGCCTTTAACTTACTTACCAAAAAGGCCGCGACGTCGCTCGCCGACTCTGTAGCCAGTTCCTCGTTTCTTATCGGACGCGTGGACGTTCGAACCCAAGCCTTAAAGTCGTTGAATACGTCTGGATGGGCTTGAGTGAATTTCGCGAGGAACTCTTTCGAATGAGGAGCCACCTTTTCGGTAAGGTTCTTCTTTGTGACATACGGCGTTCCGTCCTTTCGCTCCTGAACGAGAACGGATCTCGCGCTCAGATGTTCACTCTGTAGGTATTCCAGAACGAACTTCGAATGGTATTGCTTCGATGTATACCGCTTGGCGTACGATACGATAGCCTTTGGCGTGAGTAGTATCCTTCTTTGATCGACCACTAGCATTTCTGCATAGGAGTTGGACCAGCACCTCGCCTGAGCATCCCAATAGAACCCTGTCGGAATCCGAGGTTGCAGAGGAATCCCCCAAATCTTGCATTGACTCTGCGTATACCTAATCAACTGCGCCCTGATGACGTTAGTCGCCATGTCGGAGATCTTGTCTTTGTCGATCCCTGGTATGAAAAGGCGGAAGTCCTCGAGATCCTCCACGATACCCGTAGCTATTGCGCGGCTCTGCGCGATGCTTACGAACAACTTATTCGCGTCCTTTTCCCCTATAGCATTGCCTCTTGGTGCATGGCGCGACAGACCCAGACATGTCTCATTAGGTTCATGAAGATGGTTGAACATTGCTCGGGCCTGGTCCTTCGCCCCACTACGCAAAAGCGTGACGAAGGTTTGAAAGAAATTTCTGAGCGTTCTAGCCGCCTCCATCGACCACGAGTCGTTGCGAATACCAATAAAAAATGGATCGATGAAGAGCGGGATGTCCCGATCAGTATCGATATCCACAAAGTCGAGCTCGTATTGACTTACTCCCAGGCCGAATCTTCTACTTATCTTCACGCACAATCCCCCAGAGCGTCGCTGGGAACAAACTCGCAACTACCAGAATGCGAACCAAAAAGGCTTTGCCTGCTCGAGAAGAAGCCCTCCTAGGACTAGTACAACTCGATCCACGTAGATGAGAGTCCAAAGAGCCCTTCTCGCCCACGTCTTGTGTTCATCCAGGCGGGCACGCACTTTCGTATCGAAGGCGCACGCCGGAAAAAATCGACCGCTCACGAACACGTATCCGAGCAGGCATATTGAAAGTACGGACCAGAAGGAAAAAGTAGGCGATACCAGTTCCGGAATCTTATTGGTCTTGATGGCGTCCCAGCCCACAAGCAAACAGAAAAGAGCGATCAGTCCACCGAGCAACAGAATTGCCTCACGAGTAGACCTGGAAGCACGAAGCCACTTTGAGGTATCAGAGTAACCGTCGAGTATCCGTTGAACTCGATCCAACATTCCTACCGCTTGCTCTCTGGCGCGTGGCGGTTGCACTACGATATGAAGCGCAGGTGGGCTCTCCACTCGGAATCTTATGCGCACACTGGCGCCGGGTGTTCCGGCAACGTTACCAGCTCCACTTCCAGTGATCTCGATCCGCAGCTCCGATGTGGAATCAGAGAACAACGGCGTGATAATTGCACCAGCGGAACTCAAAGTTCGTCCCCGCTAGCGTCGCTGATCACGATACGGGTATTTATATCGGCATTGATACCGTTCATGACGTCGGCGAGCAGTGGCTTGATTGCTCCCTCAAGCTCCGACACCATTGATTTTGTCACTCGACAAGGTAGGAGCGTCCGATCGATTCTGAACTGTGATGCCTGCTCCATGCCGCGGCTCCTTGTTTCACTGATACGGAGTGCAACCTACGTCTCTTCACCGCCATGTTCCGTGAAATCGATCAAGAACATCGTTCGTGTACGCATGAATCAGATCACATCTACGGCGGCGAAGTGCGCCAACCGCACATTGAAGTGTATGACGTTCGATCTCTGCTGCCTGCCCTTGGCCCCCCGACTTTTTGTTGACCACCGCTCTAACTAGTGGATCAGAAGCGGAGTCGACCACCACATCAATCCAGCACACCTAAGAGCTCGGCGACAATGTGTACCTGATCATCCATGCCGTGATCGATCACGATGTCTTTGTACGACTGATCAAAACTGTCGGGACTGAGCGTGACTCGTCGATGATCCCAGCCACCATCGGCCAATTCCACTTTGTCACTCCGGTATATCTTCACAGTATAGGCTCCACCAAGTTCCGG
The DNA here is from genome assembly GCA_023417315.1 of Pseudomonadota bacterium. GTDB lineage: Bacteria > Pseudomonadota > Gammaproteobacteria > Steroidobacterales > Steroidobacteraceae > Steroidobacter. Next base: position 5,826 of record JAEZFW010000008.1, read on the forward strand.
ATCATGAATACTCCGATGCTGGGCTACCACCACTTTGCCGAGCCTCGTGCCAGACGGATTCATTCTGAACAAGCACCAGGATCCGTTTGGTATCCGTCGATTCATTGATTCGCCGATCACTTGAGCGACAAACATTCCTTTTTGGAGGCGGAAATGAGTAGGCAACTCGACCCACTGCACGCGCTCTGGATCAAAGACCTGTGATTCACTGAATACGCCGGCCGCAAACTTCAGCTCGACGATTGGCACGCAGTTCTCGTAAGGCACCGATTCACGTGCCGAGAGCCGCCGGAACGGCTCCGTCGATCGATGAGCAGGCTGCGGCACTGATTCTGCGTAAATCGCTGATGCCGGCGGTGCTACGACGATCCGCGATCTTAGATAGGCGGCAGTCTCTGCATCAGTACAATATACAAAGCATCCCTTCATGCCGCGAGTCATTAGAGTTCGATAGGTGTTCTTAATGATCTGGTCTATCCGCGCCCTTGTACCCTCTGGGTCCGATCGCATCAGCTTCTTGTAACCCCTGATCGACTTATCACTTGATGCGCGGTGCTCTGGTCGAGTTATCACGTGCCCGTTCCGAACAACTAGATCGGGACCGATAACGACACCGATGTAGTCGACTTCGAGCCCTTGGCACGTGTGAATACAACCGATCTGTTCGACAGATTCCTGGGCCAGGATCCATAAGCTACCGTCGCTGGACAGGTTCCACTGCATCTCAAACTTGTGCTCCGGGATAACCACATCCATTGCCCGGGAATCCTTCCTGCTATTCCAAGGCCAACAATAGCCGGCCACCATTCTGGATCTGTTGTTAGCGCGGTTTGCACTCACGATCGCTTCGCGAACCGCACCGGGAGAATCTAGTACTCTAAAGTCAAACTCTCTGGTATCCAGAACATCATTTGCTGTCTCCCGGATCTGGAGTGTCTGATCAATCCAGGCCAAGTATCCGTCAGAGCCGTTGCAACGGAACTGCGATGACAGTGCTGCCTGGTGCAGCCTCGCGTGCATCGAAGCCGCCCAGGAGCGGATCTCTTCCTTGTGCCCGATATCGCTAAGCGTTACACGCTGATCCTCGTCGAGGAAGAAAATTGTGCATTTAGCAGCCGAGATGATCTCTTTGATCTGATTCTCACCGAGGTTGCCGTACAGGCCGGATTTCTCATTAAGACGATGGGCCTCGTCGACGATCAGTACGTCGAACGTGTTCGATCTCGCATCCGTAAAAGCACCCGACCCCGAGAAAAGATTCGAGATCTCTGTTTTCCAGAGAACACCTGTGAGCTTGCTTTCATAGACGGCACGGGGGGCAGCATTCTTCGAGACGTACTTCGTGACTAAGCCACGCTTGGTTAGCTCAACTAGCAGGTTGACTGCTATAACTGACTTTCCACTCCCCGGCCCTCCTTCTACTATCAGTACTTGCTTGGCTGTCTCTGAACCACGAGCCGCTGTGACTAGAGCTGTTTCGTAAACCACTTTCTGATCATCTACCAGCACAAATTCTTTGTTGCCGCGAATCATTCGCGCGAGGCTGTCGACGAGAGTTTTCGATGGTCGGATTCGACCATTCTCAAGCTTGTATAGTAGCCCTGCGCGATCTCCCCACCGAACATGCTGTTTGATGAACTCTCGAAGACGCCTCCGCTCAGCCTCGCCCTTAAGGAAGATTGGCGCCTTATCGAGGTAATGCCGATAGCAGTCGTGATCGATCACTCCGTCGGGTGCGTAGTTGTGCAGATAAGCGCAGGGGTGAAGCTCCATTCTCGACTCGTACACGGCTTCGTTGAATCCGTTCAGGAGCGCCGCGTAGGACCAGGCTTGGTACGAAGGATGACTCACCTCCTGTTCACGCCCCAGAAACCGCGTAGTGACAACTCCATCTTTCTCCGTTCGCTTCGCCTCTGACCATTGCTTGAGCTCGACGATGATCACCTTCGGATCGTCTTGAGGTCCAGCACCAGTGAGTATGAAATCCACACGCTTGGCCGTTTGTGGAATAACGTACTCGATTGCCACGCCGACATCGATGGGAATCGCTTCATCGTTCAGGACCTTGGCCATACAGACGAGAGACTCGCGCCAAGAAGCGAGTTCGGAGCGCCCAACTTCGCGACCCGTACACTCTTTGTATGAGTCTCGGATAATCTCGTGAATATCGTCGTGAAACGTATCCCTGAGAAATTGCCCTTTCGTTGCTTGATAGACAATCATGCGAATTGCAGCTACAAGTCGGTGTACTTTTTTGCGTTCCCTCGTGCCTTCTCAATCGGATACTTCTCAGCATTCGCAGCGATCTTCCGGCGCGTAGCATCTATAAGGTCAATATCAAGCTTGTCTGCCAAGCGGATTAGATAGACAAGCACATCCGCAATTTCCGCTTCGACTCTTACCTTTTGGTCTTTGAGCAAGTGTCGACTCTGATCCTCAGTCAACCACTGGAAGCACTCGAGGAGTTCACCAGCTTCTACACTGAGCGCTGAGGCGAGATTCTTTGGCGAGTGAAACTGATCCCAGTCGCGGTCAGTAGCAAATTGACGGAGCCTCTCGCGCAGCTCAAGCAATTCGGTATTCATTTATTTCGCCATTAGCGTGATGTGAATGATTGTCGCTATCGAACACTGTGCGCTCATAACGCTTGATACACGGTGACCGACATTGGCCATTTACCTGAGTAGCCACTCGCGACAAGTTGGAAGAGGCCCCTTGTCCCCCACCATTTCACCCGTTGGTGTCGGTGAGTTAGCCCCTAGCGTCCCGCCGCCGGCTCTTCTAATGCTTTGACGTGAGCCACAAAGATAGGCCAAGGCAACCGCCCTGTCGACCCGGAGCACTCCGATGCCAGACGGCGCTACATGTCACCTAGCGAGCGGTCAGTACTTGCCGCCTGCACTTAGCACTTTCCCCCAGGTGGAGCCTACCGGCTTACCAACTGTTCCAGTTAATGCCGTTGCGAACATCTCTATGTCCGTCGCGCTTAGAGAAATCGAAGCACGTAATTCTGTGAGATCGGTGATCTGCACACAAAAGTACTCGCCGCCCGGGCTCGGATACCCCGCAGCTTTCATGGCCTCCGCTGATGCCGGCTCGGGGCGGGAGACAACGCGCGCGAGGCGCACGAGTCCGATCTTCTTGCTATAGAGCAACAGCAATTGGCTGTGAAGGAGGTCCGCCCCGAGGCTCACACCGCCCCTTCGCCCCTGCGCTCGCACATTGTAAGTCTGCCGTTTGCAGATCCAATTCCAATGCTCGTGGCTCTTCACGTAGCCCAGCAGAACTGTCGTGTCAGGGGCTGGCTCACCGTACGCGAAGAGGTCCTTCGAAGTGCCAACCTCGTACCGTGCGAGCGTCTCTTCGATCCAGAAGCGGCCGCGCTCATGCCGAGAGAAGCGCTCCGCAACGTGGTTGAGAATACTCTCGATGAAATCACGCAGTGCACCTGCCCCCGCAACATCCCCCGTCGCTGACGGACGGAGAACAAAGGCGCCGAGTCCGGGGAGCAGTTCGTGGTACTCCTGATAGGAAGGGTTGTTCGCGGGAACATCGTCACCCGGATAGAGGACGTAAGCACCGGCCGAGCGACGAATCGCATCTCGATAGGCGTGCATCTTCAACAGATCAGAACGCTTCGCGCCTAGCCTTTCAGCTCGCTGGTCCGACTCCTCCTCGTCCAGCGCCTGCTCATCATCCGTACCAAATAACTCCTTGATCGCGTTGACTCGATACTTAGCATCAAAGTGCAAGATGACTGGTTCAAAGCGAGCTATTTCATATGGCGAGGGCTCAATGATGAGTGAGTAGTCCGGCCGCATAGGCATCGTCCAAGTTCCATGCGGCGGCTTGAAAGTTCTGTTGAAGCAGAACTCTACGCGCATCGAGCGTCCCAGACGCTCGACCACCCCCTGCACTACTGTGCACTTCCCGGTTCGAAGTCCAACCGTCAGCCCAGCTTCGTGCAGTTCGAGTACAGAAGAGACGTCGAAGGAATCGCCAGCCAGCTTCGCGATAATCTTAGCGAGCTGAAGAAACGCCCAGTACTCGTACAGCTGCGCTACATCGCGCTGCGCGCCTTTGTACGCGGCATCGTCCCTTCGCCACGAGAGCCTCGCAGCGAGCTCGAACTCCAAGTAGGCCCGAAATACATCGCGATAACCCTCCCGACGATGCAACACCTGATTGTCCGCGGGGAAATGCGTCAGCTCCCCCAGCTCTTTGAAGAGCTCGTCGTGAAGGATCCCATCGATCCACGCCAAGACCTGTCCTGTCTCTCGGATCCCTCGCGCACGAACTACTTGATCGCTGGTACCGAGAGCTTCTTGGATGTCGCTCACAACCTGCCGCCATCGTTCGAGTGCAAATCGGACGAAGCGATTCGGAGCTGTATCGTGAGTCGCTTCTGTGCGTAGCGTCAGGATCTGCGCTGGCAGCGAAGAAACTGGACCTCGCGACCAGAGAACACGGCCGCCTGGCTTAGATAGGCTGCGAACGACGTGCGAGCTCGCCTTCAGCATGCGCCCAGTTGAAATGAGTTCCTGCTCTTCTTCCCATGCGACGTGTGGACGCCTGCGAATCTGCTGAAACGCGACATCGATCGCTTCATCCGCTAACAAGGATCTGAGGAACTCAAATCTCTGATACAGAGTCACTGCATCCTTACTTGGCTCCAATTCGAAGAGCGCCGCTGATGCGGCAAACCGCTGCATGACAAGCTCGCTCATCTGAGTGGCGATGTCATGCAGCATCCATCGATACTCGTCCCGATAGCTCAGCTTTCGCGATCTGACCTCTAGTTCCAGCTCGCCTATGGTCAAGTTCGCTACTCGAAGCACAACACGCAACATGCCTGTTGCAAGGCCCGGGCGAAGACGCCCCTTCAGTCCATCGTTCGTGTCTGGTTGAAAGATCTCTTCTGGATCTGTAACAAATGTGGCACCCGGGATGCCTGACACTTCCCAATCGTATCGGTATTCGTGCGATTCCAGCAGTTGGACAGGTGCGACGGTAGAATCCGAGTCCTCATCACCTCGATCATCGATGAGCGCGCGCGAGTTCACGTCCGCCCGCGGCAGGAGCGCAATCCGTAGCGTCGCTGACGCGCCCGCAACGCGACACGCAAGCGGCACTACAACAGATGCCAGTGCTGGCACAGCTACTCAGTGAAGCTGGCGAACTGGTTGGCTCTTAGCGAGCGAAGCATTCGCGAAACCTTGTCGTGCGAGATCGGTAGCCGCGCAGCGACATTGTTCTGGAGGCTGTCCGGTTTCATCTCTATGAGCTTGTCATCCGCTGGCACGTCGCTAGGTAGATCCCGTGCGAAGTATGCGAGCGCAAGCAGCGGCGCTTCCAGGCGCTTTCGTGCTCCGTGAAGCCTCGGAAGGATCTTCTGAATAAGAATCCGATCAAGCACGTGATCGATGCTGTCAGCACCAGCGAGCCGCATCAATCCAGCGAATCTCAAGGATTCGTAGAACGTGCGGTGACCGAACTCCATTCCATAGCGCGAGAGCACTCTATGTAAGTCGCGCAAATGACTCGAGAGGTGGGCGACGTCACCTTGCGCGCGCAGATGATAGCCGTCATCGCTTGAAATCGTATGAAGACCACGGATGAGGGCCGGATCGCCGGGCGAACATCGCAGAGGTTTAACCGCATCCGCGCGCAGCTCGTCACTCGTGACGCGAAACTCAAAAACGTTCGCGCGATCGAGGACCTTGGGGGAAAACATATAGGTTGTCTCATCGACGTTTACAGTGCCGATCACCCACAAGTTCCTCGGGAACGGCAAGCGAGCATCCTGCCCGGCCGGGATACGCCAACAGCCATCTGCCTCCTTCTTCAGGTTCGGCAGGCAGTGCTGCCTCGACTCCATTCCAGAGAGGACGTCCGCTAGGTATCGCTCCACGTGCGCCAGATTCATCTCATCCAGCACTAATAGGTACGGATGGTGTGGATCTCTCGCCGCCTTGAGCATGAACTCCAATACCCCAGGCACAGCCCAGGCAGATCTGCCACCTTCGGCACTACGCAGAGCATCCTCGTAACCAAAGACCGCTTCCGACCCAGTCCAATCCGGACGAACCGCAGCCACAAAGAGACGGTCGCTGCCGAACCATTCACCAAGCCGAACCGCGACCTGTGTCTTGCCGGAGCCCGAAAGGCCCGTAAGGATAACGAAAGGCTTGGTCGCAAGACTCGCGAGTAGTGCGCGAATGAAGTCTTGATGTCGAGGACCGAATGAGACTCGCGCCTGCTCTAGTGCGCGTCCGAAAGAAGCGACGGCCTCAGCTAGATTAGCGCGCACCTCAAGGGACTTAGTCGAGGTAGAAGGTTCAACCTTCTCGATGGACTCGGCAGCGCGTGTGATCTCAAGATAGTGCTCGATCATTCCGTCGAGTTGGCTCATTAAGTCAGTTGCATCGAAGCTGCCAGCGACGTCGTAAGCTGCCAATACGAAGGAGCTGCCATAGCGAACTGGGCCGTTGTCAAATCTTTGTCGAAACCATTGCTCGACCGTCTGGCGCCCAGCGACGTTTTTCCATTCGCGGCCTGGAGCGTTCGTCTCACTGATCCCGTAACACAGAAGCAGGATGTTCTGCTCCTTGAACAAAAGGAGCACAGGATAGATTCCCTGCGAAACTTTCTGACCTTCGGCGAGAAATGCAATCCACGGAACGCGAGCAGGGTTTCCCATCCCGAAGCTCACCTTCACCTCAAGCCCACGGTACTCCTCGAGATAATCGCTATTCCTAAGGTCATTGGTCTTTGCTTGCTCCAGAAACTTTGCTACGAGCTCCTCGATTGCTTCTTTCGGTTCTATAGCATCGAGCTCTTCAATTTCCTGTTTCGGTCCTATCACGAAACCTAGCCTCCGGAGAATTCGAAAGACAGTGCTACCTTCACCGCCCTTGAAGGTTGCTCGATCAAGACGCTGACCGGTCGCATGCTCCGCTGCGAGTTCAAGAACATACTTCGGCGGATATCGCTTCGAACCCTCGATCAGATCGTATCTAGTGGATTCTGCATCCGGCGGAATGCCGTCGCGGTCGATGCTCTGAAGGGCCTTCTTCACATGGTCTGCTGTGAGTCGCGATGCCAGGGCGACAATCGGCGGCTCTGCCTCATCGGATGAGACGTCCTCACCATTCCAAAGCGCCCACAACACTTCGCGCGCGGAGGGTTTGATCTCGATACCAGACTGCTGTGGAGTCCAGCGCTGCCCGTCACCTGTGTGTTCGGACAACTGCTCGACTGCAACAACATTCGGACCATCAGGGTCGCGGAGGCTGTCGAACTCGACGCCTATGAACTTAGTTGTTTCTCCATCGTCTCTTCGCTCGGCATCCCAATGGGGCGCGTCATAGGGGCTCCGAGTGATTCTCCCGTGACCACATACAACGCGCGGTTCAGTGCCTAGTCGAACCAGCCAGACTTCGTCGCCGACCTTCGCAGCTGTGTTTGCGCAGCTCCAGCTGTCATGCACGACCTCGCCTCTGGCCGCATTCTCCAGCGACGCCTGAAACGCAGGCCATGACCAGCGTTTTGGGTTCCACGTGAGCAGCCAAGCTTTCCGGAACTCAGCATTATTATCGAGTTCGCCTTCTTCTCTTTCGCTCATCCACTCAGACCTCCAAGCGCGTCTCGCGCCGCCACATCGTACTAGACATGTATGTGGACGTTATAACCGAGAGAGCGCAGCGCTTTGCTCGTGCGCCCGTTCCGAGGCGGAAAGTCATCCGGAAGAGCCCACCCTACCAACTCGCCCAGAGCGCTGATCCCGAGATGCTCGAGATGAAAGTCAGAATTCATCCTCGCTTCCCAAAGTCGCTCGGGTAGCTCGGCCTTCGCACCGCCATACAGGACAAACCAGAGGCTATCGCTGAACGTCTTGCCCGCTGCCGACCTCGCGCGGAAAAGGAAACTGGCTAGCGCCGCAATCTTCTCATCCATGGTGTATGTTCGCCCGCCGGGCAGTCCGATCGAACCGTTTGCGACACGACGAGCATAGTCACGCATTGCGTAAACCCGGTTGCAAACGCCAGCAAGGTCCTCGGCCGATAGCGTCTTGAGGCGTTCGCGCGATAGATGTTCCCGCAGATACACCGACCAATCGTTCAAAGTGACGTCCTCGTGAGTCGGCGCCGCCTTCAACCCCCGCCACCAGTCAATTGCTTCTCGGGTCGCGAGCTCCGGGTCGCGTCTATTCCGTTCGAACAGCGTCTCGTACATGGCCCTAGGTCCATCGAAGGTTCGCTGGTAGTAGTGGGCATGCAGGAACTGATCTGCCTGAGCCCCACTTGGAACAGTCCCGCCGATCCATACAGGGCGGTTCTGATCCGATGAAACGCGAGCAGCAAGCCGCCGCATCGTCTCAAGCGTCTCATTCCATTCGACCAGAAATGTCTGCTTGGCTGCATCTGAAGCTGACCTTTTAGAAGCGCGGGACAACCCGTCCCACCACGGCACATTCGGATTACTCAGAAGCTCCTTTGCGCTTGCCTCGTCTTGCCTGGCTCGTTGCTGAAGTGCTCGTTCCCTCTTCTCTATTGCGTCCACAAGCTCCCGAGTGAGCGGCGTGGAGTAACGATCAGCAGTTCTGAACAGGTCTTCAATTTCGCTAGCATGCTCAGTTTCAGCGATCTCTGATTCGGAAAAGAAGATTCCTGCCTCGATATTGTTGTACCAGGCTGCGGATGTCAGGTTAGACGAGCCGATATAGACCCCGTATCCCCGCCACCAGATAACCTTGGCGTGCAGCTTCCGAAGTAGCCTGCATTCGAAATTTGGTGAAGCTACTTGCAGAAACTTGCGTAGGATGGGGACGGAGACAGGAACGCCTTCATCGAATCGTCCCCAGAAACGAAGTGGAATGCGCTTCTGCAGGCACCAGTCGAACAGGAGAGCGCCGTCTGTTGCGTAGGCGACTGCTGCGTCGACTCGCTCAGTTTCCTCGGCCGCGTTATCCACTATTTCTCTCAGATACTCCCCATTGATGCCGCCGAGGATCAGTTTCATTTTTTCTTCCTTCTTGGGGACGTGCAATCGATCAATATGCGCTGTTTGCCTAGGGTGAGCAGGCGTCTACGCCGCCTCCTCCCACTCCGCCCACTTCTGCACAAACACACTGACCTTGCTGGCAGTGAGCACCAATCTCTCCGTCGCCCGCGTCATCGCCACATAGAGCAACCGCGCATCATCCGCTTCCTGTTCCGCCCGATACGGCATGTGCCCGACTCCAGCGATCGCGACGATCGGAAACTCCAGCCCTTTGCTCGCGTGCATCGTCATGACCTTCACGCTGTTCTCCGCTGCCTTGTACTTGCGTGAACTACCCTTTTCGAGTCGCTCGAACGGGACGTACGCTTGCTGAAGAGCGGCAACGATTTCATCTCCGATGAAGTGCGCGCAGTAGAGCACTGCCATATCTCTCCACGCTCGTCCTTCCAAGCCAAAGGCCTTGAGCTGAGCTGCGATGTGCTGTGCTTCTTCGGAGAGCGAGCGCGCTCGAATGAGTTTCGGAGCCGCGCCATGTCGGCCCGCCATCTCGGGCTTCACCAATGGAATGCCGTCCTCTTCGGCCTCCTCCGGTCTGATGACGTCCTCGGCGATTCTGAACGCACACGCGAGAATCTCGTTCGTGTTGCGATAGTTGACACGCAAGATCGTGGTTCGCCCCTGCGCTTGAATACCGACGCTCTTCAGACTGAACTTGCGCGAGCGCCGGTTCGTGTAGATCGACTGTGCATCGTCGTAGAGAAGCAGCAGCGAGTTCGTCTCCGGATCCACCATCTGCGTGATGAGCTTGAGCCAATCGGGCGAGAAGTCGTGCCCTTCATCGATGAGAACCGCGCCGTACTGTGCGCGAGGGATCGCGCCGCGATCGACGCCTTCGACCACTGCCGCGACGAGACGCTCATGGTAGTCGGCGCCGTCGTAAGGCCTATTGACGTTATAGAGCTTGAGCTGATCGGAACACCATCCATGGAAATGACGCACAGTCACCCGATCGTTGAGACCGCGTACGGTAATCATGTGCTCGAGCTTCGATGCGAGTGCGACATTGAAGCAGAGAACGAGAATCGGTCTGTTGAGCGTTTCGGCGAGACGCTGACATCGATAGCCCAGAATCAGCGTCTTGCCTGAACCTGCGACGCCGTGGATCACGCGGTGACCTTCGCCGAGATTCCGCGCGAGCTGTTCCTGATGTAGATCCATGACACGCATCAGTGCGTCCGCGGGAGGATTTTCTTCTTGCGCGACGGTGCACCCAAAAAGATTCTTTTGCGAGATCCGAATCTCGGGGAACAGGTGCCAGCGGATGCGATCGATCTGCGGCATCGTGAGCAGGCAGTCGAAGCGCACGGTGAACATGTCCCAGAGACGTTTCTGAAAGTCTTCAGGCTCCGCGCTTTCGGTCATCTCATCCTTGCAGATGACGAGGTGCTCAGGGATCGCTTCTCTGAGGTCAGTGCTGTCGAACTGCTTACGCGTGATGTTCGCCAGAACGACGCCGAAGCCATACGGGAACATGAGTTTCCCGGAAGGTGCGAGCAATGCCGGATCGCGTTCAAACGTCGACTTAATCGAGATGGCGTACTGTCTTGCCTGCGCGAGCGGATTGGCTACCTCCTTCGGGCCGCCGAGCGTCATGATTGTTGCGCGCTCGCGCGTGATCGACTGGATTGTGTCTAGCTTCCAATCTTTCACCTCGAGCACGAGCAACCCGCGCCGAGGATGCAGGACGACGAAGTCGGGATGCTGATAGCGCCTGCCGATCGGAACATTGAACCAGCATAGATAATCGTCTTCGAGCAGCGCTTCCAAGCGCTCGCCGAACCGGCGCTCGCCACCCTTCGCAGAGTTCAGCCCTGGAATGATCTTCGCCACTCGACTATCCGTGCCAGTTATCGTTCGAGAGGCGTTCGGTTATAGCTAAGTCGTGCGGCGCGTCACGCCGATTCATTTCACAACCTGCGATCCAAGCAGGGAATCGCCCGAGTTTGGAGGCTTAGAATGGGACGTGCATCACGAATACATGCGAGATGCGGACGCATCCTAGACAAATGCATCGCTTCGCAGTTCTAGTCAGCACACTGTTGTTTGCACTGGGGCCTCCCGCCCACGCTGACCTCTCGGCTTCCAAACTCTCCAACTCCGAAGTCCGCGACATCCTCATCAAACTCAGCATCGCTGCGTACCCCGGCAACTGCCCCTGCCCTTACAACGTCGATCGCGCCGGCCGCCGGTGCGGCGCGCGCAGCGCGTACAGCAAGCCAGGCGGAAGAGCGCCGTTGTGTTTCGCGGAAGATGTGACGGATGAGATGATTGAGGAGTATCGGCGGAGGACCTCCTGAAGACGAAAGCCGAGCGTTGTCGGCACGAAAGCCTATCGGCAGGAAAGCCGCACTATCGACGGCATGAAAGCCTAGCGGCAGGTCAGACAAAGAAGGAAAACCCATGCGCCTCAAAGGCACTCTCGTCGAATGGAACGACTCCCGCGGCTTCGGCTTCCTCGAACCCGCCGGCGGCGGTGAGCGAACGTTCTGCCATATCAGTCAGTTCGCGCGGCGCGCGAAGAGACCGATGCTCGGCGAGCGAGTCACGTATGAGTTGTCGCGCGATGAGCGCGGTCGGTTGCGTGCGGCGAAGATTCAGCCGATCGCAATGTCCAAAGCGAAGCCGGCAGCTAAGGAGAAGGAGAAAGCGTCCACGCTTTCCCCCTGGGTTGCGGTCGCAGGCTCCCTACTCTTCGTCGGTCTCGTTGCCGGGCTGGCATTCATGGGCCGGGTGCCGATTCTTGTGCCAGCCATTTACGTCGCACTCTCGGGCATCACCATCTTCGCCTACGCCTTCGACAAGAGCGCCGCAATGAACAAGAAATGGCGAACACAAGAACAGACCTTGCACCTGCTCTCGCTACTCGGCGGCTGGCCCGGCGCGTGGTTCGCGCAGCTCGCGTTCCGGCATAAGACGAAGAAGACGTCGTTCGTCGTTACCTTCGTCGCATCCATCATTATCAATCTTGTGGCGCTCGGGTGGGTCGTCATCAATCCCGAGATACTCGCGTCCATCATCCGCGACTATTAGCTTTCGCTAGAAAGCTGCCGCTAGAAAGGCGCAGATGCGCCGAGAAAGCTCCCGCTAGACAGAGGCAAACTGGACCCATCTAGCGACTGCTCTCTAGCGCAGCCATCGGCGGACCTGTCTAGCGGTAGCGTTTCTTCGAGAGGCACTGTTCTACTCTTTGGGCCAATCCGCAAATCCTATGGGTCGCCTCTTCCGTGGCTCCGGCGGACTCATCAGCTCGCGAATCGCATCAAAAACCACTCTGAACTGAGAGTCGTATTTCCGCTCGAGCGCGTCCAGTTTGCGTGAAAGCTCTGCGTTGGACGCAAGAATGCGGCGAAGGCGGACGAATGCACGCATGATCTCGATATTCACTTGGATGGCACGTTCGCTGCGCAGCACGCTTGCCAACATTGCGACACCCTGTTCGGTGAACGCATACGGACGCGATCGCCGGGCGCCACCCCAGCTTGAAATCACAGTTTGTGATTTCAAGATCTCAAACTCGCTCGACGTGAGCTGGAACATGAAATCGGGAGGGAAGCGGGCCGAATTGCGCTTCACGGCCTGAACAAGAACCCGCGGCTGGACATCGTACAGCGCAGCAAGATGACTGCTTAGCATCACCTTCTGGCGTCGCAAGACAAAGATCCGAGACTCGATGGCTTCACTCGCCATCCACTGCTTCGGTTCCAGACTCCTTCTGGCCATTGCTCCTCCTTGAGCACGCATTACCGCGTCGATCGCGGCTTCGCATGCAAGGTACCGCGCTGCTCTGCCCGAGACAAGCAGACAGTAGTCCAAATCGGTAGGCTGGTGCAGAGAAAGGAGTATTAGTGTCGATGGGAAGCTGCCGCTGGAAAGGCACGATGGTGCCGAGAAAGCTGTCGCTAGACAGACCCGAATAAGACGTTAGCTACCGCTAGAAAGCTGCCGCTAGCAGGGCGCCGGTGCGCCGAGATAGCTACCGCTAGACAGAGGTTCATGCGATCTGACCAGCGGCAGCTTTCTAACGCAGCCACCGGCGAAGCCTTCTAGCGGTAGCCCTCTAGCGTAGCCACCGGCGAAGCTATCCAGCGACAGTCGAATCAAATCCCGGTGATCAGAAAATCCAGAGCCGCGATGATGTCGTTTCGGTGCTCCGCGGCAGATGCGACTTCGGAGCCCAGATCGTCGAGGGAAATGCCTGCGAGCTGCGGGACCAACATGATGAACTTCTGCCCGTCTACTTCGAGCACCGGTGTCAGGTTCTTGATCGGCTTCTTTCCTAACGCCGTGAGCTTCACGAGCGGAACGACGACCCGTGTTCCTAGGTCGCGCAGCAAGTTCGATTGAACATCTACCAAGTAGGGGTACGCCGTTCTCGTCTTGGGATTCTTGTTCTTATAGACGGAGAACTGAGCCATTAGAAGCTCCGCATTCCGTCCGATGCAACGCCATTCTCTTCGGCAAATTCGTTGTAGGCAGCGATTGCATCGCTGTTCTCTCGTACCCAATGCTCCCGTTTAGCCGCGGCGACCTTTTCGGCCAAGGCTTCTTCGAGCACTGCGGATAGGTTCACGCCAGCATCGCGAGCGGCGTGCAAGAGGTCTCGATTGATACTCAGGTTGGTCGCCTGTTTGGGCGCCTTGCGGTCGTAGACGTAGCTCATATGGCGCACATCGTATACGCATGACTCGTGCGCATCAAGGCTGCGCACGATAGGACGGGCCGGCACGAATGATGTGAGCTCCCGCTAGAAAGCTTCCGCTAGAGGCGCAGTGCGCCGAGAGAGCTATCGCTAGACAGAAGACGCTCCGCGCCGAGAGCTCCCGCTAGATAAGCGCACTTGCGCCGAGAAAGCTCCCGCTAAACAGAAACGTCTGAACCAGCGGCAGCTTTCTAGCGTAGCCACCGGCGAAGCCTTCTAGCGATAGCCCTCTAGCGTAGCCATCCGGCGAAGCTTTCTAGCGAAGCTCGTACGTATGTACGTAGCGCGCACCGACTCCTTGCACTACGGTGACAGCAACTGCAAAGGAGGTTGCCATGCCTACCATGACCGGCTCGATCTGGGCGCAGAACATCGGCTTCCGCATCGTGAGTGGTCCGCTCAGCGATGACGTCACGCTGGGATTCAACAATCGCGACATCACCGCAGACGCTGCGTTGAGCTTGCTGACGCACACGACTTCCAACATCTGGGTTGAGTGTGGTTTCTCGCGTGTGATCAGCAATGGCCAGCTCGAGGAGTTCGATCCTCCCTTGCCGCGCCTGCAGCGTAACAACGTTACGAGCATTACGTTCCGCACATCAGCTTCATCGAACTGCATGGTGCGGTCACGGTGGGTCATCAACGTCTGGGAGTAGCGTCATGTCCAAATCGCGGAAGGCGGATCTGGAGCTGCATCTCAAGCGCTCCTTCGTCGCGTACGACGCGCGTACAGGCGACCTGTTGCACGTTCACGAGTTCCTGAGCGAGTCAGATCCTTGCGGCGGGCCCGAGCAAGTGTGGGATCCGGAGGCCGTGCGTCAGATGGCTGCGCGGGATTTCGAATCGCGCGACATCAAAGTTCTTGAGGTGCCGCGCGGCATGGGAGGACGGGAAGATTATTCGTATCGCGTCGATCTGAAGAACGGGAACGTTATCGAGGTTGAGCGGCCGAGGCAGCGGTTTCGGGATTTTGTCAGGGAGACGGCGAAAAGAACGAAATGAGAGCGAAGAAGGCCGGACGCACTATCGACGTCAAGGGGGCCGAGCTTCGTCGGCAAGCCGGCCGAGCGTTGTCGGCAAGCGGGCCTGGCGGCAAGCCAGACAAAGAAAATGAGAGCCGAGCTCCGCCGGCACGAAAGCCTCACGGCAGGAGAGCCGCACTATCGACGGCATGAGAGCCTGGCGGCAAGACAGAGTAAGAGAGAGAGACCGCTAGACGCGCTGGCGACGTCAAGCGAGCCGAGCTGCGTCGGCAAGCCGGCCGAGCGTTGTCGGCAAGCGGGCCGCGCGGCAAGCCAGAGAAAAATATTGAACGCAGAGCGGGTGTCGGCGAGCCAGGCGATTCACGCTGCGCGCTTCAGCCTGATCTCCGGTCGTAAACCTGCGCGCGTGGCGAGGACTAGGAGCATGTCGAGGCTGAACTTCTCCCATTTGCCGCGCGTCAAGTCACTCACTCGCGACTGAGTGATGCCGATCTCTTGTGCAGCACGCACCTGAGTCCAGCCCTTCTGCTCAATAAGTAGGCGCAGCTCGCCGAGCAATTGCGAGCGCATTGATAGGATAAGGGCTTCCTCCGGTTCGAAGCCGAGATCCAGGAATACGTTTCCGCTCGACTTTGTGCTCTTCCGCTTCTTCATAGTCAGCTTCCAATCTGGGTGTACCGTCGTCGAGCCAAGTCCAAGTCTCGCTGCGCTGTACTTTGGCCGCACGCCGCCTTGCGGCTCGAGCAGTATATAAAAATTTAGATAATGCGCAAAGCAACCCACACTACCGACGGCGCATGAGCTATCGCTAGAATGCTGCCGCTAGAAAGACGCGTTGCGCCGAGCAAGCTATCGCTAGACAGAAACCCCTGAATCCAGCGGTAGCTCTCTAGCGTAGCCACCGGCGAAGCTCTCTGCCGCCCAGTTCCGGCCTAGCGCGTACCGCGAGATTTCTTCTTCGATCGAGTGATTCGCGCGCGACTTTGCGTTCGCTGTGTCTCGACCGGCTCTGCTCTCCTCGCCTCGCTCATCGGCGCCGCATCTTCCAGATCAGTTCCGGCGCGAAGAAGGTCGAGATACTGTTGATACGCGAATGATCGGCTGCGTTGGCGACCGGTCATCTCGCGCAGAATGCCCGCATCGACGAGCGCGTCGACTGCGCGGCCGGCGGTCGGCTTCGTGGTCTCGAGGATCCGCATGATCGAGTTGATCGTGACAATGGGATTGCGCGGCAACGATTCGAACAGGCGAACCGCCGCGAGCGAGCTCGAGGATGACTCCAGGACGCGCGCCCTATCGGAGTTGACGGTTGCGTACAGCTTGCGCGCGGTATCGACCGCTTCTTCTCCGATCGTTGCCACGCCATCCAAGAAGAAATCGAGCCAGCCCTCCCAATCTCCATCGTTGCGCACCGCGCCGAGCCGGCGGTAGTACTCCGCTTGGTGGCGTTTGAAATGCAAGCTCAAGTAGAGCAGCGGATGCGCGAGCACCTTCCAGTGCTCCAACAACAAAGAAACGAGCAGGCGCCCGATACGGCCATTGCCGTCGAGATACGGATGGATCGTTTCGAATTGAACGTGTGCGAGACCTGCGCGAGCAATCGGGTGGATCGCGTCATCGCTGTGAAAATACCGCTCGAGCGAACCGAGCAGCTCCGACACTCGATTGGGCGGTGGCGGAACGAACACCGCATTGCCAGGTCGCGATCCGCCGATCCAATTCTGCGTGCGCCGAACTTCACCCGACGACTTGTGTGCACCACGAACACCTTGCATCAGTCGGCGATGAATCCCATTCAGCAACCGAACGGAGACCGGCAGGCCTTTCGGCGCGCTTAACTGGTCACGCGCATACTTCAGCGCATCGATGTAGTTGCAGACTTCCTGGATGTCCGCCGTAGATTCCTTCTCCTCGCTCTCGAACTGAAACAGATCGACTAAGGTGGCTTGGGTCCCCTCGATCTGGGATGACACGACAGCTTCCTTGCGCACGAAAGCGTATAGGAACCAATCGACCGAAGGCACCATCTCGGCTGCGAGGTCGAGTCGGCGCACCGCATGCTCCGCAGCCTGCAATCGAGCGGATAAGCGGTTCAGGTCTAGCGGCGGGTCCGATACAGGCAAGGAGCGCGGCACGAACGCATCGACGCGCTCCCCACCAACAACGGTTGGTTCTGTCTCACCCGTAATACGTTTCATGCTCTTTACTAGCGTGGTTCGTTAGTAACGAAGTCTTTACTAGCGACCCGAGTAAGTCAAGGAGGCGTTACTAAGACTTTGAAAGCCGAGCTGCGTCGGCACGAAAGCCTATCGGCAGGAAAGACGCACTATGGACGGTCCCCAGGGGATTTCCGTTGGTCACAAGAAAGCCTAGCGGCAGGACAGAGAAGAAAGCCCGGATCGTAGAGGTGAGTCATTTAATGAACTCCGCGCACACCTATCCGCATGACTCATGTGCACCAGGGTGCGCACGATATGACGGCTGCTGGGCATTCAATAGGCTCGAGCTCGACTGTCGGTCAGGGGCCTTCCCGATCGTCCTCTGGATACGGTTGGAATTCATCGCATCGCGAGGAGAGGGCTCATGACCAGCAGCGCATTGCAGCTCGAAGCAGAAGTTCGAGATCTACTGACAGCCTGGACTGACGCGGTGAAGCGTCGCGACCTGCAAGGGATCTTGCAGAACCACTCGCCCGACATCGTCATGTTCGACGTCCCTCCTCCCGAGCAGCTGCGCGGGATAGACGACTACAAGAAATCTTGGGACTTGTTCTTCCAGTACTTGCCGCGCGAGGGTGGAGTGTTCGACATCACTGAGATGGAGATCGTCGCGACTGGCGATCTCGCGTTTGCGTATGGCCTCTTGCGGTGTGGAGGACACGAGCACTCCTTCCCCGTCCGCCTCACCATGTGCCTCAAGCGCGCGAATGGAGCATGGATGATCGTGCACGAGCATCATTCGGTGCCTGCGAGGGAATGAACCAGCTTAGCTATCGCTAGACAGAAGGCGCTTTCGCGCCGAGAGCTATCGCTAGAAGGCTGCCGCTAGAAAGGCGCGCCGCGCCGAGAAGGCTACCGCTCGATAGAGGAAGACGGATCTGATCCAGCGTCAGCTTTCTAGCGCAGCCGAAGGCGAAGCTTTCTAGCGATAGCCTTCTAGCGTAGCCACGGGCGGAGCTTTCCAGCGGGAGCTCGCTAGCGCGCGCCTGGCTTCAACACCCACACCACCTTACCAATCATCCTCTCCTTCGGGACGAAGCCCACTTCGGCGAAACGGCTGTCGCGCGAATTGTCTCGGTTGTCGCCGAGCATGAAGAAGTGATCTTCGGGAATGACACGATCGAAGTCCGTAGATGGCCTTGTCGGAATCCAAGCGATGGTCGCTTCTCTATTCTCGATGGTCTCTGTCGCTAGCTGATAGTCAAACCTCCCGGACTGCACGCGATCGCCTAGCGCGACGTGCACTGGAACTGCGCCGCCATTAACTGTGAGATGGCGCCCGGCCAACCTCACATGATCGCCGGGAAGGCCGATGACGCGCTTGATGTAGACGGTGCCGTCGTCGTCGATCAGGAAAGCGACGATGTCTCCTCGATCGATCCTCGCGGTCGGCTTGAGCTTGATTTTTCGGAATGGACCGGCGTTGCTGAAACCTCGCCTGTCGACCAGCAGAAACGATCCACTCGGGATGGTCGGATACATCGAGTCGGAAGGTTGACGGAACGGCTCGTAGACGAAGAGCCGAGCCGCGACCAATGCCCCAACGATGGCTACGCAGAGCGACGCGATCGCTATGCCTAAGCGGCGGGTTGAGGTTCTATTCGACTTGGTCGTCATATTCATTTGAAAGCCGAGCGGTGTCGGCAGGAAAGCCGCACTAACGACGGCATGAGAGCCTACCGGCAGGACAGAGAAGATCGAGAACAAGGCCAGACGCATTACAACGTCCCCGCCAGGGATTTCCGTCGTCAGATTGTGCTCGTTGGCGATGACTGTCTTCTGACGTACCGGATCTTGATCGTGCGGTCGGAGACATTCGTGACCGTCCCGAAATTGATTCGCCTCGAGAAGGCTTCGACATCGCTGACGGGGTACATCTTCACCGATAGTAATCCATCGGAATAGCGCGACCGCGTGAGCTTCGCGCCGACATCCTCGTCATACATCGTCTTAAGGATCTCAAGCACCTCTTTACGGTCTGCGTCTTCCCTCAGTCCCGCGACCTCGATCTGCACCGTCTTGTCCGGTTCGAACTTCGCGCAGCCGGATAGTGAACACACGAGCAGCAGACACGCGAGCATCAGGCTCGACGAATTCCGGGCCTTCTGATTCGCCATGGCGTTTAGACCTCCACTACTACCTTCAATGTGCGACCAATTAGCTGCCGCTAGACAGAAGGCGCTTTCGCGCCGAGAGCTATCGCTAGCAAGCTGTCGCTAGCAAGGCGCGTTGCGCCGAGATAGCTGCCGCTAGACAGAGACTCATCTGATCCAGCGTTCGCCTTCTAGCGTAGCCATCGGCGGATCTGTCTAGCGGCAGCTTTCTAGCGATAGCTCTCTAGCGTAGCCACCGGCGAAACTTTCTAGCGATAGCCTCCCGTGAGCGCTTCGCGCCACTCGACGATCGGTGTCTCCCACCCATCGTAGTCACCGCCGAACTCTTCTGCTTTGTGCGCCAAGCTGAGCGTGTGGTGGGTGATGTCGTTGAGCTCGAGTGTGCCGTGGTGACAGACGCGCACGCAGTATCTTCCGTCTTCGTCAGATTCTGAGTATTCAGGTTGGAAGATGTAGCCCTCTTGCTTCGCCCAGGCGATGAAAGGGTACGCGGCGCGCTCGTCATCGAAGTAGATCCAGTGATCGATCTGGCGCGTCTTCGCATTGTCGTCGCCGTTCTCAGTCGCGCCATCGATCACGCGCATGTCGGAGATCACTCGCCAATCGTCCTGCGTCGGATAGAGCTCCTTGAGATAAGCGTCGTGATCGGGGTCGTCTTCGTATAACACCGTCAGCTCGAACCCAGACTCATGGCTGAGTTTGCTCACTTCATCAACCCACGCTGCCTTCTGTTGCGTCGTGAAATAGTGGAAGTAGCGATGACCGTCGACTGTGACGCGGCCGACGTACCAGTCCCTTGCCGCGGAAGCGAATGCTTCGAGGCGATCTTCGATCTGCTTCGCGGGCTCGAAGTCATCGTTCGTGGGTAAGCCACTCGGATGCGTATGGCGGTACTTCAGACGCACCTTGCACACGGTTCGCGGCGCCTCGTGGATGATGTCGTGGATGCCGACATCGACGAAGATAAAGGCGGTGTTATCGCCCATGGCGCACGGGAAGTATTCCCATCGATCCGACATAGGAGCCTCCGGCTCTTTGCAATGCAAACGATCGACGCGTTCGGCTACGCCGCCGGCAACGTCATGAAGATCGTCCCGAACAACACCCCGAAGCTGAGCACTGCGAACGCAATCGCTGCAGGCCAGCTTTCGAAGATAGACAAGCTCGGCCACATGCGCTCGCCGAAGATCATCTTCCGATAGTAGTCACGATTCGCGAGCGAAGCTGCGAGCGCGCCAGGCGCGATCCAGAAGATCGAGTTCGGCGCCGTGAAGGTAAAGATGTATTCCAGCACCGTGACCGCCGCGGCAAAGATCCAGCCGCCGCCTATGAGCACGAATGCTTTACGAGGCATTCCCTTGCAGAGGTAGTAGAGCCCCGAGAACAGAAACGCGAGGATGTTCCAGTTGATCTTGCGGCGCTCCGCCGACGTAAGCGCATCCTGGTTGCGATACTTCCCGCGCTCGAACGGTCCCGCCTTCTCGAGGATCCGGAAGCGCTCTTTCCATTTCTCGCTGACGTTCAAGTCGTCAATCGAATTGGCTTCATTTTCGACGTCGAGAGGGGCCGTCGTGGGCTGGTAGCGGGCGTCCATCAGCTCCGATCCGTAGGGATATAGGTGAAGCGTCACAGTAAACCTCAGGGGGTGGTGGAGGATGTGAACGACGTCTGAGAGCCGAAAGCCGAGCGGTGTCGGCACGGAAGCCTTCGGCAAGGGGATTAGCATCCAGACGAAGGGCAGCCGTGCTATCGACGGCAAGGAAGCCTATCGGCAGGGAAGCCGTGCGTGCGACGGCAAGGAAGCCTATCGGCAAGGACAGAGAAGACATTACAAGCCGAGCGATGTCGGCGCGAAAAGCCTTCGGCAGGAAAGCCGCACTAGCGACGGCACGAAAGCCTAGCGGCAGGACAGAGAAGATATGAAGGCCGAGCGGTGTCGGCAACGAAGCCTATCGGCAGGGAAGCCGTGCGTGCGACGGCAAGGGAGCCTTCGGCAGGGAAGCCGTGCGTGCGACGGCAAGGAAGCCTATCGGCAGGGAAGCCGTGCGTGCGCCGGCACGAAAGCCTAGCGGCAGGACAGAGAAGACATGAAAGCCGAGGGCAGGACAGAGAAGATAAGGAGGGCGGATTGGGTGCTGGCGGAAGTGCGTGCGCAAGGCTACTCTGTGTCAGACAACAGCGCCGTTCGAAGGCGTGGGCTCGACAGCAACAATAAATCCAATCGGCGGGATCCCTGGGGAGGGAGTCATGGGTATCTTGGTGCGCGCTTCAATCGCGTTACTCTTCGTCTTGCTCGCGGCTTGCGGTGGAGGCGGAGGTGGTGGGGGTGGGCCTTCCAATCCTGCCGGCGGCGGAAGTGCACGCGGCGAGTTCACCTTGGCTCAAAGCACGGCGACCTTCGCGCTCGTGCAGAACGAAACCGCAACTCAGCGGCTTCGCATGACGATCACGGGATCCGATGTCGCGTATGTCGGGGCTGCGTACACGAATGGTCAGACGCAACCGTCTTGGTTGAATATCAACATGGAGGGCGCGGGCACGAGCTATGACGTCGTACTGACGGTCAGCGCCTTTTTTGCTCCCGGCACTTACTCGAGCACGTTCCAGGTCGGCACCGCGGACTCGGCCGGCAATGTGCTGCGATCGAGACCGATCACCGTCACACTCACCGTCGAACCTCGCATCGCAGTGTCGGATCCGGCACTCAGCTACACATTCACTTACGGCGGCGCGGTCTCCACACAAGACGTGACGTATCGAGTGACGGCGCCGGCTAAACAATGGCGCGCAAGCTCGAATGCGCCTTGGTTGCACGTATCGTCCGATCCACGCAGCGGCGACGGAACACTGACAGCTGCGATCGATGTCGACTCGCTCGCACCGGGCACCTACAGCGGGCGCGTCACGATCACCAATGACGCCATTGCCTCCGACTCAATTGCGAGCGTTGTGTCCGTCACGGTGCAAGCACCGACTTTCCTCGTCGATCGGGATTCGATTCTCCTCGGTGGCGAAGAAGGTGTCTCCCTCGAGCCCCAGGTGTTGAACCTTGCACTGGACACTGACAGCGTCGCGCATCCGTTCGTCGTTCAAGTGAGCACGGATTCCGGCGGAAGCTGGCTGCAGCCGAGCGTGACCTCTGGGTCGCTCAATGGGTCGGGCGCCTCGGTTTCGATCAACGCAGTGCCTGCATCGCTCGCTGGTGGAACCTACACCGGTCAGCTCGTCGTGAGCGTCACCGTGCGTGACTTGGTTCTGACGGAAACCTTGCCGGTCACGTTCAATCTGGAGGCGAACCGACTCGTGGTTGGGACCTCTGGCGTAATGCTCTCCTCGTCCCCCTCTCCTGCTCGCTCGGTCCTGACGCGCAGCGTAACGGTTCATAGCTCGATCGATCGCGCCAACGTGCCATGGTCTGCGAGCTCTAATCAATCCTGGTTGACAGTCACTGCTTCCGGTGTGACGGGTGAGCAGATCGCGCTCAGTGCCGATCCCACGGGCCTGAGCGCCGACACGACGCATTTCGCTACCGTCACCATTACCTCGAGCGATTCGACGGTTGAGAATGAACAGGCGATTCGCGTGGGTTTGTTCATCAACAGCGCGGCGCCCCAGGACGTAAGCGTCTTCGACGATGCGCGCTTCATCGCAGCGAGCCCTGTCGAGCCGATCGTATTCGCGAACGCCGGGGGATCGAGCGTCATCGGCTACAACGTCTTCACCGGCGGGGTCGATCGCACATTCAGCAATGCGGTCGCGAACGGTGGTGTCATGGTGGTGAGCGAGGATGGTCGACGCCTGTTCGTGTATGACACGACGAACCTGCGAGTGACCGAGCTCAATGCGGCGACGGGTGCGTTCGTGCGTCACTATGCGGACGGCAGCTATCCGACGGGTGGGCGAGTCGGCGGATTGACGTTCTTCCGCCCCGACGGATACGAAGTCTTGGTCACGCCGTCTTCGTATATGTACGAGCTGCCGAGCGGGACGGGCTATCAAGTCGAGAACTACCGCGCTGCGAGCTTCGCGGCGAGTCTCACGCCTTCGCACGATCACCGTTATCTCGTGCCTGACTTCGCAACCGTACATCGACTCAAGCGCTCGGCACTGAACGGCGGCGAGATGCGAGCGACGCTTAGCGTCAGCGCCGGCACCGCTCAAGGTCGCGAGGGTCAGGCCTGCATCAGTGCCGATGGCATGATGCTCTATACCGCAAGCGGCGCTCCATACAACTTCCCCGGCACGAGCATGGTGACAGGCCAAGTTACGCAAGTCCTTCCTGCTGACGCGTATCCAAACTCGATCCAGTGCTTGTGGAACGGCGCGATCGTCGGCGGCATCGACGGTTACTACAGAACATACGATGTGTGGATCTATGACGGCACGACCGGGTTGCAGCTCGCCAATGTGAGCAGTTCCGAAGGCACAGGCGCCTACCGCAGCCTGCTCGAGCGCGGCATCGCGGTCTCCGGCGATGCGACACGTATGATTACGCTTTCAGGTGCGGGCCCCTATAGCGCAGACCTGCAGATGAGGCTGCAGTCGATTCCAGCGCCGTAGCAAGCGGCATGGGATCGAAGTTTGAAAGCCGAGCGGGGGCGGCACGAAACATCAAGAAGAAGGGCAGCCGTGCGTGCGGCGGCAAGGAAGCCTATCGGCAGGGAAGCCGTGCGTGCGACGGCAAGGGAGCCTGGCGGCAGGGTCAGGATCAAGAGGAAGGGAAGCCGTACTGTCGACGGCAAGAAGGCCTATCGGCAGGGAAGCCGTGCGTGCGACGGCAAGGGAGCCTGGCGGCAGGGTCAGGATCAAGAGGAAGGGAAGCCGTACTGTCGACGGCAAGGAGGCCTATCGGCAGGGAAGCCGTGCGTGCGACGGCAAGGGAGCCTGGCGGCAGGGCCAGAGGAGAGCGCGAGGCTTTCTCGTCCTTGTTCGTGCAGCCGGAGTCGCATCGTCATCGTTCTTAGCGAGGCGTCGTTCCGGCTCGGTGTTGCGCCAACGCTTGGATTGCACGCGAAAGTCTGAGAGTGCCCGTTCGGAGGCCGGCAGCTAGAGCGTGCTCTAGATATCCGACGTCTTCAGCAGTGTACAGCTGCGATCGCAACTCACCGCACGATCCTTTCGCGATACCTAAGAATCGACGAAACTCCGCGTTGCTGCCACGTTCATGACCCTCCGCGATGTTGGACATCACGGACACCGCCGATCGACGAAGCTGATCGCTCAGTCCAAAGTCGTTCGCGAGTCTCCCAACTCGCGTCACCGTATAGATGCGGGCAGTGAGCTGACGAGCGTCATGCCACACGCGCAAAGATTCAAACGTATTATTGCTACTGGCAGACATACACCCTCCTTGGCTGCTGCACATCTCAAGACATTACGCAGACGATAGCACGGTCTCCTGTTCATCCTTTCTCATATTCGTTCTTACCCTGCCGATAGGCTCCCTTGCACGTCGATAGTACGGCTTCCCTGCCGAAGGCTCCCTTGCCGTCGCACGCACGGCTTCCTTGCCAAAGGCTCCCTTGCCGTCGCACGCACGGCTTCCCTGCCGCAGGCTCCCTTGCGCTCACCCTCCGGGTGCCAAACACGCCTCCACCCCTGGCACTCTGCGGATGTTGTTCGGACCGAGCCAATCCTGCCTCGCTACATTGCTGATCACGATGACCTTCGTGGCGTTGTAGATAGGCTTTACGCCTCTTGCCACGAATGCGAGGGATGGGCTTTTCTCAGGGACGATGGTCAGGCTTTGCGCAATCGGTTCGGGCGAATTGATCTTGGTGCCCGGCGGTAGGCCTTCGATGGGTTGTGGCGCGTAGATCACTTGGCCGCGTTCGGTGACGTTGATCGGCTCAGGCAAAGGCTCAGGCAACGACACGCAGAACTGCGCCGTGACTACATTATTGTTGGACACCGTGACGGCAACGCTTCGTCGAGTCGACGAGGTGATCACCGAAATCTCTCCAGCGATCGGCGTGAACGTCACTGCGAATGCCGAGCTCGCGGCGAGGCTGAGCACCAATGTGCGCCACACTATCTTCAGCATTTTTTGCTCGACAGCACCGCTGCCTTCCACTCGTCAGATCTCCGCCAACGCACGATTCACTGCAGCAATGTCGAAGTTGCGAGGATCGAAAGCTCCGCCGACCCAGTCGAGCATCTCGCGGTGCTCCGCGTGCTTGCGATCCGTTATTGCTTCCAAGAATCGTTGGTAACCTGGCACTCCGCCAACGTCCTCGGGCGGACACGCGTTCTCTCCAGCGATGCACTGGATCTTGCTCGCTTGCGCGTTCAAGTCTTCGACCATCACGACGTGGTGCCAATCATCGCCGAAATCGTAGACATAGTCGAAGGAGCGAGCATTCGGTCCTAATGCGTCCTTCAACTCGACATTCTTTTCATCCACGTGTCCGAGCTCACGCGCGAAGTCAGGATCGGGCGTCGCATAGCGAACCCCGCAGATGACGAACTCGTGAAGATGCGTGTTCATCCATCCCATGCTTGCCTGAATCGCTCGATCCAATTTCGGCAGTGGGATGCTCTCTGGCACGAAGATGCGCCGCCACACGAGCGCATCGACTCCAAGCAGCTCGATTCTGAGTTGCCACCAGGACTCGGGTGTCACTGAGTCGCGTCGTTTCGGCACGATCGAACCTCTACAGCACTCACTGAGATGATGAAGTCACCTCGATCTTACCGCACTACCCAGATGAGATGGACAGAGCGCCGGCGTCGAGCGCGCCGAGTTGTCGTTGTACTCTTCGCTGAAGAGTTCCGGTGCGAATTGGGATCATTCACAAAGAAAGAGCGCGAAGGCTACGCCACTCGCGCTCTCTCTTCCCATGCAAGCATCAAAGATGCGATGCATTCTGTCCCGGATAGACCCACTCGCCGACGCAGCTCGGCCTACTCGCCGTGAGGCTTACTCGACGCGAGGCGTCTTGCCGAGCTCAACCGGGTCAGCCTCCTTCCGTCCGCTCCGCACTCTTCATCTGCTCCATGCAAGACTTCTTGGCTTGGTCTTGCGACATCGACGAATCGCGAGACTGCGCTTGCTGGACGCAATCTTTCATCATCTGATCTTTCTCAGCCTTCGTCTTGGCGGTGCGCACACCGGTCGTTTCCTGCTGATGCTTGGTTGAGCTCGCCGCCGGATCGGTGTCTGCCGTAGACATTGCTTCCGTGTGGTCCTGCTTCGTCGTTTGCCGCTGATGCGGGCTCGACGCTGCAGCCGGTTCGGATTGATCTGCCTTCTGATCTTGACTCGTCGCGGGCGGATTCTCTGCCATCGCAACGGATACGAATGCCATCGGAATCAGCGCAAGCAGTGAGCGCTTTAGGTACATAGTCATATGAATCTCCGCGAATTTAATTCCACTGCTTCACGACGCGCACGGAGTCGGCCTTGTTCCGGTGCGGACAAAAGTGCATCGCAGCAAGGAACCCGCACCATCCACAGTGAAGGTAGGCCGTCAAGCGTCCGTTTCTCTGATGATCGACAACGCGCGTCGTGGCGATAATGCGACCCGCCTGCCTACAGTCTCAACTTGGAGGAGCACATGACGGGCGAGTACACGATCTCGGAAGATCAGTCGGTCATCCGCGTCCTCTACATGGGACAGACTTCCTACGAAACGTCATCGAACATGATGCGCGACGTTGCGGAGGTGATTGCGCGCACGGGACTCAAGAAGCTGCTGTTCGATATTCGCGACGCCAAGGGCACCGGTTCATATGCCCTGCCGATACAGCATGTCGAGGAAGCGCCGTCGATGGGTTTCACGCCGATGCTTCGAAGCGCGATTATCGGTGCACCCAAGGATCAGGTGATGCTGAAATATATCGAAGACGTCTCGGTGAATCGCGGCATGCAGGTGCGCACGTTCACCGACGAAGAACAGGCATTGAGCTGGTTGTTGAGCGAGTAGCTGTCCGCCTTCAAGCGCGCTTTACGGCGCGGCGCGTGCGTGACGTTGCAGCGGCATTCTTCGCCCGCCTTGCGACGTTGATCAGGTTCATGACTTCCTGCAGCATGATCAGTACGCCATCGCTCGCTTTGCGCGCGTTGTGAGCAACGATCGCATCGAGCACTTTCTTGTGCGCTTCGACGTCGGCGAGCGGCACGCCCTTGACTCGATTCGTCAGGCGAATCGAAGTCTTCAATGCCGCGCTGATCAGACCCTCGAGTTGCGCATAGAAGCGATTTCCGGTTGCGTGGAGCAAACCGACATGGAAGGCGATGTCGGACGTGAGCGGATCGTCATCGCCTCGAGCGGCGGCCCGCATCCTCTCGATCGCATTGCTCATCTGTGCGAGACCTTCCGCGTTGGCGTTCTGCGCCGCGAGCGCCGCAGCAGTGGGCTCGATCGCGAGCCTGATCTCGGTGAACTCCGCGAGCAGATCGAGCGAGAACTTTCGCTCCAGCATCCAACGCAAGACGTCGGGATCGAGAAGATTCCAACGATGCTCGGGCTCGATCTTCGTGCCCTGCCGCGGTCGTGCGCTTAACAGGCCCTTCGCGGTGAGCATCTTGACGGCCTCGCGCAGCGCCGTGCGGCTCGCACCATAGCGCTTGCACAGCTCTGCCTCGATCGGAAAGGGATCGGACTCGCCGTACGCACCGGTGACGACGGCGACGCCTAGCTCTTCGACGATCCCGTAGGTCAGGTTCTGCGGATTGGGCTTGCGCATCAGTCGTGCTTCCAGATGTTTTGCGTTGTTGACTCGGAAGATCTCGACACTGTTGAGGACGACACTGTTGAGGGCCCAATGGCGCAGCTAGCCTAACATGCCGCCGAATTGTAGCGCGCACTCACCGGTGGTATTTGTATTACGAATCGTCAATCGATGCTAGATGAGAGGTTCGATATGCGGATGTGGCCATGCCTCGCGCTGATGCTGATCTGGACCAGCCTCTCCGCCGAGACCAAGCCCATGTACTACTACGGCGCCGATCTTTCCTATGTGAACGAAATGGAGGATTGCGGCGCCAGCTACTCGGTCGACGGGCGAGAAGGCGATCCGTTCGAGCTGCTCAGCGAGAAAGGCGCAAATCTAGTGCGCGTTCGGCTTTGGAACGATCCCGAGTGGACGCCCTACTCCGACCTGGACGATGTGAAGAAGACGATAGCGCGCACGCGCAAGGCGGGCATGCAGGTCCTGCTGAACTTCCACTACTCGGATGACTGGGCGGACGGCGAAAAGCAGCTCATCCCTGAAGCGTGGGCGGACATGCAGAACGTCGATGAGCTTGCCAAGGCGCTGTACGACTTTACGTATCAGACTCTTCTCGCGCTGCACGCCGACGGATTGATGCCCGAGCTCGTGCAAGTCGGCAACGAAACGAACAAGGAGATCCTGAGTACGCTCGAGAAGGCGCATCAGCCCATCGACTGGGACCGCAACGCGAAGCTCCTCAACGCCGGTATTCGCGCCGTTCGAGATGCAGGCAAGAAGACCGATACGGCACCGCGAGTTATGCTGCACATCGCGCAACCGGAGAACGTCGAGCCATGGTTCGCTGCGGCGAGCCAGGCGGGCGTCACGGACTTCGATTTGATCGGCATCAGCTACTACCGTCGCTGGTCCACGCAAGACATGGATGGGCTCATCGAGACCATAGAGCGCGTGAGTCAGCGCTATTCAGCCGACGTCCTCGTCGTCGAAGCCGCCTATCCCTGGACACTCGCAGGCGAAGACGAGATGAGCAACTTGCTCGGTCAGTCGACACTGATCGAGGGTTATCCCGCGACGAAGGAAGGCCAACGACGATATCTCATCGACCTCACGCAGCGAATCGTGACGAGCGGCGGCGTCGGACTCGTGTACTGGGAGCCAGCCTGGATTTCGACGCGCTGCAAGACGCGCTGGGGCACCGGATCGGCGTGGGAGAACGCGACATTGTTCGACTTCGATGGCCGACTCCTGCCGGGCGCGGATTTCTTTTCGCACCCGTATGTCTATCCGGAAGATTAATGGGGCTTTGGGCTCTGGGCGCAGGGCTCTGGCAAGAGTGAAGCGGAGCTGGCGGCATCCCATGAGCGCATCAGGTACTCGACTTGTGCGGTTCTCGCGTCTCGTTCGCGGCGCGATGCAGCCCTCACCCTAACCCTCTCCCTGGAGGGAGATGGGACGCGATCTTTTTCTTGCTAGAGCCCGGTGCCCACTGCCCAGGGCCCCGTGTCCAGAGCGCAGTGCTCAGAGCTCAGAGATCAGAGATCAGAGATCAGAGATCAGAGATCAGCGCCCAGAGCCTAGAGCAGGGCCAGTGTCCAGAGCCCAGCGGCTTTTACCATCCCTCCTGCTGCCAAGGCTTGCCTTTGCGTGGCCGTTGTTATATCAAGTCCATTAATAATATAAATAGGCTAATTGTCGTCCACGACAAAGGGGGAACGATGTTAGGGCGAAGCAAGCAATCAATGACGCGCGGAGCACTGTGGAGCGTGGCGCCTGCCATTGCGATGTTGTGCACTGCCGATGTGTCGTGGTCCGCCGAGGCGGGTCCCGTCGAAGAGATTGTCGTCACGGGATTGCGCGGTAGTTTGCGCGATGCGCTCGAGGTGAAGCGCAACTCGGATCTCGTCGTGGATGCGATCTCCGCGGACAACATCGGCCAGCTTCCTGACGTGACGATCGCAGAGTCGATCGCACGGCTGCCCGGCGTCAACGCAACGCGCGATCGCGGCAATGACAGTCAAGCAGTCGTGCGTGGCTTGGGTGCACGGCTCGTGCTCGGCACCGTCAACGGTCGCGAGGTGGCCTCCTCCGAGCCCGATCGCAACGTGCGTTGGGAGATCTATCCGTCCGAGGTCGTCTCGGGCGTGAAGGTTTACAAGAGTCAGTCCGCCGATCTGATCGCGGGCGGCGTTGCGGCGACGATCGATATCGCAACGCTCCAACCTCTCGACTACACCGGCGATGACTTGGTGCTGCGCGCAGGCCCAGTGTACTACGAGGCCGGCGCAGATTTGCCGGATTACGATCCGTGGGGTTATCGCGCGAGCGGCTCGTACGTTTACAACAACAGCGACACGTTCGGCATCGTCATCGGCCTCACGGCACAGCGGCAGAAGAACGGCTACCCCTCCTTCACCGGTTGGGGCTACAACGATTCGACGATGCGCCCCCCGCAAGGGGCGAGCGACTTTACCGGCGACTTGGATGGCGATGGCTCACCGGATGCTACGCCGTGGGGCGCGCAGATTTCGGTCAACGGCATCGATCAGCAGCGCAGAGGCATCTCGCTCGGCACTCAATGGCGGCCGAATGATTCGCTCGAGATCAGGTTCGACACGTTGTACTCGGATGTCGACATTCACGAGGATCAGGGACAAACGGTCTATGGTTGGAACAACTGGGGCAACTGGGACAACGGCAACTGGGGCGTCTACAACGCACCCGGGGCGTCATACACGATCGTCGATGGAACCGTCGTTGCTGCGAGACTTCCTTTTAGCTCGGTGACGACCGTCATCGCCGACTACGACGAGGATAAAGAGCTCTCGGTCAGCGGTCTCAATGCGAAGTGGCAAGATGAGCGCTGGACGATCGCAGGCGATCTTTCCTACTCCGAGGCGCAGCGCGAGAACATCTGGCAGTCCGTTCGCACGGAGGTATATCCGGAGTGGATGGAATGGGACACGCGCTCGAGCATGCTGCCGACGGTGACGACATCGCAGGATCCGACGAGCTTGCCGCAGTTCGCACCGGACTACCGCGGCGGAAGCAGCGATGGCCCCGAAAGCCTCAACGACGAGCTGCTTGCGGGCATGCTCGACTTCACTCGCGATCTAGGTTCCTCCGTGTTTTCGAGCGTGCAGTTCGGCGCGCGAGTCTCGGAGCGCACCAAGGATCACGAGCGCCTCGAGTGGTTCCCGAGCGCGCCCACCGGCGGCGTCGAGATCCCCGCAAGCATGTTCACGATTTATCGAGTCGACTCAGTGAACATACCGCCCGTGCTCCTCGGCGATTTCGATGAGATCGCGCGGTTCGCGTACGGCGACGATGCGCTCGATCCGAGCAACGCCGAGCGCAATCTCGCGCAGGAGTGGGAAGTTCAAGAGGACGTCAACGAGGCCTATGTGAAGCTCAACTTTGCGCACGAAGGCGCACGTCGACTATCCGGCAACGTCGGCGTGCGACTCGTGGATGTGAAGACGACGAGCCATGGCTATCGGCAAGCGACCGGAGCGAGCGATCTCGAAGCGGTGACGGTCGAGAACGACTACAGCGAAGTGCTGCCGAGCGCTACGCTGAACGTACACTTGAACGATGAGATGGTGCTGCGCTTCGGCGCTGCGCGCGTGATCGCACGTCCGCCGCTCGATGAGCTGCGCGCGAGCCGCACACTCACGAACTGGTTGCCCTACACCGGAAACGCAGGCAATCCGGAGCTCGAGCCGTTCAAAGCATCGCAGCTCGACACCGCGTGGGAATGGTATTTCCACGACGAGTCGCTGTTTGCGATTTCGGCGTATTACAAGGATGTGTCGTCGTATATCGGATGGCGCCAGGAACCGCAGACGTTCGACGGCACCACGTATGCGGTGTCGATCCCGGTCAACGGCTCTGGCGGTTCGATCTCCGGTGCGGAGATCGCGTTCCAAACGCCGTTCTTTTTCTGGCCAGCGCTCCAGAACTTCGGCATCTACTCGAACTATGCGTATGTCGATTCCAACGTGAGCGAGTTCGTGCCCGCCACCGACCCGATGACCGGCGTGGGTTTCGCGGAGCACACGGGTGTGATCGATCTGTGGTACAGCGCAGGTCCGCTGGAAGTTCGTGCGGGCTATAAGTATCACAGCCCGTTCACCGTGATCTATGGATGGAGTGGCGCGGACCTGCAGCGACTCGAATCCGAATCGGTCGTCGATCTCAGCACGTCCTATCGCATCTCCGATGGCGTCGAGCTGCGCTTTCAGGTGAACAATCTCACGGACGAGCCCCTGCGTATCTATCGCGACAACGTGGCGAACCGCATCGGGCGCTACGATGAGTACGGTCGTCGCTACTTGCTGGATGTGACGCTCAAGTTCTGATCTCGAGCCCATTGGGAGCATCCGTCCGGATGCTCCCCCTTGTCGCCTCACACGAGGAGCCTATACTCGGCCGTGATTAGAATCACGGCCCCGCGCCCACACTCCGAGCGACTCACGGAGTGATCGGCGAAACAGCTCACGCTTTTTTGCGACCTCCCGTGATCCTGCGTGCGTGCGACAAGGAGGCAAGAAGATGACGAAGGGTTATAGAATCTTCCCGGAACATGGATATGTCCGCGTGTCGTATGTCGGCAAGACTCGATACGAAGTCGCCAACGAGATGCTGCATGAGCTGATTCATATCTGCGAGAAGACGAACAGCAAGCAAGTTCTTCTCGATCTATGCGATGCCGACTATGGCGACGCATACGCGACGTCCATCCAGCACGTGAAAGATGCACCCGCGATGGGTTACGACACGAGCTATCGGGTCGCGATACTCGGCGCAGAAGAAGACAGCGGCATGCTCCAGTACATCGAAGATGTCGCGGTCAACCGTGGCTTCCAAGTGCGGGCATTCGTAGATGAGTTCGAGGCCCTCGAGTGGCTGCGAGGGCCTGCGACTAGATCAGGCCGAGCGGTGTCGGCGAGGAGGCCTGCCGGCGGGTAGGATGCTTCGCATCGAGTAGGCCTAACGGCGAGCCAGAGGAAGAGATGTTGGCCTTCTTACTCTGGCTCGCCGATAGGCCGACTCGCCGAGGCAGCTCGGCCTCCTCGCGATAAGCCTCCTCGCCGACAACGCTCGGCCTACTCCGCTTCCTCTATGGAAGTGGGAACTGATGATCTCTTGCCAACACGATCGCCTGCGCGCGCGTGCGCACCTTGAGCTTGTCGTAGATCCTGGTCACGATGTTGCGCACCGTCTTGTCGCTGATGTGAAGGCTCGCTGCGATCTCGGCGTTCGTGCGACCTGCGACCAGCCCGCCGAGCACATCGCGTTCCCGCGCGGACAGCGCGCCGAAATTCTGATCGACGTCGCGCGTGTTCGCATTGCTCCCAGTGAACTCCAGGACGACATCCTTGAATCGCGCCCACGCGGGCTCGTGCTCTAACAGCACGTGATTGCGCGAATCCAGGAGCACGAACTCCGCGCCTGGAATGCCAGCGGCCAACTCGCGGCTGGACTTGAGCGGCGTGACCTCATCGCCTGCGGCGTGAACGACGAGCGTCGGCACGCGCACGTGCTCGAGAAGATCGCGAACATCGACCTCCGAGCGGGCCAACATCAAATGCGCAGCGATCTCGGGCTTCGTCGTTCTCTTGCACAGATCGTTGAACCAGTCGAGCTGCTCGGGATTCGCATCAGGCACGAAGCGTGAAGTAAAGATCTGACGAAAGGCAGCGTTCTCGCTCCCCCACTCCAGGCGGACCAATTCGACGATCGCCTCGTATCGTCGCAGCCCTTCCGGGTCGCCACGATGCTTCCATCCCGTCGCGTAGCCGCCGTACAGAATCAAATGCGAGACGCGCTGCGGATGTCGAATGGCGTAGCCGATACATGTAGCCGCACCTTGCGAGATACCGAGGAGCACCGCCTTATCGTCGGGTTCGGCGACATTCGCGACCTCTTCGAGGTCATCGACCCATCGCGGCAAGGAGACCTCCGGCACCTCCCACTGCGTCATCCCGCAACCGCGCTCGTCATAGCGCGTAAAGCGAAAATGCCTGGCGAAGAATCGGATCCAATGCTTCCAGACGGGACTTTCGACGTCGTATTGGAGGTGGGTGAGCCAGTTCGCCGCCTTGATTAGAGGCGTACCGGTTCCAAGGGTCGTCCAAGCCAACTGCACTCCATCTTTCGTTCTGAGGTATCGAATGGATTGCTGCATCGCTCTGCCCGCCGGCTCTCGCGGCAGTTTCATCAATACCGGGACAAATGTCACCACACTTTAGGGCAGGTCCCCGTTCACACCGGGACATTGTGCATCTGGCGGGAGGGGCACCTCGCGCGGATGCTACGCACCCGCCACTTCTCGGCCAATCCACCGGTATAAGGTCATGAAACGATTCCTCGTCCTACTGTATGGCGTCGTCTGCTACGCCGTCTTCTTCGCCACATTCCTTTATGCGATCGGCTTCATCGGTAACCTGCTCGTGCCAGTCTCGATCGACTCCCCGCGAGAGACCTCGCTGGCGGCTGCGCTGACCGCCAACATCGCGCTATTGGCGGTGTTCGCATTGCAACACAGCGTCATGGCCCGCCCTGCGTTCAAGCGCTGGTGGACGCGAATCATCCCGACGCCGATGGAGCGCAGCACTTATGTGCTCTTCTCGAGTCTCGCGCTCATCTTGCTGTTCTCGTTCTGGCAGCCGATCGGAGCGGTCGTGTGGAATGTTGAGAACGAGCTCGGCCGCACGCTGCTCTATGCCGGCTTCGCATTCGGCTGGCTGCTCGTGCTCGTCTCGACCTTCCTCATCAATCATTTCGATCTGTTCGGCCTGCGCCAGGTTTGGCTGTACTTCCGCGGCAAGCCTTACGTCGAGATTCCGTTTCGCACGCCGGCGCTCTACAAGCTCGTGCGCCATCCGCTGTACGTGGGCTGGTTCTTCGCATTCTGGTGCACACCAACGATGACAGCAGCACATCTTCTGTTCGCGATCATGACGACGGCCTATATCGTCATCGCCACTCGTCTGGAGGAGCGTGACCTCACGCAGGCGCATCCTGAATACGCGACGTATCGACAACGAGTGCCGATGTATGTGCCGTTCGTTGGGAAGAAGCAGCGGACGATG
The DNA here is from genome assembly GCA_023417315.1 of Pseudomonadota bacterium. GTDB lineage: Bacteria > Pseudomonadota > Gammaproteobacteria > Steroidobacterales > Steroidobacteraceae > Steroidobacter. The sequence continues at coordinate 40,674 of JAEZFW010000008.1, forward strand.
GGGCGAGCGGCATCTTCAGTGTGAGATCTGGGCGAGTGCGCTAGGCTCTTTTCGCTGCGCCCTCATCCTAACCTTCTCCCTGAGGGAGAAGGGACGCTCGTTGAAGGAGAAGGGACGCTCAGTGAGAAGAGAAACGCTCGTTGAGCGCGACCTCGCAAATGCACCCTCTCCCAGCGCGACCTCGCAGGACGAACCCCTTTCCCTCTAGGGAGAGGGGCTGGGGTGAGGGTCACATCGCGTCCGGCTGCACTTCCGGACGCGCTGCCGCGAACTCCGGCAGCGATTCGAGATGCGCTGAGATTGCTGTGATCGTAGGAAATGGCGCGAGATCGACCTTGAATCTGCGCGCGTTGAACACTTGCGGCACGAGGCACACGTCCGCCATCGAGACTGCATCGCCATAACAGAAGCGCGAGCTCTTCGAGTGACGACGCAGCTCGATCTCGAGGCCTCGGAATCCCTCTTCGACCCAGTGCCGATACCACGCGTTCATCGTCTCTTCGGATTGCGCGAGGCGATCGCGCAGATAGTTCAGCACGCGCAGGTTGTTCAACGGATGAATATCGCAGGCAATTGCGAGTGCGAGCGAGCGTACATGCGCGCGGCCGAGCGGATCGGAAGGGAGGAGCGGCGGATCGGGATGACGCTCGTTCAGATACTCGATGATCGCGATCGATTGTGACAAGACGGCGCCGTCGATCTCGAGCGCCGGAATCAATCCCTGAGGATTGAGCGCCAAGTACTCCGGCCGGCGATGCTCACCTTTGATGAGCGCGGTCTGGATGGATTCGTACGCGAGCTTCTTCACGTTGAGCGCGATGCGCACGCGATATGCGGCGGAGCTGCGGAAGAGAGTGTAGAGCTTCAACATGTCGATTCCCATGAGGCCACTGGCTAACTGGCCACTGGTCACTGGCCAGAGATATTCATTATTGGCTCAAGAGTTTACCGCGCGAGCAAACCTCTCGGCCTCTTCCTCTGGCCAGATGCCAGTTAGCCAGTTGGCCGGTTAGCCGCGCAGCTCATCGCTGCACGAGAAACATCCGTCCTCTTCCTCTGGCCAGATGCCAGTTAGCCAGTTGGCCGGTTAGCCGCGCAGCTCATTGCTGCGCCAAAAACATCCACGTCTCCACGACCGTATCCGGATTCAGCGACATGCTTTCGATGCCTTGCGCGACGAGCCAGCGAGCGAGATCGGGGTGATCGGATGGGCCTTGGCCGCAAATGCCGATGTACTTGCCTCGTTTGCGGCACGCTTGGATCGCCATCGTAATCAGCGCCTTGACCGCTTCATCGCGTTCATCGAACAGCTTCGCGATCGTGCCCGAGTCGCGATCGAGTCCCAACGTGAGTTGCGTCAGATCGTTGGAGCCGATCGACATACCGTCGAAGTAATCGAGGAAACGCTCCGCGAGCACCGCGTTCGAAGGCAGCTCGCACATCATGATGACTTTCAGCCCGTTCTCGCCGCGCTCGAGTCCGTTCGCTGCGAGGAGCTCGATGACTTGCTCCGCCTCCTTGAGTGTGCGCACGAAGGGAATCATGAGCTGCACGTTCGTCAAGCCCATTTCTTCACGAACGCGCTTCATCGCTCGACATTCGAGCTCGAAGCACGGGCGGAAAGTCTCGTCGATATAGCGGGAGGCGCCACGAAATCCGATCATCGGATTCTCTTCGTGCGGCTCATATCGAGCGCCGCCGATCATGTTGGCGTACTCGTTCGACTTGAAATCCGACAGGCGCACGATGACGGGCTGCGGCGCAAATGCGGCGGCGATCGTGCCCACTCCTTCGCATAGCTTCTCGACGTAGAAAGAGACCGGATCCTTGTAGCCGCTGATCTGCCGCTTGATAGTTTGCTGCAGATCCTGCGGCAAGGTGTCGAACTCCAACAGCGCGCGCGGATGCACTCCGATCATGCGATTGATGATGAACTCCAGGCGCGCAAGACCGACACCACGATGCGGAATGCCGGCGAAATCGAACGCGCGATCGGGGTTGCCGACATTCATCATGATCTTCGTCGGAATCTCGGGCAGCGAGTCGAGCTCGATGTTCTTTTCTTCGAATGGCAGCAGGCCTTCGTAGATGAAGCCCGTGTCGCCTTCCGCGCAACAGACCGTGACCTCCGCGCCATCGCGAATGGTGTCCGTTGCATCGCCACAGCCTACGACCGCCGGAATGCCCAGCTCGCGAGCGATGATGGCTGCGTGACACGTGCGGCCGCCGCGATTTGTGACGACGGCCGCAGCTCGCTTCATCACCGGCTCCCAATCGGGATCGGTCATGTCCGCGATGAGCACATCGCCTGCATGCACACGCGCCATCTCCTTCACGTCCCGAATGATGCGTGCGCGTCCGGCACCGACGCGCTGCCCGATTGCACGTCCCTGTCCGAGCACCTTGGATCTGCTCTTCAATGCGAACCGCTGAATCGTCTGGCCACGACGGCTTTGGACGGTCTCGGGCCGCGCCTGCAGGATATAGAGCTTGCCGGTCTCGCCGTCCTTGCCCCATTCGATATCCATCGGGCAGCCGTAGTGCTCTTCGATGATGAGCGCCTGTTTTGCAAGCTCCACGATGTCTTCGTCCGTGAGCGAAAAGCGCGTGCGTTCCTCGGGCGGCACGTCCACTGTGCGCGTACGCACCTGGCTTCCGGGATCGCCATAGATGAGCTTCGTCGCCTTCGAGCCCACCGTGCGGCGAATGATCGGCGCATGCCCCGAGCGAAGCGCCTCCTTGTACACGTAGAATTCATCGGGGTTGACCGCGCCTTGGACGACGGTTTCGCCGAGACCATAAGAGGACGTGATGAATACGACATTGCGGAAGCCCGAGTCGGTGTCGAGCGTGAACATCACACCGCTCGCACCGAGGTCCGAACGAACCATGTGTTGAATGCCCGCAGACAGCGCGACACGATCGTGCCCGAAGCCTTGATGCACGCGATACGCAATTGCGCGATCGTTGAACAGCGATGCGAACACCTCTCGTATACATTCGAGCACAGCCGCGCGACCTCGAACGTTCAGGAACGTCTCTTGCTGACCGGCGAACGAGGCCTCCGGCAGGTCCTCCGCGGTCGCCGAGGAGCGCACAGCGACGGCGATATCGCGCCCTTCACTCATCCGATCGAAGGCATCGAGGATTTCCCGTTCGAGCCGCTCCGGAAACGGAGTCGACATGATCCAACCGCGAATCCTTGCGCCGACGGAAGACAGCGCTTCCACATCGTCAACATCGAGAGTGGCGAGCTCTCGCGCGATGCGCTCTGAGAGCTGATCGTGTTCGAGGAAGTCGCGATAGGCCTGCGCTGTCGTTGCAAATCCGTTCGGCACCGAAATGCCGAGCCGCGCGAGATGGCTGATCATCTCGCCGAGGGATGAGTTCTTGCCGCCTACAATTTCAACATCAGCACGTCCGACTTCTGAAAAGGGCAATGTATACGCTGTCAAGTTCGTGACTCGTGATTCGTAGTTCGCAATTGGTGGGTGTAAGAGGAAACCACATGGCGATATTCTCATTAAATTAGTATCAACCGTTCTTCTTTCTACCTGCGAATCACGAGTCACTGTCACGGCCTCTCACGACAGCGCAAGACAATGCAAAGACGCACCATCTTCTTCGTTTCTGATCAGACTGGCGTCACCGCGGAAACGATGGGTCACAGCCTTCTCACGCAGTTCGACAATGCAATGTTTCGGCAAGTGACGCTGCCGTTCATCTCCACCGCGGAGAAGGCCGAGGAAGCAGTCCGCAGGATCAACGCGACGGGCGAGACCGAGGGCGTGCGGCCCGTGATCTTCAGCACGCTCGTGCAAGAAGAGATGCGCGAGATCGTCAAGTGCGCAAACGGATTGTTCTTGGATTTTTTCGCGGCGTTCCTCGAGCCGCTGGAACAAGAGCTCGGCGTGAAATCATCGCGCACGCAAGGCCGCGCCCACGGCATGTTGGATATCGGTGCGTATACGCTGCGAATCGACGCGACGAATTTTGCGCTCGCGAATGACGATGGCGCAGTCACGCGCGACTACGAGCGTGCCGATCTCGTGCTCGTCGGCGTTTCGCGCTCGGGCAAGACGCCTACGTGCTTGTACATGGCGCTGCAGTACGGCGTGTTTGCGGCGAACTTCCCTTTAGCCGAAGAGGAGTTCGAGTCCGGCGACTTGCCCGCCGCGCTGATGAAACACAAGAACAAGCTCTATGGCCTCACGATCACCGCCGAGCGGCTGCAACAGATCCGCTCCGAGCGGCGCCCGAACACACGCTATTCGGCACCGGATCAAGTCGAATACGAGGTTCGCTCGGCGGAAGCGATGTTCCGCCGCTTCAACATCCCCTTCATCGATACGACGTCTAAATCGATCGAAGAGATCGCGAGCCGGATTCTGGATGCAACCGGTGTGGAGCGGCGGCTCCGTCCGTGAGCTAGCCGATCAAGCGCGCGATGACGGCCTGGTGCGGCCGATCTGGAAGATACGCGATCGTCACGGTGGATCCCGCAGCGGGAAGCGCTCGCAGCACCTGCTCGGGAGGGCGCTGCGCGATATGACATGCGCGTAGCGGTCGGCTGGTCCCTTGCGGAACGAAATCGAAGTACAACCGCGTGCAGCTGTCGAGCATGAACGGATGTTGAATGCCGACCACCGTTCCTTGGCAAGAGTGGCCACGATGCACGATCTCGAGATGTCGCTTCTCGCGGACAGCCGCGACCGCGTGTCGAATGGCCAGCCAAGCGACGACGCAACCCACTACCGCAAACAACACCAGCTCATTCGTCATGGACCTACCGACTCCGAATTGACCGACCCAACCAGTACCGCTGATATATGTATGTCTCTCGAGCGAGCGAGATTGTTCCCGCGCTAGTTCAATCGAGCGTCAAATCTGCGTCTACTGGACGTAAGTCTCTATGAGGCATTCCCTTGCGTTCAAATGAGACTGGCAGGTGAGTTGATGAAGGCGATGTTGGTGTCGCTGCTGAGTGACGGAGTGACGAGCTGTCAGACAGTCGCCGACTCGCTGAGTGCATTTCAACACGGACTTGATCGTCGATCGGTCTATTACTGGAACGCGTTCGCGCCGCGATCGTTGCGTAGGAATAGGCAGCTGCCCAGGAGGATTGAACATGCAAGTCCAGCAGATGATCAGCACGCATCCGGACGTGCGCGGCAGGATCAGCCAACCTCTCGTGCGCTGCATCGAGGAGTGCTTTGCATGCGCGCAAACCTGCACGAGTTGTGCAGACGCGTGCTTGGCCGAGCAGATGGTGGAGCAGCTGAAGCAATGCATTCGTCTCAACCTGGATTGCGCCGACATCTGCTCCGCGACGGGCGCGTTGGCCTCGCGGCGCACAGGCTCGAACGAACCTGTGCTCAGAGCAGCGCTGGAGCTATGCGCGCTCGCGTGCGGGACGTGCGCCGAAGAATGTGAGCGCCACGCCGGTCATCATGAGCATTGTCGAATCTGCGCGGAATCTTGCAGGCGCTGCCAACAAGCCTGCCAAGCCGCGGTTCAGGAAGTGGGGGCGGGAAAGCAATCCCACTGACCCATGGCGCTCAGCATCAGCGCCATGCCGGACTCGTTCTGCGCGCGAGCTCGTGGAGTCTTGCGCCGCTCGTCTGCATACAAGCAAAAGAGGCGTAGTCGGTCGACCTTGCCTCTGCTTGCCTAACGCGCAATCGCTGCTCCAGATGCGACAGTGCTGGGCTCGCCCAGTGCGCTCGGGCGGTGGGGTTTCCCCATAGGTATGGTCGCGACCGTCGTGGCATGATTCCGACACGGCATCCACCGACGGAGTACACCATGAGCCCACCGCGCACGCTTCACTTACTCGTAGCGACCGCACTCCTCGCCTCCGCGGTGAGCGGCTGCAGCCGTGAGGACTCTGGAGCGCAGAAGAAGGGCCCTTACGCCGCGCTCGAGCGGCAGGACTTCAATACGCGCGCAGCCGAGCGTTTCCTTCCGTTCTTCTGGCGCGAGGACGCCGATAACGACGGTTCCATCGATCCAGGCGAGATCGACATTCTGACCGGCATGCGCCAGGCCGATCGTGCGATTTGGCTCGATGACTCAGGTCGCTTCACGGAAGAATTCCGCAGCGCGTACCGCGCGATGAGCCAGCCCCTACCCGCTCCTTCCGACACTGCAGAGCAGAAGCGACGCCAACTGGTCGTCGATGAGCTGGCGCAAGGTCGACCCACCCTCGTTGCGAACGATCTGACACAGATCACCGAGGGTGAGAAGACATTCGTGCGTCATATGCTTGCTGCCGCAGAGCTCATCGAACGCTTGTATGCGCGCCAGAAAGGTGTCTTCGGTATGCAGGCGGACATCCCGAGCGGCGACACCGCGAGCCACGCCATGTTTCACCGCAATCAGTCACCGTTTTGCGAGGCGCCGAAGACCGAGAATATTCCTGAATGCAGCGCGTTGCCGCAGAAGCCGCCGCGCATCTTCGGCTTGTATCCAGCGGAGATTCAGAAAGACGAGAAGTTCTGCACGATGCTGGAAAAGCAGCCGAACGCCAAAGAGCTGATGGGGCACTTCAGCGTCGTCGTCGCGGATGAGAATCGCCAGGGACGATTCCGCGCAGTTCCTTATACGGAGGTGTATTTCCAGGAGATGGGTGCGATCGCGCGCGAGCTCGAGATGGGCGCCAAGAACTTGGGCGATGATGAGGCCGCGCTGAAGAACTATCTCACGGCCGCCGCGGCGTCCTTTCGCTCGAACGATTGGGAGCCCGCGAATGCCGCGTGGGTCGCGATGAATGCGACGAATAGCAAATGGTATCTGCGTATCGCACCCGACGAGGTGTATTACGAGCCGTGCGCATGGAAGGCAGGGTTCGCGATGCAGCTCGCGCGAATCAATCCCGAATCGCTCGAGTGGCAACAGAAGCTCGATCCCCTGAAGCGCGACATGGAGAATCAGCTCGCGAAGATGGCGGGCGCGCCGTACAAGGCGCGCGACGTGCAGTTCAAGATCCCGGACTTCATCGATGTCGTGCTGAATGCCGGCGATGCGCGCCCCGCACACGGGGCGATCATCGGCCAATCGCTGCCGAACTGGGGCCCGGTCGCGGAGAAGGGCGGACGAACGACGGCGATGACCAATCTCTACACCGACGTCGATAGTCAGAAGACTCAAGCCGAGCTCATGTCCTCGATGTTTTGCAAGAACACGAACGCGCTCGCGACCACGACGCCGCGCGAGGGCCTCATCAGCACGGTGCTGCACGAAGCGGCGCACAACCTCGGCCCGTCGCACGAATATGCAGTCAAGGGCCGCCAGGACGACGCTATCTTCGGTGGGCCGCTCGCCTCGACGCTCGAAGAGCTGAAGGCGCAGCAATCGGCGCTGTATTTGACGAATTGGCTGTCGGGCAAGGATGTTTTCAGCGCAGATGAGGTGAATAAGATCCAGCTCCGTAACATTGCGTGGGCATTCGGACACATCTCGCGCGGCATGTACACCGCCGACGGAACGCCGCGGAACTATAGCCAGCTCGCAGCGATGCAGCTCGGTTCGCTCTTGAAGGCCGGCGCGGTTTCGTGGCACGCCGACCAGCCCGCTGCAAACGGGACGGATCAAGGATGCCTCGAGATCAACTTCGATGCGCTGCCTGCCGCGATCGAATCGTTCGCGACCACGGTACTGCAGACCAAGGCGAGCGGCGATCGCAAACGCGCAACGCAGCTGCAAGGGGAATTCGTCGATGCGAAGGATGATGACTTTGCGAAGCTCCGCGCCGTCATCGCCGAGCGCTGGTTGCGCGCGCCCCGCGCGAGCTTCGTTTACAGCGTGAGGATGTAGGTCGCAAATGACTCCGGGATTATTCCTCGGGATCTTGCTGCCGCGTGTAGGTCGGAATTTATTCCGACCGTTTGGAGCAGCGATTTATTGGGATCGGAATGAATTTCGACCTACAGGAATAGAGGGAAGCGCGCGTTGGAGGGAACATTCGCGGGCCAACCAACCGGATGGATCCCCGCCTCCGCGGGGACGACGATCAAGTCATGTGCGTGTCGGCTTTCATGTTCGACACTATCGCGGCCGTCTATGTTCGTCACCCTCGCGAACGCGAGGGCCCATCAGGGTACGCGGCAACAGGTTACAGCCGAGACAGCTATCCTTTTTCTTGCCGCTTGCCGATCGCGAGCTGCAGCTCGCGTTGATATCGTGAAAGAGCGGCGCTGACTTCGACGGGATAGGGCTGCTGCGCGGGCTCGATCGCACGCAATGATGCTGGCAGTCGTTCGATCTCTGCGCGCGCATGCTCGCGCGCTTGATCGAGCGTACGTCGAGTGGACTCAACTCGCTTACCGCCTTGCATCACGCACGCGAGAAGCGGCCGCCCCTCGAGTTGTTCGCTTGCACGAGCGATCACATCGCGCACAGCGCCGCCCTTCTCTTCCACGCGAAAGACTTGCTTGGGTCCCGGCAAGATAGGCTTGTCTGTCGCGAGCTTCAGGCGGCCGCGGCCTGCATACTCCGCCAGCTTGTAGACGATATCGAGATCAGGCTTGTCCGCGGATACGCCCATGCTCGTGCCCACGCCGAAGGCATCGATCGGCGCCTCCTCCACCAGCTTCGCGACGGTATGCTCGTCAAGTCCACCGCTTGCGAAGATCTTCACGCGCTCTAGACCGGCTGCATCGAGGAGCTTGCGACTCTGGCGCGCGAGCTCGATGAGATCTCCCGAATCCAGCCGCACGGCAGCGACCTTGAACTCATCTCCGAGCTCGCGAGCGAGGGAGATCACGCGACGCACGCCGTCGAGCGTGTCGTAGGTGTCAACGAGCAGCGTGGTGTCGGGATAGATCCTTGCGAAATCTCGAAACGCTTCCGTCTCGCTATCGTGCGCCTGCACGTAGCTGTGGGCCATGGTGCCTGCAACCGGCACGCCATACAGCTTCCCTGCGAGCACGTTTGAAGTCGAAACCACGCCTGCGATGTAGAATGCGCGCGCAGCCTTAAGCGCCGCATCGATGCCATGCATTCGCCTGGCACCGAAATCCACGATCGGTCGGCCTTGCGCGGCCAAGACCACTCGAGCGGCCTTCGATGCCAGCAACGTCTGTAATTGAAGCTGGTTGGTGACGTACGTCTCCACGAGTTGCGCTTGTGCGATCGGCGCGCGGATCTCCACGATCGGCTCGTTTGCAAACACAGGCGTGCCCTCCGGCACGGCGCGCACCTCACCTTCGAAACGCCACGTACGTAACGAATCCAGAAGCGGCTTCGAGAAGTAGCCTAGGGAGGCGAGATAGGCAAGATCCGACTCCTCGAAGCGCATGTGCTCGAGATAATCGAGCACGGTCTCGAGTCCGCATGCGAGCAGGAAGTTGCGCCCCGGCGGCAAACGACGCACGAACACGGTGAACACCGCCTCGCCGCTCATCTCTTGGCGCAGGTAAGCCTCGAGCATCTTGAGCTCGTACAAATCGGTGAACAGTGCTGGGTGCTCGTGGCTCATAGATTGAGCTTGCTCGTCGCCCGTTCGAATGGCAGCACGAGAATGATGGGCGAGTTACGGCAGGTCAGCAACTTCCAATAGCGGGATCGGAGCGTCGTTTCCCAATCAGAGTGTTCCCTGAATCGCCAGCCAGAATTACGGGCTGACTTCGCAAGCGCCCTGGAGCACACTCAGTTTCTTGTGCGGGCCGTGGCCCGTTAACCCGCAACCCTTACCTACACCATGAACCACGCCCGTTATACGACCGTGCCCCTGCGCTGCCCAGCCTGTGGTGCACAGACACACAAAACGCTAGAGACCGTTCTGCGCGATAAGGCATTCCAATGCGATTGCGGCGCACGCACGCCGCTCGATGAAGAGGCGTTCGCTGAGGAGATCAAGAAATCCGAGGCCGAGATCAAGGACTTCGGCCGCAAACGCTAGCTGCCGCGTGAATGCGCGCTCAGACGCCGTGCGCGCGCCGAGTCTGCTCCTGAAGTACTTCCGATTTGCTCAACTTTGTCTGCCTGGCGATCACGCTCACGAGAGGATGTCCCTCTGCCTTCGGCAAGCGCAAGCCATGCAGGCGCTCCCAGATGGCGATGCGCTCGCGGGGGTCGTGGCCGATCGATGATTGTTCTTCGAGCGCACGACGTCGCTCATCAGCCCGCTCTTTTTCCAAGCGAAGCGCTGTGGCACGTCGCTCGGCCGGCGTGCTCGTGAAGAGCTCATCTGAATGAACGGTCTTGCGCGTGAACATGTACTTCTCCGATTTGAGTGCTTCGACAGCGGCACTCACGATGCGATCGCACGCACGCCGCGCATGGCACGAGCGTAGTTCTGCAGAACCGCGATGCCGCTCTCTTCGGCGTCCGTGATCCATTTCCTGAAATGCTGCAACAGAGTTTCGTTGCTCGTGTGCGTTCCGCTCCAAAGAACGTTCAAGCGTTCGCGGAACTCGTACACGGTTTTGAGCGCGGGACTGGCCGCAAGGAGCTCGCTCAAGGAACGCTGAGCCTCGTTGTCGAGCAGCAGCGGCTCGCGCACGAGGAGCCTGCGCGCCGAGCGCACCGCCTTGCCTTGGAGATTCGAAAGCTGACCGCGTACGACGGGTACCGTGACGTCGCGCGCATAGTCTCGAAGCACATGCATTCTGTTCACGAGCACGGCACGAAGCGTCTCGAGATCGACATCCCCTTTCGGCTGCTCTCGCACGAGCGAGGGTGCCACGCGTCTCACCTTCGCAAGGCCGAGCGCGCTCAAGATTCTGATATAGAGCCAGCCAATATCGAACTCCCACGGACGCATGGAGAACTTCGCGGACGAAGGGAATGCGTGGTGATTGTTGTGCAGCTCTTCACCGGCGACGAGTATTCCCCAGGGCACGATATTGCGTGCCGCATCTGCACACTCGAAGTTGCGATAGCCCGTGTGATGGCCGAGGCCATTGATCACGCCCGCCGCCATCAGCGGGATCGCGAGCATCTGCACCGCGATGATGATGATGCCCGGCACACCGAACAGCACCAGATCGATGAGGACCATCAAGGTGATCCCCAACGCTCGATGCTTCGCGTAAATGTTGCGCTCCACCCAATCATCGGGCGTGCCGCGGCCATACTTCTCGATCAATCCAGGCGTGCGCGCTGCTTCCTTGTACAGCTCGGCGCCTTCGAGAAGCACCTTCTTCAATCCGAAGATCATTGGACTGTGTGGATCCTCGGGCGTCTCACACCGCGCATGATGCTTGCGATGCACCGCAACCCACTCGCGAGTCAGCATTCCGGAGCTCATCCACAACCAGAAGCGGAAGATATGCCGAAGCACCGGATGCAGGTCGAGACCTCGGTGAGTGGCATCTCGGTGCAGATACAAGGTCACTGCCATGAAGGTGAACTGCACCATCACGAACGTGACGAGCACATAACCCCAGAAACTGAGGTCGACCAAGCCGTACAAGAAATCGAGCGACATCTATTGTCCTTCTGAGCTGCGAACCATCAACATTCTATCGCGCCGAGCCGACTATTCATCTTCCGATCGCTTGCGTGCCTTCGCGAGTCGATAGTCGATGCCGGAGCCTTCGCCCATTTCGAGGGCCTTGCTGCGCACGTCTTCCACACTGCGATGAAGGACACCCGCGAGCTGCATGAGCTGCTCATCGGCGTCCTGCCAACTCTTCGCGACTTTGCCCTCGAGGCGATTGCGCAGATTCTGCATTTCCTCAGGGCTCCAATCGGCGCGCGCATGCTCGGCCGCCCGTTGCGAGGTACGCTCCGATTCGGCTCGCAGTGCACTCGTAAGAGCCTCAATCAGAACCGTTTTATGCTCTGAAGGAATCTCGCTCGAAACGACGTATTGCAGGGCTGCGCGCAGCGCTGCTGGATCGCGTGCGTCTTGCATACAGGTCTAACGCGGCTGCGGCGTCAAATATCCGCCTCCTCCGCACAAACTCCCTGGAATCAGGCCAGTGCTGTTGGGCCGATGCTGCGGAATCGCGCAGCGCTCGTGCCGACACTGTGCCCTTTCCACGCGCAAATTGATACACCTGCTGGGGCCAGAGAGCTGTTCGCACAGCCTGAGCTAGAGATCGGCGGTTTGGGCCCGCAGAATCCGAGAACGAATTCGATTATGCAAAGGACTCATGCTTCGGCATACGCAGATCATCCTCTGGCGTTCCAGCGCGCTTGCCGCGCTCTTGATTGGCCTTCTCGGCATCGCGCTGCCCGTGCTGCCGACGGTCCCTTTTCTCATCCTCGCTGCATGGGCCGCCGGCAAGGGCTGGCCCTCGCTCGAGCAACGTCTGCTCTCCCATCCCAAATACGGCCGACCCATCCGCGAATGGCGCGAGCACGGCTCGGTGCCACGAAGCGCGAAGATCGCGGCGACGCTCATGATGGTCGGCAGCGCGGTCCTCGTGCAACTCACCATCGACCCGCTCTGGGCGCGCATTGCAGTGCCGCTCGCGATGGGTATGGTGGCGATTTGGTTGTGGAGGAGGCCCGAAGCCTAAGACCGAAGAAACTCTCGCAAAGACCGCTTGCTCCTACTTTCTCACCCCCAAAATCCCATCCCCAGTCATCCGCGTCGTGAAGCCTGCGCGTTGCAGGCGCGTCGCGACTTCCTTCGGTACATCCCGGCCGCTCGTGAGCTTGTTTGGCGTGCCGACGTAATGGAACAGCTTGCCCCTGCGCTTGAGCACGCGCGCGAGCTCGTCGTAGAAGCGCTGCGAATACAGATCGCCGGCGATGCCGAAACGGGGCGGGTCGTGCAGAACGATGTCGAACGAATTCGCGGCGTGATCGCCGATCCGCTCCAACACGTCGGCATGAGTCACTATCAAGCGATGATCGGTCGCGCCACTTCCCTCGGGTGACCACGGATTGAGCTCGCGCAACCACAGCACGGTTTCGCTTCGCTCATAGGACACGACGCGGGCCGCACCCATCTCGAGACACCATGCCGCGAAATAGCCGAGGCCGCCGCAGGTGTCGAGCACTACTTTGCCGTGCGGTTGCACGAGCGCGACTTTCTGCTTGGCATCTTCATATGGGGACGCTTGCGAGGTCGGCAGCATCTTGATGCCGTCGATCTCGAACGTCGGCGCGCCCCATTGCGTCGGCACGAGCTTGATCAACGAAGTCGTGTAACGCGCCGCGGGCTCGAATCGAGCACCCGCCCAATAGTAGATCGTACGGTCCTTGCACTGTTCGAGATACGGATACCGCGTTCCCTGCCACTCCCAAACAGTCGCGTGCAAGCGCACGCGACTCACGGTTCGATCCAGATCGAGGGAGCATTCGACTTCTTCTGCTCCCTCGCGAGCGGCCCTCCGCAGGCGCTCGTGAACTTCGAGCGTCAGCAACGGGCCTCGCATTTCACTGCGCTTTGAAGCCTCGCCCCGTCGCAGCCCAATAAATGCCTCCATAGATGTGATGCAGGAAGCTCTGGTCGGTGTACATCTCTGGCACGTGCCCGAGCGCCGTGTAAAACGCTCGGCCGCCATCGTACTCCTGATACCAGCTCAACGGATGAAAGCGGTCGGCTTCCTTCTTGCGCGGTGGCGTCGTCTCATACGTCGATTCGTCGATCGAGAGCAGATACTTGAGATTCTTCGATCGCGAGGCGTCGAACTCGTACCACTCATCGGTGATTAGGAACCGTGGCGCAAAGCGATCCATGCCTGGGAAATTCGGATTCTCCACCTTCACGGTGGCCGTTTGGATGTGCGGATGGCGCTGGAACATGTGCCCAACCATGGCGGTGTACCAGTCCCATTTGTATTCGGTATCGGAAGCGCTGTGTACGCCGACGAAGCCTTTGCCGGAACGCATGAAGCGCTCCATCGCGGCCTGCTGCTGGTCGTTCAGCGCATCTCCGGTCGTGAGCAGGAAGATGATGACTTCGTACTTCGCGAGCTCTTCGTCCTTGAACACGATGTCCGCGTTCTCGGTCCAAGACACGCTGAAATGATGCTTGCGCCCCAGATGCTCGATGGCATTGACCCCCGCGTTGATTGCATCGTGATGCCACCCGGCCGTCTTCGTGAACAGCAATACGTCGAATTGTTGGGCCATGCTCGCCGCCGGCCAACCGAATACAGACACACACACTAGCCAAGCCCGAATGAGATTCACGCACAACTCCACGAAAAGCGCAGGACGAAAAGCGCAGGACCGGCGCGATTCTGCCAGAACCCCGCGCGAGCCCGCGTTAAGGTTCGTTGCTAGTGCGAGGTGAGCGGTCGGCCGAATTGCAGGCCGCCGTTCTGGTTAGCATCTTTGCCCTTACCGCGCCGAAGCTCGATCATCTCAGCGCCCGCCAGGAGCACCGGACCATAGCCATGCGCAGCGAGCACGTGCACAGGGCGATACATGTAGAACATCGGGTCCCAGCCCATGCCTGTTCCGACGCACGTTCCCTCGACCTGGCCTTTTTCGTTCACCTTCTCGGCCAGGGCATTCCAGCCGAGCGAAGTCGCGGGACCGTATGCGAGCGGATCGAGCCAGCCCGCGTTGATGCCGCGCGCGAACGCGTACACGAACATTGCGCTCGCAGACGTCTCTTCGTAGGACTCCGATCGATCGAGGAGCTGGTGCCACAATCCTGCATGTCCTTGCACAGCCGCCAATCCTTGCGCATGCGCCCGGAAGAGATCCATCACGCGTGAGCGCTGCGGATGCTGCTCGGGCAGAACGGCGAGCAGCTCGACCATCGACATGATGGCCCACCCGTTCGCTCGGCCCCAGTGAAACACGGGATGAGGATCCATGTCTTGCACCCAGCCGTGCATGAACAGGCCGCGCTCGGGCACGAACATGCGCTCGGCGAACTGAAGAATCTGCGCAACCGCGTCATCGAAAAAGCGCGTATCACCCGTGAGCTTGCCCGCTTGAGCGAGGCACGGCACGCTCATATAGAGATCGTCCAGCCACAACGAGCTCGGCATCGGCCTGTTGCGCGCGAGCGTGCCATCGCTCAAACGAAACTGCTTCGTCGCGACGAAGCTCAGATAGTTATCGATCCAAGGCCGCAGCGTGCCTCCGACTCCGGCGGACTGCGCCTTGATCATCGCGGCACACATCGATCCCGAGTCGTCGAGCGATGCGGGCTCGATCATCGCCGACAGACTCAACACACGCTGCGGTCCACGCTGTGGCTCTGCGTTCGACTGCTTGGAAGGATTGCGCTTCACCTGAGCCGCGAGCGTCGCGATCGTCGAGAGGCGCTCGTGCACATAGTCTTTGTAGCGTGCATCGCCGGTCACCTCGGCAGTACGCAACATTCCCGAATAGGTCACGCCCCATTCGTAGGTGACCATGAGCAGATCGGTCTGCTCGAGCGCGGGTCGAGGGGGAAGCTTCTCGAGCGATGCCGATTTGCCCGTGGCGCTATCCACGATGCCGATCGGCGTGGTCGCTTCGACGTAGGTATGAAGCCGATCGAGCGTGCTCTTGATCTGCTCGACAGACGCCGGAGCATAGGGCGTCGGATACGGCACCTCGAGCCCACCTCCGTAAACACGCGGGTTCTCCCGAGGTGAGGTTTCGACGCGAATCGGTGTGCCCTGCGCGTGAGCTAGAGCGCTCGCCAGAATAGTGAGGCAAAAGAATGCCGCTGAACGATATGCCGTCACAGTGTCCCCCGTTACGTGCCAGCAGACTGTCAGTGCCGACAATAGCAGAGCGTAGTCAGACCGCGCACGTGGTTGCACGGAACTCGTGTGGGCTTCGGGATCTTTGACCTATACCGAGCCACGTACATGAGCGATGACTATGCGGCGATTTTCAGTTCTAGTGCTTTCCTGTTTCTCCCTGCTGGTAATGACCGCTTGCTACGGTCCTGATCGCGAGCCGGGCGACGATCCGCGAAGTGCAACGGAGGGCCCAGATGGCGGCCGACCGGAAACCGATCCGAAGCAAACAGTGGACAAGCCCGGCATGGGCGGCGGACGCACGACGGATATCGGCGAGAAAGCGGATGACGGCAACGGGACGCTCGACGGCGCAAGCGACGAAGTGACGCGAACGGATGAGCAGTGAATGGTTGCGGCGTCGGGCTCGCGCACCGAAGGCGCATAGCCTCTGGAATGACTGCGTACGAACGTGGGTCGTTGTAGGGTCGTCACCCTCGCGAAGGCGAGGGCCTATCTGAACTGAAGATTCGGATGGATCCCCGCCTCCGCGCCGCCTCCGCGGGGACGACGACCGAGTTGGACGGTGCTAAGGGGTTCGACCCGCGGCGCGGCCATACTTCAGACACCTCACGTGCTGAATGACAGCGTCGCTCGATAGTCCGCCAGATCGCGCTCGAAGTGCACCCTGTCGCGTTCGAGCTGCTGGATCTCTTCCTTCAGCCGTCCCGAACGTTCGGCGAGATGCTTCACGTCGACCACTGCTTGTGCGCGCTCCTCCGCGGTCGCATCGCTGCTGATCGCCAATGCAGACTTGCGCACGATTTCCTTCTCCACATCCTCGAGCTCGTGACGCTTCGAGTCGAGTCGGTAGACCGCGTTCTGCAGACGCGACTGCAGCGTATGCAGATGTCGCCCGGACTCGTAGGCTGCTGCGAAATCGCCATCGAGATCGGCTGGACACAGACCGCTGTAGCTCGAACCCTGCGCGCCCAATCGAAACCCGTTCGCCGGGACGCAGTACTCGCGCAGGCCCGCGTCTCTGCCGAGTTGGTACTCCGCTAGATTGGGCGTTACGCCGTGTTTGGCACAGGCTTTTCGATGTTGGCCGATGCGATCACCTGAATAGCCGGCCGCGCCATCTTCATAGCCGACCGTACGCCAGTCGACGGTTAGACATTCTTCTTCGCTCATCGTCGCGCACCCACTGAGCACCAGCCCAAGCGTCAGCGCCGTGAACCCCATTCGCATCCGAGACATATTGCACCCGCAGAGAACGTGCCCTTGGATCGACACAGATAAAGGTACTGGCCTCCTCCTGAATACCGTGTGACCGGAGTCACACCGCTTACGAGCAAAGCGCGAGGCAGGGAGGATTTTCAGCCTCGGAACTCCCCCGCTGTTGAGGCCGTTTCCTCGCACATGAAACTGCCACCCTCCTCCACTCGCGGATTCGCGCCGGTAAGCAAGTCCGTGGACGCACTCGCACCGCTCGCGTTCTTCGGTTGCCCCGCTTCGAGAGCGATGGGTCGCGAGCCATGATCGAAGGGCTCTGGTACAAGAACTGCATCATCTATAGCTTGGATGTCGAGACCTTTCTCGATACCAACGGCGATGGCATTGGAGACTTCCAAGGCCTGACGCGTCGGCTCGATTACCTGAAGTATCTCGGCGTCGATGCGATCTGGCTGTCGCCGTTTCATCCCTCCCCGAATCGCGACGATGGTTACGACGTCACCGACTACTACGCGGTGCATCCCCGTCATGGCTCCGCGGGCGACTTCGTGGAGTTCCTGCACGAAGCGAACAGGCAAGGCTTCCGCGTGCTCATGGATCTCGTCGTGAATCACACATCTAACGAACATCCTTGGTTCGTCGAAGCGTGCAGCTCGAAGGACTCAGGCAAGCGCAACTGGTACGTGTGGTCCAAGAAGCGGCCAGCCGATTGGAACAAGGGGATGGTGTTTCCTGGCGTGCAGGACCGCACGTGGTCGTACGAGAAGACCGCGCGCGAGTATTACTTCCATCGCTTCCATCATTTCCAACCCGATTTGAACATGAGCAACCCGGACGTGCGTCGCGAGATCGAGCGCATCGCGGGCTATTGGCTGGAGCTCGGTGTCTCAGGATTTCGTGTCGATGCGGTGCCCTTCATCATCGAGGAGGTGATCGCGGGCAAGAAGAAGCGCCCCATGAGATTCGAGTACTTGCGGGATCTGCGTCAGTTCGTGCAGTGGCGCAAAGGAGATGCCGTTCTGCTTGGCGAAGCGAACGTGTTGCCAGAGGAGATGCTCCCCTACTTCGGCGAGGATTGCAGTCGGATTCACATGCTGTTCAACTTCTTCGTCAACCAGCACCTCTTCTATGCGCTTGCGACCCACGACATTGCGCCGCTGATCGATGCGATCCAAGCCACGATCGACATCCCAGACAACGCGCATTGGGCGCACTTCTTGCGCAATCACGACGAGCTCGACTTGGGGCGCCTCACGGATGCGCAGCGAGCACGTGTGTTCGAGCGCTTCGCGCCCTCCCCCGAGATGCAGTTGTACGGTCGGGGCATTCGCCGGCGACTCGCACCGATGTTGGGCGATCGTAAGCACGAAGAGCTCGCCTACAGCATCATGTTCGCGCTGCCCGGCTCGCCAGTGATTCGCTTCGGCGACGAGCTACGCATGGGCGATGATCTGAAACTCGAGCAACGACATGCCGTGCGCACGCCGATGCAATGGGCGGACGAGGCACATGGCGGCTTCACCATGAGCGACCATCCTGTGCATCCGGTCATCGATCACGGCGTCTGGAGCTACCGGCACGTGAATGTAGCGGCGCAGCGGCGCGACCCCAGCTCGTTCTTGAACTGGATGGCCTCCATGATCAGGCTGCGCAAGGAATGTCCGGAGATCGGTCTCGGGCGCTGCAGCGTGCTCGATACGGGTAGCCCCTTCGTGCTCGGTCTACGCTACGACTGGCGCGGCAACACCGTGATCACCCTTCACAATTTCGATGAGCGGCCACACAGCGCGCGCTTACGACTGCAAGATGGGAACGTCGATCGTCTATCGAACCTGCGCGCCCCCACCGAAGTGCAAGCGCGCAAGAACGGACGGTTCGAGATTCCGCTCGATGCGCTCAACTATTGCTGGCTTCGCATCGGCGGTCTCGATTATGCGGCCCGCGATGCGAGCACGCTGACCGCTCAGTAACCTCAGCGCATCCAAGCACGCGGGCCCGCCCCGTAGCTCCCCGCCCGATCGTCTGGATTTGCGAAGCGGCACTTCTTGAGTGAGAGGCAGCCGCAGCCGATGCATTGGTCCAGAGTTGCGCGCATTCGTTGCAACTCCTCGATGCGCTCATCGATCTTGCGTCGCCAAGTCGAGGAGAGCTTCGCCCAATCGGCCTGAGTCGGCACATCGTGACGCGGGAGCTTTCTCAACTCCGCGGCCACCTCCTGAAGGGTTAGTCCGACACGTTGCGCGAAGACAATGAAAGCTATGCGGCGCAGCACCGCGCGCGGATAGCGACGGTGACCGGACGCTGCGCGCTCCGATTGGATGAGCCCGCGTTCCTCGTAGAACCTAAGGGCAGAAGGTGCAACGCCACTACGCTTGGCGAGTTGGCCGATTGTGAGCGCGTCCATAGCGAGTGACAGTCTCCGCGCGGCAGGTACTTGACTTCAAGTGCACTTGAGATTCTATCGTGCGCGGAGAATCTGGGGACATGAGAAATCAAGAATGGTCATGCGCACGATGGTGCGCTCGCCGATCAGGAGACTTTATGCGCGCCAATGCGATCACGGTGATCCACAAGTTTATCCGTCGAGAGATGTTCGACTTTGCAGAACGCTTGTTTCGCGCCGGACCGGAACAGATTCCGGAGATTCGGGCAGAGCTCGAGCGGCTTGGACAACTGCTCGAAGGTCATGCTGCGCAGGAGAACGCTCGCCTCGAGCCGCTGCTTCGCCAGCATGATCGGGGACTTGCAGATCGCCTGATGCGAGACCATCTCAGCTTGGAGGAGCAGTTCGAGACGTTGAAGCACTCTACGGAGCAACTCGATCCCAGCTCTCCGACGTGCAGTGCGACCTTATTGCGCCTTCACTTAGATTGGAATCGCTATCTCAGCGCCTACCTGCTGCATCTGGACGATGAGGAGCGTACGTTGTTCGCGGTGCTGGGAGATCGTGTTCCGCCTGTCACCGTCGTGGCCGAGTCGGCCAAGCACCAGGGTGCTGCGGGCGAGGAATTTCTACTGCGCGTGTGGTCGGTGACGACGTGTGAAGAGCGTGCCGCGATCGAAGGCGCGATCGCACAAGCCGAAGCGGCGTGAATCGACGTCGAAAATAAAAAAGGGCCGCGGATCGCTCCGCGGCCCTGGCCAGGCTTTTTCTACATCCCCGTGCCTATCTAACTTCGTCCATTAGAACTGCTTCGCGACTCTGAAGAATACTTCGCGACCGAAGTAGTCATAGCCACTGTACAGCGGTGCGTTGCCTACTCGGTTGTAGTACCCAGCAGAGATCGTGGGCGGCTCTTTGTCGAAAATATTGCGCATGCCGCCCGTGACTTCCCATTCCTCCGTCAGCCAACGCACGGATGCGTAGTGCTCGAGGTAGTTGCCGGTGTGGAAGTCGTAGATGTCGTCCTCGGGCTCGACCTCCAGGAACGTGTCGCTATCCATCTCGTCGATCCAGTCGACCCCGTACCGGAAGCGCCAACTGCCGACCGTGTAGGTCAGGTCGAGATTCGCGCTCCACTCGGGATACTCGATCGAGCCGTTGTACTCGTCCAGAGGATCGTCCGGGAAGAGCTTGAGCGCTTGCGACTTGTAGTCGGTCGCTTGAGCGTTCACTCGGAAGACACCGGGGCCGAGATCCATCTCGTAGCGAACGGTGTAGTCGATACCCTCGGCGAACTGCGTCGCGATGTTCGTGTGGGCATTCGATACGGTCAGCGCGTTGGTCGCAGGATTACGCGTCACTAGACGGCAGAACCCACCACCCGCACGGAAGTTCGGATCGTCGTAGCAGCGCTGCAGAATGTTGGAGGCACCTGCTTGCGCCACGCCGTTCTCGATCTCGATATCGAAATAATCGACCGCGATCGAGAGCTGTCCGGCGTCTCCGAAGTCCGGCTGCAAGATCAAGCCGTAGGTGATGTTGTCCGAGGTTTCCGCTTCCAGACCGGCGGCGGCCCCGCCTTCGCTCAATACACGAATGCTGCTCGTGGCGTTGAACGTGGGGTTACCGGGCAACTCCGAGGCGCAGTTCGCGACACGCACCGCGTTTGGATTCACACCGTAGTTGTTGCAAGGATCTCCCGCTTGGCTCAAGAAGCCGCTCGTCGGACCCTGGAACTGCTCGAACAGCGCCGGCGCTCTGAACGAAGTACCCTTCGTGACGCGCACCGACGCCCACTCGACCGGGCTGTACACCAAGCCCACCTTGTAGGTGGTGTCATCGCCGTATGAATCGTAGTCGGTGTAGCGGAACGATCCGTTGAAGGTCAATTCGTTCACGGCCGTCATATCCGCAAGCAGCGGCACTTCGACTTCCGTGAAAGCCTCAGTGACGTTGTCCTTACCGCGCGTCGGCGTTGCGCTCGTCAGGTTATACAAGTTGCCGTTGATGCTGTTGATGTCCGGCGTATCGTCGATCTCGGCGCGTCGATGCTCGAAGCCGAGCACAGCCTGCACCTCGCCAGCAGGCAACGAGAACACCGGTCCGTCGAACGCGGCGCTGTAGACGGTTTCGTTGTACTTCGTCTTGCCGACTACGCGATCCAAGATGTAGTCGCGGAATTCGTCCGTGAAGTTGCCTGCGATCGTATTTGCATCGAGCATCGGGAACGGCACGCAGCCAGCGCCGCTTGCACAGGCCAAGTTACCATCGGATCCGACGACGACATCGCTCGCGGCCGTCACACGATCGGTGAGGAAGGTCTCTTGGCCGTACTCTGCGTCTGAGTCCGAATAGCTGACGTTGAAGTCATACCGCCAATCCGGAATGAACGTGAGATCGCCGCGCAGACCCAAGCTCGGCTTGAAGAAATCGACCGTCTGATCGCTCAGCGTGTTGCCGTAACCGATAAAGGCGCGGACACCGACGCGTTGCCCGCCGCTCGTGCCTTGATCGGGGGCGAAGTTACTGCCGGCAAGCTCCGCCGGAATCGCCGGGCTTCCCAGACGATAGTCGAGCGTCAATTGCCGATAGAGCGTCTGTTCGGACTCACGGCGCGTGCCGAGGAACTCGAAGTAAAGCTCCGCGTCACCCAGCGCTTGCAGCGAATACGTGCCTTGCAGGTACGCAGTAATGATCTCGGCAGGCGAGATCAAGTCTTCTTCGAACATGCGTGGATCGAACGTATCGCGGACGTTCAAGTTGTTGGTACCGCCGCCTACGCCCTCGAAGCCCACGAGGCCGCTCGTCACGCCCGCGTTCGGCCGCCATCGGTTGAACGCCGTACCCACCGAGCCGGGTGCGCCGACACCGGTGATTGCGCTCGTGCCGATCGTGTTGATCGTCACACCATTCGAACCTGTGGTGGTGATCGGATAGCACTTCGGCGCACCCGTGGCGGGATCGATGAAGTCGATCGATTCACCTGTTTCGGGATCTCTGAATCCATCGACGTTGCAGCTCGTCCAGTCGCGATCGCCGACGTTGATCTTCTCGCGGTTGTAGTACTCGACCGAGCCGCTCATCGACCAGCGCTCGCCCGCGGTGCCCGCAACGAGTGACACACGAGTTTGTTCGCCGCCATCGTCGATAGGCTGGTTATGTTGCACTTCGACGTTCAGACCTTCGATATCGGAGCGCGTGACGACGTTGACCACGCCCGCAATCGCGTCCGATCCGTACACCGATGAGGCGCCATCGCGCAGCACTTCGACGCGCTCGATGATGGCATTCGGAAGTACGTTTAAGTCCGCCGATCCCACGGCCCCGCGGGTGCCGGCCGGTGCCACACGCCGACCATTGATCAACACGAGCGTGCGGCTCGGGCCAAGACTGCGCAACGAGATTGTGTTGGCACCGGGACCGCCGTCGGTGACGAAACCGCCGAAGGCATTGTTGATTTGCGCACCGCCGGTCGTCACTGAAGTCGATTGCAGCGCTTCCGTGGTGGAGTTGAAGCCTGCGCTCGTGACCTCCTCGCGGGTGATTACCTGAACAGGCGAAGGCGAGTTGAAGGTATCGCGACGAATGCGCGAGCCAACGACGACGACCTCGGCGACATCGCGTTGTTGATCGGCTTCGGCGGCTCTTGGATCGGTCGGTGAATCCGACTGCGCCTGTCCCCAGGCAGATGCAGTCATGAGCAACGTGCAGCCGACTGCGACGGCTTTCGTTGCGGATCCCAGCAACGCGGAATGCACCGCGTTCCTTACGGCAGTTTGCGTAGACATCAAGCTTTCCTCCTGCGAGAGGTTGCGGCCAGTGATGAAGACGGTGGGATCGCCCTTCGCAATCCACCCTCACGCTCGAAAGCCCCCTTCGCGTGTAGAGAAACCTGAGCGTAGCAAAGAGCATACAGTCGCGAGAGTTGCGTTGGCAAAATTGCTGCAAGCGAGTTGATGCTCGCGAGCCCTGTAGAACAACGGCTTTAGAAACAGGCCCGTGGGGGAAATCTCACTTCCAGCGCATCACTTGTATACATGTTGCACTTAAGCCACGGCGTTGTCCTGCTTCTTGCGAAGGCGCTGACTGGGTGCACTGCCACAAGTTGGCGCAGCTCCCGCGCCAGCACTCGCGCTCGAGCAGAGATCCGATCACGCCATGTGCACTGGCGCCGAGCATCGAACCGTCCCAGGGGCTCAGTCGAATACAAGATTCGGCGCCAAGGCGCGCTGCACCTTTCCGCGCGGCAAGGTTGAGCGTCGCAAGTCCTCGGGCTGCGAGGGGCACGACTGGCCTTCCCGTTGCGCACGAGTTCCGCGAACCCTCCAATTCGGGGGCCACCGAAACCAGCAAAAGGAACCGGGCAACGTCCGTCGCGTTGACAAGTTAACGCTGCCATGTCGAGGTATCTCGGATGCGATTCGTTGGCTGTTTAGCGCTTGTTGTGCTTCTGACCACTCCTCTCATCAGCCTAGCGGCGGAGGATGGCAAGCAGTCGTTCAACAATCGATGCCGGACATGCCATTCGATGAACGAGGGAGACAATCGTCAAGGCCCGTCCTTACACGGCATCGTCGGGCGCAAAGCAGCGGGTTCGGAAGGATATGCAAGCTACTCGCAGGCGCTCGCAAGTTCGAACATCGTCTGGGATGAACAGACGCTCGACCGCTTCATCCAAAACCCCGATGCTGCCGTACCCGGTCACAACATGCGCCCGTACGCAGGCCTGCCTGATGAGAACGAGCGTCGACAAATCATCGCGTATCTGAGCAGCGCCTCCTCGAATGCATCTGCATCTTCCGACGAGTGAAGCTTGCACGATCTTGTTTTAGTACGCGTGATAGCAATTCGACCGACGCATCTTGTCGCTCTCTAGCGGCGGTTCAAGTCGGAACCGTCACTTCTAGCTCGCGTTCCATTCCAGGGCATTCGCTCGATGCGGTGCTCGGCATCTATCGCTTTAGTGACAGGAGATATTTTATGACTGCATCGAAGTACTTAGCGTTGCTTGCCGGTGCAATGCTCGCAACTGGTGCCGTGGCAGGCGGTGACAAGGATATGAAGAGCGCCGATCAGAAATTCGATCGGTTGGATAGCAATCAAGACAGCTCGATCAGCCAGACCGAGGCAGCGAAGGATGAAACGCTTTCGGCCACGTTCGCGTCCATCGACGCGGATGGCGATGGTGAGCTCTCGCGCAGCGAGTACACCGCTCATCTCTCCGAGAACGAAGGCCAGAGCCGCACGGGCGGAGATTGGAGCTCTTCGTCTGACGAGTAACTAGATCAACGCAATGGATGAGCGCGCCGAGGTTTTTGCCTCGGCG
>JAEZFW010000021.1 GCA_023417315.1 Pseudomonadota bacterium
CACTTCGAAGTGTGCGCCAATTCACAGGTGTGTCGCCGATTAGAGCCGTCGCCGTCACACTTGCTTCGTTGACATAGATTCGCGGCGTATAGCACCCTACTCGCGTTGTCTTGGCGCCGCGCCGCAACTTGCGTCGCCAAGCAAAGGCAAACTCACTGAAAAGTGGGGACGCAAAGCCACCGGTCTAAAGGGCTCTCCTAAGACAGCGGGGTTGCCAACGGCGAGCGCGCAGCCGCGCCTCGCAGTCCGTGCACCGTGCGACTGACCTACAGTCGCCTGTGGCTTCCCGCGGCACGTCCGCATTGTCTGCAGCCACGAACGCTAGATGCCACGAACATCACAACTCAGCGCGGGTCGATGCTCAACGAAGCTCATCGCCTTGCTGTTGTCGTTCCTTACAAGTGCGGTGTGTGCATCGCCGGGCGATTTGGTTGGAGAAAGCGCTGCCGATTTCGCACTACGTTCGTTGAAGCACGAGAACATTCGTCTGTCGGAGCAGCTTGGCGAAGTCGTGCTGCTCAATTTCTGGGCGACTTGGTGCGGCCCGTGCCGCCAAGAGATGCCGCTGCTCGATGAGCTCTATTCCAAGTACCGACGTGCGGGGCTCGTCCTGCTCAGCATCAATATCGACGAGGATTCCGAGCGCGCAGCCGAAATGGCCCAGACGCTCGGTGTGTCTTATCCGGTGCTCATGGACACGCGTAATGAGGTCGCGAAGGCGTATCAAATTGGCACCATGCCGCTGACCGTTCTGATCGATCGAGAGGGCACGATCCGCTACGTTTCCGAAGGCTTCAAACCTGGGTACGAGCGCCGCTACGCCGATAAGTTACGTGAGTTGCTCAACGAGTGATGTGCCGACCGAATCGCCCGATTTCGAATCAAGAGACGCTTTGGGTACAGACATGCTGCGCAAGTTGATCGTTCTGACGGCTTGGATTCTCGTAACGCCTGTACTTGCACAAGGCGAAGCGCCGTTGGCCTCGAGTGCAGTACAAAGCGACGTACCCGCACCGTCAAGCGGCGCGCAGGCAGAGGACTTCAAGAGCTTGGATCAGGAAGTCCAGGCTTTGAAGAAAGAAGTCTTGGACCTCAACCGCGAGTTGTTCGTGCTCGAGGAGGAGCTGCTCTTTCCCGCGAACACGCAGGTCGCGATCTTCGTCTCCATGGATGTCGGCGAGTTTTTCGCGCTCGACTCCGTCACGCTGAAGCTCGACAACAAGGAAGTCGCGAACTACCTATATACCGATCGCGAGGCGCAGGCCCTCCTGAAAGGGGGGGTGCATCGCGTGTACATCGGCAACCTGAAGGCAGGCGAGCACGAGCTCATCGCGTTGTTCACAGGTCAGGGTCCGCACACGCGCGACTATCGCCGCGGTGCTACGGTGAAGTTGGAGAAGGGTGTCGGCGCCAAATACATCGAGCTGAAGATCAGCGATCGCGCATCTAAAGCTCAACCCGAATTCGTCGTGAAGCAATGGGAATGACGGCAAGGTACGCGCCTGTGCTTCAAGCTTGAGTTGAGCATCGACGAATGAAATTCGCGAAACACGCGGTTCTTGTTCTTGCGATCGCGAGTGCCTTGGCGGTGCCGAGCGCATTCGCGCGCGAGAAGAAGCCCATCGAAAAACCGCTCATCGGTACCCCTCAGGTCGTCAAGGATCTGCATTGGGGCGATGTGCTCTTCTACTTCTATCAAGGCGAGTATCTGCCCGCGCTTACTCGTCTGGGTGCGGCGCAAGAATTCGATCGTCTGAGCAATCACACACTCGAAGCTGAGCTTCTGAAAGGTGGCCTCTACCTCTCGCTCGGGCACCACGAAGAAGCCGGCCGGATCTTCAAGGCGTTGCTGAACGACAACGTTCCGCTCGATGTGCGCAATCGGGCGTGGTTCTATCTGGCGAAAGTTTGGTATCAGCGCAATTACTTGGAGCAGGCGGCTGGCGCGCTCGAGTCGATTCACGGTGCGCTGCCCGGCGATCTCGAACCGGAGCGCCATCTCCTGCACGCGCAAGTGCTCATGTATCTGAACCGCTATGACGAGGCGGTTCGAGCACTCGAGCGCTGGCAACCGGTGGGTGATGGCTCAGATCCGTGGTCCTCGTACGCGCGCTTCAATATCGGCGTTGCTCTCGTGCGTCAGCAGCGTATCGACGAAGCAGCGAAGTTGCTCGATGCGGTTGGGCAGATCGCCGCGTCCACAGAAGAGCTCGCCGCGTTGCGCGATAAAGCGAATCTTGCACTCGGTTATGCATGGTTGAAGGAAGAGCGGCCGGCTGATGCCAAGGCGGCGCTGCAGCGTGTGCGCCTGCAAGGCCCGCAGTCGAACAAGGCGCTCCTCGGCGTCGG
The DNA here is from genome assembly GCA_023417315.1 of Pseudomonadota bacterium. Lineage (GTDB taxonomy): Bacteria > Pseudomonadota > Gammaproteobacteria > Steroidobacterales > Steroidobacteraceae > Steroidobacter. The sequence goes on from JAEZFW010000021.1 coordinate 2,350, forward strand.
TTGGGCGGATTCGGCTGAGCAGCGCTTCACGAAGGCCCTCGTGCCGTGGCTCGAGCTGCGCGGCAGGAATATGCTGGATGCCGCGGTACAAGAGTCTTATCTCGCGGTGCCCTACGCGTACGCGCAACTCGATGCCGATCGCCAGGCTGCGGAGCAGTACATGCTCGCCGTGACGGCATTCGCAGAAGAAGAGGAGCGCATCAATCACTCGATCGAATCGATTCGCAACGGGCGACTGCTCGATGCCATCGTCGCGAATGATGACGGTGAGAGGGCAGGGTGGTATTGGCAGCTGAAGAATCTGCCGGACGCGCCGGAAACTCGCTATCTATACCACCTGCTTGCGACCCATGAGTTTCAGGAAGGACTGAAAAACTATCGTGACCTGCGAATCATGCAGCGCAATCTCGCAACGTGGGCCTTGAGCGTCGAAGCATTCGAGAGCATGGTCGATACGCGTCGCAAGGCGTTCGAGCTGCGTATGCCGGCGCTGCATGAAACACTGGATGGCGTCGATCTGGATGCGCTCGAAGCACACAAGAACGAGCTCGAGTCTCGCATTGCCGAGATCGAGCGCGAATCGGACGTCGTCGGTCTCGCGACCGAGCGAGAGCTCGAGCAATGGCGCAGAGTCGAACGAATCGAAAGCGTGCTGGCCCGCGCAGATCAGAGCGATCCGCTCGTTCAGGAGATGCGCGACAAGACTCGTCTTCTGCGTGGCACGCTGTTGTGGGATTTCAACTCGAGCTACAAGGCTCGGCTGTGGCGTGCGCGCAAGGAGTTGCGCGAGCTCGAAGTCGCGTACCGCGAAGCCCGACGCCGTTGGGTGCTCGTCGAGCGGGCGCGAGAAGATTACCCAGCGCGTACTGAAGCTTTCGCGCAGCGCGTCGTCAACTTGCGGCCGCGCATCGAGGGGCTGAGTGCGCGGCTTGCGATTACTGCGGAAGCGCAGAATCGTTACCTCGCTTCGATCGCAATCCGTGAGCTCGAATCGCAAAAGGAGCGCTTGGCTGCGTATTCGCTGCAAGCCCGCTTCGCACTTGCCTCTATTTACGATCGCGCTTCCAACGCACCAGGCGGAGGTGGCGAATGAAGCGCACCGAGCGGTCCACCGCTGACCGTGCAAAGACGCAGCTTGGTGTCGTGACCCTGCGAAGCGTTATCGCATTAACCTGCGCGGGCTTTGCGCTCGCGACGCAAGGAATTGCGGCTGACCAGAAAGGTAAGAGCGGCACGATCAAGGATCTCGAGGATCGCGAAGTGCAGGTCACTCGCGATCCGCCATCGGGCGTCACACCGCAACAGGCGATCGAGCAGTACCGTAAGTTTCTGGAGATGCAATCGAGCGATGCCCGCATGCGCGCGGAAGCCATGCGTCGGCTGGGCGATCTTCAGGTCGAGATCGACGAAGGTGCGCGAGCCGCAGGTGGAGAAAGCTTCAACGGTCTCGAGGTAAAGGAAGCGATCAAGCTCTATGAGGGCCTGCTCGCGTCCTATCCAGACTACGAGCGCAACGATGCCGTGCTCTATCAACTCTCGCGCGCCTACGAGGTCGAAGCGCAGCCCGAGAAAGCGCTCGAAGTACTCGATCGCCTGGTCAAGCAGTTTCCGAACAGCGTGTGGTTCACCGAGTCGCAGTTCCGCCGCGGCGAGATCTTATTCAGCATGGGCCGTTATCGCGATGCCGATCGTGCGTACGCCGCAGTCGTCTCGGCGGGGGCCGGTTCTGGGTTCTACGAGCAAGGACTCTATAAGCACGGCTGGTCGCTGTTCAAGCAGAGCCATGGCGAAGAAAGCGTTACGTCGTTCCTGAAGCTGCTCGATCGCATCCTGATAGCCGACGCAAAGGTGCGCGCGCACGATTCGCTTTCCCGCCCCGAGCGCGAGCTAAGCGACGACGCTTTACGTGCCATCGCGATCACGTTCTCGGATCTGGATGGACCTGAGTCGCTCGATGCGATGCTGAAGACGCGTGGCGATCCGCTCTACGCACATCGGCTGTACGAAGCATTGGGCGATCTGTATATCGAGAAGGAACGCTACCAAGACGCAGCGTTGGCGTACGAAGCGTTCGCGAAGCGCCGTCCCGATGATCGTTTCGCTCCCTCACTGCAGATGCGCACGATCGAGGCGTATCAAAAGGGAGGCTTTGCCTCTCTGGTGCTCGAGGGCAAGCAAGCTTTCGTCGAGCGCTACGCGTTCGGTTCGGCTTTCTGGAAGGAGCGTACGATCCAGGACGCTCCTGAAGTGGCAGCTCAGCTCAAGTCGACGCAAAGGGATTTGGCCGAGTACTACCACGCGCAAGCGCAAAAAGAGAAGAAGCCGGAAGACTATGCTGCGGCTGTGCGCTGGTATAGGGCGATGCTCGACTCCTTCCCGCAAGATGCGGAGGCGCCCGGCACCCGTTATCTGCTCGCGGAAGTGCTGTTCGAGTCAGGCCGGTTCGCCGAAGCTGCGCGTGAGTACGAAGGAACGGCCTACGACTATCCGCTTCATGCGAAATCCTCTGCAGCGGGCTATGCGGCGCTCGTCGCATACGACAAGCATGCGCCTACGATCTCGGGCGAATCCAAGGCGCTCTGGCACCGTCAGAGCATCGAAAGCGCGCTCATGTTCGCTACCAGCTTCCCCGAGCATCCCGAGTCCGCTCGCGTACTGACGAAGGCCGATGAAGATCTGTTCGCACTGAACGAATTCGACCGTGTCATCGAAGTTTCGAGGCAGATTCTCGAGCGCAATCCGCCGGTCGACGTGAAGTTTCAGCGCACCGCCAGCACGCTGCTCGCGCATTCGCTGTTCGATCGCGGGCGGTTCACTGAAGCTGAGTCAGCATACGTACGCGTGCAAGGATTCTTGCCGGCGAACGATCCCGATCGTGCCGCCATCGAAGAGCGCATCGCGGCTTCGATCTACAAGCAAGCGGAAGCGAAGCAGGCATCTGGTGATGCCACCGGTGCGGTCGATGACTTCCTGCGCGTCGGCGTGCTCGCTCCAAACGCGAAGGTGCGCGCGAACGCAGAGTACGACGCAGCGAGCATCCTGGTGCAGAACAAGCAGTGGGATCGTGCAGCGGTCGTTCTCGAAAACTTCCGCCGGGCCCATCCGAATCACGAGCTCGCACCCGAGGTGACGCGCTCGCTCGCGGTCGCCTATCTGGAGACCGGGAGATCGATGGAAGCGGCGGCTGAGCTCGAACGCGTCGCATCGAGAGCTGAGGAGCCCGCGGACGTTCGCAGAGCGGCGCTGTGGCAAGCCGCGGAGTTGTACGAGAAGTCGGCATCTCCAACGAGTGCCGCGCGCATGTATGCGAGTTATGTGAAGCAGTTTCCCTCGCCGCTCGATCCTGCGATGGATGCGCGCCAGAAGCTCGCGGATATGGCGAAGGCGCAGAACGACACCCGCGCTCGCGCGCAGTGGATCGACGAGATCATTCGCGCGGACAAAGAAGCAGGCGCCGCGCGTACGGAGCGCAGCAAGTACCTCGCGGCGAAGGCGACGTTGGAGACAGCCGACCCGCACGTGGCGATGTTCAATGCGGTGAAGCTCGTGGCGCCGCTCGACAAGTCTCTCAAGACCAAGCGCAATGCCATGGAGAAGGTGCTCGGAATCTACGGACAGGCGCTGGACTATGCGGTCGCGGAGGTGACGACGGCGGCCACATTCGGGATGGCGGAGCTCTATCGCAATCTAGGTGCCGACTTGCTCGGATCCGAGCGCCCGAAGGGCTTGGATGCCGAGGAGCTCGAGCAATATGACGTGTTGCTGGAAGAGCAGGCGTTCCCCTTCGAAGAGAAGGCGATCGAGCTGCATGAAGCGAACGCTCAACGCACGCGCGATGGCGTCTACGATGAATGGGTGCAGCGCAGCTTCGATGTGCTCGCGAAACTCGTGCCCGCACGTTACGCACGAACCGAGATCGGTGAAGATTATGTGCCGACACTCAAATAGAACGCCGTACGCAAGCGGTGGTGCGTCGCGCGAGCGGGTAGCTCGCTTAGGCGCCTTCTGCGGGGTATTGCTGTTCGGGTTGGTGCTCAGCGGATGCGGATCATCACCTTCGTCTCCCGAGCGAAGCGCGCCAGCCGCTCAACCCGCTGCGGCCAAGAGTGAAGCGTCGGTCGGTGATACACCGCTCACCGGCTCGGCGGATATAGGCCCGCAAGAGAGTCTTCCGCCCGAAGCAGTGCAGCGATTCGACAGTGCGGTCGTGCACATGAATGCCGGGGATCTCGCCGCCGCGGAACAAGCATTTCGCGCACTCGCGTCCGAGTATCCCGCTTATTCAGGTCCGCTCGTGAATCTAGGCATTCTCGCGGCAAAGGCTGGACGATTCGATGAAGCGGAGAAGACTCTCAAGGCTGCACTCGAACGCAACGCGCAGAACGCCACCGCGCTCAATCAGCTCGGAATCGTTTACCGCAAGCTGGGTCGGTTCCAAGAAGCCGATAATGCGTATCAGCGCGCCGTGCAGGTCGACCCGAGCTATGCGAATGCCTATCTGAATCTTGGGGTGCTGTGCGATCTGTATTTGCAGCAACCGCAACGTGCGCTCGAAGCCTATGAACGGTATCTGGAGCTCACTCCGTCAGCGGACTCGCGTGTGAACACGTGGGTAACGGAGTTGCGTAAGCGCGTCGGCGCCGCCGATCCAACGGCAGCGGGAGGATGAGGATCATGGAAATTCGAACGATCTCTCTCATGCTCCTGGCATTCACGGCGTTCGCTTCTACTGCGTTCGCAGCGGAGCCCGCTGAGGATCCCGCTGTGGTGACGAGCCCCGCCGCGGCGCCATCCGCCGAGCGCGAGGAGAGCGATGCACCGCCAGCGGATGACAGTGCCACGAGAACGCAGGTCCGTCAGACGACGGGGGCTGATCGTCTGGAGCTCGACACGACTGTCGTCACTGGAAATCGAGAGCTCCCAAAGGTTCTCTACATCGTGCCCTGGAAAAAGGCCGACCTTGGCGAGCTACCCGCACAGCCGTTCAACACGCTGCTCGATGAGGTTCTCACGCCGGTCGATCGTGACGTTTTTCGTCGAGAAGTGACGTATTTCGAAGCTGTGACCGAAAGTGCAGACGCGACGCAGTCGACAGTTCGGCCCCAGGAATGAAGTGCATTATGTCTGTCTGTGAGTGAACGAGTTTCGGAGGAATCATGTACTCGTCGATCGTCGAATTCTTCGTCAAAGGTGGGGCATTCATGTATCCCATCGCGCTCGTGTTCGCCGCCGGTGTGGCGATCGCGATCGAACGATGGGTGTACTTGACCGTTGCGAGCACTCGCAATCGTCAGCTGTGGAGCCAGGTGGTGCCCTTGCTTCAGCAAGGCAACTTCCGTGGCGCGGTTGCGATGTGCCAAAAATCCTCGGCTGCGATGGCGCGCATTCTCAACTACGGCTTGGCGCGTCTCGAGTCGGCTCGCCGCCGTGACGACGTCGAGAAGGCAATGGAGGAAAGCTTGATGGAAGTGCTGCCGCGCCTCGAGCGTCGCACACACTATCTATCGACGTTTGCGAATCTTGCAACATTGCTAGGACTGCTCGGCACGATCGTCGGTCTCATTCAAGCATTCACCGCCGTGTCGAACGCCAATCCAGCCGAGAAAGCCGACCTGCTGTCTGCCTCCATCTCGGTTGCGATGAACACGACGGCATTCGGTCTCATCGTCGCGATTCCGTTGCTGCTCGTGCACACGTTGATCCAGACGAAGACGACCGAGCTCGTCGACAGTCTCGAGATGGCGTCCGTCAAGTTCTTGAACACCCTCACCGAGCGTCGCGCCGAGGCAGCTGCATGAGCTTGATCCGCTCGCGGCGGCAGAAGCCGCAAGAAGAGGAGATGCAGATCACGGCCTTCATGAATTTGATGGTCGTGCTCGTTCCCTTCTTGCTGATCACCGCCGTGTTCTCGCGTATGTCGATTCTCGAGTTGAACCTGCCCTCGGGTGGACCTCCGCCGCCCGATGTGAAGCAAGGTTTCGAGCTCGAGGTGGTCGTGCGCAAGAACGCCATCGAAGTGGCGGATCGCAGCAGTGGTGTGCTCGGGCGCTATCCGCTCGGCGAAAAAGGCTATGACTACGCGGCACTGCGAGAGAAGCTCAAGCAAGTCAAAGCGCAATTCCCCGATGTTGTCGCTGCAACCATCTTGCTCGAGCCGGAAACGCCATACGACGTCATCGTGCAGGTGATGGATACGGTTCGCACGTTCCCTGCACAACAAGGCAGTCAGTTCGTGCAGGCTGAGCTCTTTCCCGAGATCTCGGTTGGAGATGCGCCGACATGAAAAAGTCGAACAGAGCGCGACGAATGGAGCGGCACCACGCGCGCATGCGCCGTGGCGCTGGCCTCAATCTCGTCTCACTCATGGACATTTTCACGATCCTCGTCTTCTTCTTGCTCGTGAACTCGGCCGAAGTACAGACGCTCGAGACGCCGAAGGACATCAAGCTCCCCGAGTCGATCGCGGAGAACAAGCCGCGAGAAACCGTGGTGGTTCATATCTCCCACGATCAAGTGCTCGTGCAGGGCACACCGGTGACCACGCTCGCCGAAGTCGAGGCCCTCGAAGGCAACATCATCGAGCCGCTCAAGATCGCGCTGCAGCGCCAGTCGGATCGTGTGCTTCGCGATGCGGCTGCTGCCGATGCGGCGAGTCGCGAGGTCACCATCCTCGGCGATCGCGAGCTGCCTTACAAAATACTCAAGAAGATCATGGCGACATGTACCGACGCGGACTACGGCAAGTTGTCGTTGGCTGTGATCCAGAAGCAAGACGAGGTCGCGCAGACGGCCGCGACGACCGGCTGAGAGCATCAGCATGGCTACGATGACCGCCTACTATCGAACATACGACCTGCCGTGGAATGCGCCCGAGGAGGAAAAGCAGAGACTGCGACGTCTGCTTGCGATCTGCTTTGGCGTGACCTTGTTGTTGTGCGTCGTGATCCCCTTGTTGCCGGTGCCTGAGAAACGAACGGAACAGGTCGAAACAGTCCCGCCACGGTTCGCGAAGCTGGTGCTCGAGCGCAAAGTCACTCCGCCGCCTCCGCCGCCCCCACCGCCGAAGGTGGATCCGCTGCCGCAGCCAGTCGAGACTCGCCCGGTGCCGCAGCCTCAACAACCCGTGCCGGTCGATCGCACGCAGCAGGCTCGCCAGAAAGCCTCGCAAGCCGGATTGCTTCCGTTCCAGGAGCAGCTAGCGGCGCTGCGCGAGAGCAACGTGGTCGAGAAAGTCGGTCAAACGAAGAATCTGACGGGCGTCGCCCAAGGAACGACTCGTGCGGAGCGCTCGCTGATCACATCGAAAGTCGGAACCGGTAGCGGAGGCATCAACACCGCAAGCCTGAGCCGCGGCTACGGTGGTGGCGCAGGTTCCTTGAGCGGTCACGAGACGACGCAGGTGTCGTCCACGCTCGCAACGGGGCTGGCGAGCGGGGACAACGTCCAGCGAGGCGGCAGCGGCAAAGCCTCGCGCAGCGAAGAGGAGATCGCCCTCGTGTTCGATCGCAACAAGGGTGCGATCTTCTCCATTTATCAGCGTGCCTTGCGCGACAAACCCGACTTGCAGGGCAAGCTCGTCCTGGAGCTCACGATTTCGCCGGACGGGCAGATCACGCGATGCGAGGTAGTCTCGAGCGAGCTCAACGATCCCGACCTCGAGCGCAAGCTCCTGGCCCGAATCAAGATGTTCCGGTTCGAAGCGAAGGATGTCGGCGCGATCACGGTGACCAAGCCGATCGACTTCTTCCCAGCCTGAGCGATCCGCGACTGGCGGTCCCTTGCTCTGCAACTTAGGCGCAGGTCTCTCCGGCTTCCGTGACGCTCGTCTCGCTCGCCAGACCACCCGTCAGCCCGCTGCGGCCGTTTACCGCCCGGGCTTGCCTCAGCCCGTTGCAGCAGCAATGATCGGCTGAGGGAGGCTCCATGAATATCGAGTCTGAGATCAAGCATTTCTCCGACCTGTCGCCAAACGATCAAGCGCGTTTTCTGACGCGTTTCATGTATGAGCTCACCCTCGAGGCAAGGAATTTTTATGGCCCGAGCGGAGAGCAGGCCATCGATGCGAACAAGCTGCGTTTCATCAATGAGATTCAGCATCGGGTCACGCGTTTCATCGAACAGATCCTGATCGACGATCCGGCGCGAACCTCGAACGACGTCATGCTGCGCCTTCTATTGGCACCCCGCACCGAGAAGACCATCGAGAGCCTAGTACAGGCTGCCTATGTGAGAACCATCCAAGCCCTCGGCTAGCCGGGCTTGCGCCATTGACCAGTGCGTTTCTGGACTTCAGGCTGCTGGTCACAAGCTCCTCTTACTTCTAATATCCGCGCCTTCGTGCTCATGACCGCGCGCGACCTAGATCGCAAATTTCCGAATCGTTGACCCTTCTGGCCAGAGCCCAGAGCCCCGAGCCCAAGATTCCTCTCGTCCTCATGCCTCGCGCCGACATCTGTTTCGCTCCCAAAGACGCTGAACTGCGCGAAGACGTGCACATGCTCGGCGTGCTCGTCGGCGAAGTCATCCGCGAGCAGGGAGGGGAGGGATTGTTCGCGGCGGTCGAGGACGATCGGCGCGCGGCGATCGCGCGTCGCGACGGAGATGCACGCGGGGCTCAGCTGCTCGTGCAGCGCACCCGCGACGTGCCTTCGGGAGAAGCCCGCGATCTCGTGCGGGCGTTCTCGCTGTGGTTCGAAATGGTGAACATGGCGGAAAAGGTGCATCGCATTCGCCGGCGTCGCCAATACATGAATGAAGGGCTCAAGCAGCCCGGCGGGTTGGGTGAGGCGATTCATCAACTCAAAGAGCGCGGACTCGATCTTGCGGATGTGCGGCGCCTGATGCTCAAGATGTGGATCGAGCCCGTGTTCACCGCGCACCCAACTGAGTCGACACGCAGAACGATCCTTCGCAAACAGCAAAAGATCGCGCAGCTTCTGCTCGGGCGCCTTGGTCTTGCCCCGAGCGCGGCCGAGACACGCACGATCTGGGAGCGCGTCCGCGCGGAGATCACATCCGGATGGCAAACGGCGGAAAACTCGCGTGAGCGATTAACCGTCGCCGAGGAACGCGAGCACGTGCTGTTCTTCATCGGCGAAATCCTCTACCAGATCATCCCCGTGTTCTACGAAGAGATCGAGGCAGCCCTCATCGAGCATTACGGTCCTGAGGCGCGCGAAATCGAGCTGCCAGAGATCATTCGCGTGGGCTCCTGGGTGGGCGGCGATATGGAGGGGAATCCCGACGTTCATGCGAAGACCATTCGCGAGACGTTGGCGCGCCATCAGCAAATCATCGTCAATCGATATTTCCTCGAGTGCCAGTCCCTGGCCGAAGCGCTGTCGCAGAGTGCCAGCCGAGTGAACGTGTCCGAAGCATTGCTCGAACGCATTCAACGCTACTCGATCTTGTTGCCCGCAGCTCGCACCGGTGGGCACGCTCGCCATGACCGCATGCCCTATCGCATGTTCTTGACGCAGATCATGGAGCGGCTGCGCGCGACGTACGATGGGCGTGCGAACCACTACGAGAGCGCGCAAGAGTTTCTCGATGACCTCAGTGTAATCGCCGGGAGTTTGCTCGAGAACAAGGGCGAGCACGCCGGTTACTTTCAAGTGCGTCGTCTCATGCGCCGCGTGCGCACCTTCGGTTTTCACCTTGCCACACTCGATATTCGGCAGAATGCGTTGGAGCATCGGTCCGTTATTGGGCAGGGCTTCGCGGAAGCGCAATGGAGCTCGCTGACCTGCGAGCAGCGTACCGAGCGGCTACGCCGTGCGCTCGAGCGAGATGAAGGACCTTCGAATGCGTTGGATCCGAGCGGCAAGCGCAGCTTGTGGGTGTTCGAAGCTATAGCCCACTGCCGACATCGCTATGGCCACGAAGCGATCGGCCCATACGTCGTGAGCGCGGCACAAGGCGTTGACGACATTCTCTCGGTCTTGCTGCTCGCCCGTTGGGCTGATACGGCCGATCGTCGCTCAGGCGATGTGCCAACGGACGTCGCGCCGCTATTCGAATCCGCTGAGACGCTGGAGCGTTGCGGCGAGATCATGCGCGAGCTGTTCGCCGAGCCAATCTATCGGCGTCACTTGCTCGGTCGCGGCAACCATCAATACGTGATGATGGGATACGCCGCGAGTAACAAGGAAAGTGGCATCGTTCGTTCGCGGTGGCTCATTCGTCAGGCTCAGGATCTGCTCTTTTCAGCGGCGGACGAAGCGGGGATCGATCTTACGCTGTTCCATGGCCGTGGCGGTGGGCCGGACCGAGGCGGCGGGCGCACCGACGCGCTCGTACGAAGCGGTCCTAACGGTGCCCGACGCGGACGGTTGCGAATTACAGAACAAGGCGAGCTGATCAAAGAGAAGTACGGCCTGCGGCCGATCGCGTTGCGCGTGTTCGAACAAGCCTTCAACGCGCTCGCACTTGGCAGTGCGGGTGTGATGACGGCGGAACATGTCGAACCGAGCTGGCGGGACGCCATGGAGCTACTGAGCGCGGAGAGTGCGCGTGCCTATCGGGCGCTCGTCTTCGAAGATCGCGATTTCTATGCATTCTTTCGCCAAGTCACGCCCATCGACGTCATAGAACGGATGCAAATCGGCTCGCGCCCCTCGACGGAGAGCGAGACAACGGGCGTTGCTGCCCTGCGAACGATCCCGTGGTCGCACGCCTGGTCGCAATGTCGATACATGCTGCCGGGTTGGTTTGGCGCGGGCACTGCTCTCGCTGTCGTTCAGCAGCAACTCGACCCTAAGGTCCTTGGGCAGATGTGCTCGGAATGGTTCTTCTTCTCGAATCTGATCGATGAGATCGAGCTTTCGTTAGCGCGCGCCGATTTGGGAGTTGCTTCCGCGTATGACGAGCTGGTCGAGGAGCCCTTACGTCGCTTCATCCCGAAACTGCGCGAGGAGTACGAGCTCACGAAACAACACGTGCTGCACCTTCGAGGTGTGCAGCAGCTGTTGCAGCATGAGCCCACCGTCCAACGCTCGATTCTGCTTCGTAATCCGTACATCGATCCGATGCATCTCGTGCAAGTGGACTTGTTGAAGCGATGGCGTGCAGGACAGCGCTCGGACCGTGAAATGCTGAACGCGCTGTTGGCGTCGGTGAGCGGAATCGGCCAGGCGTTGCAAGGCGCGTGAATTCGAGCGAGTTGCTATCCAGCCTCGGTGACGTGGATGTGAGGCAGCAGCCAGCGCACGATGGACTCGTGGCTGAGATCTCTTGCGGCGCTGACCAGGTCGGGACGTTCGCGGAGTATCCGAAATGCGAAGGCCACGGCATCGGTTGGATGACACCGTCGCGACTCCGGCAATCGAAACCACTCCTCTAGTACGCACGCCCGTACATCGAGTTGTGTCATACCCCCTCCAGGGCGCGCTGGAAAATAGCAGCCTGCTTTGGGGTGTGCACTCTGTTTTTTCGCACATACTCGCGAGGCACATTGCTGCCGTGCACTGTGGCTTGATGTCGCAACGCGCGACCTAAGCACGAACATGCACATAGCGATCAGCGATCACAAACTCGTATAGCTACGCCTCGAAAGCGACATCAGCGATCGAGAGGTCGCAACGTGCGGTGATTCGCCGCATTTGCGCAACGGCAATTCACGATTGACACGTCTCGCTCCTACACAAGCGCGGCACGATCCGGCAGAATGCGCGGCGTTAAGTCACCGGCGCTGCGCGCCATTGGATGCTTGTGAGTAAGCGAAAGCAGAAGAGCACGCGTAAGCGTGCGAAGAATGCCTGCCCGTGGGTCAATCTCTCCCGTAGCGCGACGAGTCTCAATGTTGAGGATTTCCTCACGTTTCGAATCACGCGCTTATCTAACGCGCTGCGTACGGGACTCACCAAGCGCTATCTCGAGGAGTTCGAGCTCAGCCTGCCTGAGTGGCGCCTGCTTGCGCTGACTGCCCGCTTTTCGCCGCTGCGCTTCTCGGAAGTGACCAGTCGCAGCAGCATGGACAAGGGGCAAGTCAGTCGCACGCTGCGAGAGATGTCGAAGAAGGGCTTCGTCAAGATGAAGTCCATCCGTACGCCAGGAACTCGTGCTGCGGAGGCACTCGCCGCTCCTGTGATGGTGTCGATTACGCCGAAAGGCAAGGCGCTATACGCATCCGTGCTGCCGGTCGCGCGGCGCCGTCAAGCTGAGATGCTGATGACCCTGACGGAATCCGAGCGCATCGCCCTGTACGCCACCCTGGACAAGCTGTTTACGACCATCGGCAATGCGGCCATTGCCGAAGAGGGCGAATAACGCTCGAGTCATCAGACGCCTCGCATCGGATCGAGCGGCTCGATGCCTGGCACCTGCGCCGCTCGGATGGCGGCGTTAAGGGTATTCAGAAGCAGGCAGGCGATCGTCATCGGCCCAACCCCTCCAGGCACGGGAGTGATCGCTCCCGCCCGTCGGACGGCGCTCTCGAAGTCAACATCGCCGACTAGCACGGTCTTGCCGTTCCCCGCGTCGATTCGGTTGATGCCTACGTCAATGACGGTCGCGCCCGGGCGGATCCATTCGCCCGAGACCGCTCGCGGTCGCCCAATCGCCGCCACGACGATATCCGCTTCGGCGCACACCTTCGGCAGGTCACGCGTGCGGGAATGCGCGATCGTCACGGTGCAGTCGTTCTGCAGAAGCAGATGTGCCATGGGCTTCCCGACGATGTTGGAGCGGCCGATGACGAGAGCGCGCTGACCCGAGAGTTGCTCTTGCACCTCGCGGATCAGGATCAAACATCCGAGCGGAGTGCACGGTACCGTCGCCTCCTGGCCAAGAACGAGGCGGCCCGCGTTGATCGCATGAAACCCGTCCGCATCCTTCGCGGGATCGATAGTTGCAAGAACCGCGGTCGCGTCCACCTGTCTCGGCAGCGGGAGCTGTACCAGGATGCCGTGGACATCGGGGCGTGCGTTGAGCTCGTGCACCAGCCGGATCAATTCCTCGGTGGTGGCGGTCGTAGGCAAGCGGAAATCGAAGTGCCGAATGCCAGCAGCTGCTGCTTGTTTCGTCTTATTGGAGACGTAAACCTGACTCGCCGGATCCTCTCCGACGAGCACCACTGCGAGACCTGGCACCGTCCCTTTCGCTGCGAGCTCGGCTGTGCGTTCGCTCACGCGCTTACGTAGTCGGTCGGCGACCGCGCGCCCATCTATGATCGTGGCAGACATGCGCTCTCCCCGAAAGCAAAGGGCGCTATTGTCGTTCGCTTCGAAAGGTTTTGCGACTACGAGTGCGCGATCCGTCAACGGCACGTAGGGTCACGGTTGGCATCGCGAGTGCCACGCTTCTCTTCGTACATCTCTGCATCGGCACGGCCGATCAGAGACTCGATGCTTTCGTCATCGGAAGGATCGACGAGCGCGGTGCCAACGCTGAGCTCGACTCGGTATGCGCGTTCGGAATCGGCGTTGAAGCTTTTCAGGTGCTCGCGAATGCGGCGCGTGAGCGCGTGTACGTCCGTGACGTGCGCCAACGCAACGAACTCATCGCCCCCCAGTCGACCCACAATGTCTGCATCGCGAAATGTCTGTTTGATGATATTCGCGGCATCTCGAAGGGCTTGATCGCCCACGAGATGGCCGAGCGTGTCGTTGATCTGCTTCAGTCCATTCAAATCCATGAAGAAAAGAGCGAGCGAGTGATGCTCGCGTCGCGCCACTTTCAATGCTTGCTCGGCGAGCTCGAAGAATCCGCGACGATTCTTCAGCTGAGTCAGCTCATCGACCAGGGAAAGATTCTCGAGCAGCTCAGCGTTTCGGCGCAGCGCCTCTTCGCGCTCCCTCATCGCGGTGTCTGCACGGTGTTTGTGGATGGCGACTTCGATGGCCGCGCGCAGCTCGATTTCCTGGAAGGGCTTCACGATGTACCCGAGGGGGCCCGTGGTCACCGCGCGCTGCAGGGTGGCGGGATCGCTGTGGCCGGTCAGGAAGATCACGGGCACCGACGCACGCTCTTGTATCAGCCGTGCAGCTTGGATCCCGTCGATCTCACCGCTCAAACCCACGTCCATGACCACGAGTTGCGGCTGCAGCTCTTGCGCCATTCGCACGGCTTGCGCGCCCTCGCTGGCAATACCGCTCACTCGGTAGCCGAGGCGGATCAGCGTTTCTTCGAGATCGTGCGCGACCAGCCCCTCATCCTCCACGAGCAGGATGGAGGCGGGTGCGGGATCATCCTCGTGGGACTCCGATTCCAATCCCAGCGAGTGCGACGAAGAATAGGAGCGGATTTCGATGCTGCTCACCTGATTCACGGGGCGGGGTTCCGAGAAAACACGCACCCATAACGCGCGAGTCGTCCTACAGGTTCATCGCGTTGTAGCACCGCGACAATTGCGACAAAAACGCAATTCGAGGCCCTTTCGTGTCGCCAAACCTTTCAAAATGCGGCATTTCGCCTAAAATGCGCGCCGCCGCAACGGTCTCGCCCGGATTTGAAAAACGAATGAACGCTTCTGCCGCCAAGCGAGCCCTCATCTGCGGCTCGCTCGCCTTCGACACGATCATGGTCTTCCAAGATCGCTTCAAGGCACACATCCTTCCCGACAAGATCCACATGTTGAACGTGTCGTTCCTCGTGCCGCAGCTTCGACGCGAGTTCGGCGGCTGCGCGGGCAACATCGCGTACAACCTCCGATTGCTGGCGGATCAAGGCGTGCCGATGGCGACAGCGGGCCGAGACTTCGGGCCTTATGGGGAATGGATGGCGAAAACCGGAGTTCCGCTGGATCACGTGAAGATCATCGAAGCGGAGCACACCGCGCAGGCGTTCATCACGACTGACTTGGATGACAACCAGATCACGGCGTTCCATCCGGGCGCCATGCAACACTCTCATCTGAATTCCGTGTCTGACGCGACGGACATCGCAATCGGGATCGTTGCTCCGGACGGGCGTGACGGCATGATCCAGCACGCAGCGCAGTTTCGCGCAGCCGGAATTCCCTTCATCTTCGATCCGGGTCAGGGCCTTCCGATGTTCGGCGCCGACGATCTACGGGCGTTCATCGATCAAGCGACCTGGGTGGCGGTCAATGAGTATGAGTGGCAGCTGATTCAGAACCGCACGAAGCTCTCCACGGGAGATGTGGCGGCGAAAGTGCAGGCTCTGATCGTAACCCGCGGCGCGGAAGGATCCACCATTCACACGCGCCATGGCGACATTATGATTCCCGTCGCGAAGGCCCGTGCGATCGTCGATCCGACCGGTTGCGGCGACGCTTATCGAGCCGGCTTGTTGCACGGGCTCTTACACGGGTTAGATTGGGAGACCACGGGCCGAGTGGCCTCCTTGATGGGCGCGATTAAGATCGAATCGAGAGGTACACAGAACCACTCGTTCTCACGCTCGGAGTTCGAATCTCGCTACAAAGAGAGCTTCGGAACGGCGTTATCGGCATAGGCCGGACCATCAGGACAGAATTGGGCGCTGCGAACCGCGCCCGACGATCACTCAGCAACCTACGCACAAAATCTGGACTAAACCGCTGGAATTTATCCATGAGCAGCAGCTATCTCTTCACATCGGAGTCGGTCTCCGAGGGGCATCCCGACAAGGTTGCGGATCAAATCTCCGATGCGATCCTCGATGCGATCCTGGCACAGGACAAACATTCGAGAGTGGCCGCCGAGACGCTGTGCAATACCGGGCTCGTGGTGCTCGCGGGTGAGATCACGTCGAATGCGACTGTGGACTATCAAACCGTCGCGCGCGAGACCATTCGGCGCATCGGTTACGACAATACCGAGTACGGCATCGACTACAAAGGCTGCGCGGTGCTCGTCGCGTACGACAAGCAATCGCCCGATATCGCGCAGGGCGTCGATGAAGGACGGGGCTTGAATCTCGATCAGGGCGCTGGCGACCAAGGCCTCATGTTCGGTTACGCCTGCGACGAAACACCTGAGTTGATGCCGCTGCCGATCTATTTGTCTCATCGACTCGTGGAGCGCCAGGCTCTGCTGCGGAAGGAAGGCACATTGAAGTGGCTGCGGCCCGATGCCAAGTCGCAGGTGACCGTGCGCTATGTGGACGGCCGTCCCAAGGAAATCGATACGGTGGTGTTGTCGACCCAGCACCATCCCGATGTCGAGCACGCGGCGCTGTCCGAAGCCGTGATCGAGGAGATCATCAAGCCTGTGTTGCCGAGGGAGCTCATCGGGGCCAAGGTGAACTACCTCGTGAACCCGACCGGCCGCTTCGTCGTCGGGGGTCCGCAGGGCGATTGCGGCCTCACGGGTCGCAAGATCATCGTGGATACGTATGGTGGCGCGGCTCCGCACGGCGGCGGCGCCTTCTCGGGTAAGGATCCTTCGAAGGTAGATCGCTCTGCGGCCTACGCCGCCCGCTACGTGGCGAAGAACATCGTGGCCGCCGGTCTTGCGAGCAAGTGCCTGGTGCAGGTGTCGTACGCGATCGGCGTGGCAAAGCCGACCAGTGTCATGGCGACGACCTATGGCACGGGTAAGATCTCCGACGAGAAGATCGAGCAGCTGATCGCCAAGCACTTCGATCTGCGTCCGAAGGGGATCATTCAGATGCTCGATCTGCTGCGCCCCATTTACCAAAAGACCGCCGCCTACGGTCATTTCGGTCGTGCGGAACCCGAGTTCAGCTGGGAAAAGACCGACAAGGCCGACGCTCTCGCGGCCGAGGCGGGGCTCAAGAAGGCTGCGAACGCCTGAGTTCGAGTGACGGGGTGACGGGGTGACGAGGTGACGAGGTGACGAAGTCAGAAACTGCGGCGTAGATC
>JAEZFW010000086.1 GCA_023417315.1 Pseudomonadota bacterium
GTCGGCGGTATTGTCGGCTGGCTGGCTAGCATCATCATGAAGCGCGATGCGCAGCAGGGCATCCTGCTCAACATCATCGTCGGCATCGTCGGCGCGTTCATCGGCGGCTGGCTGATCGGCCCGCTGCTCGGCGCCGGCTCGATCAACGACGGCATCACCGTCATGAGCTTCGTCGTCTCGCTGCTGGGTGCGATCATCCTGCTGGCGATCGTCAACCTGTTCAAGCGTGGCAGCGTCCGCTGATCCGCGACACCACAGGTTGCAACGCGGGGGCCCGGGATTCCGGGCCCTCGTCGCTTCCGGGGTTCAGGACGCGAGCTGGACCCAGGCCGGGGCGTGGTCGCTGGGGCGTTCCCAGGTCCGCGGCTCGCGGTCGATCCCCGAGGCCCGCGCGCTGGCGCGCAACGCGTCGGACACCAGGGTCAGGTCGATGCGCAGCCCGAGGTCGCGGCGGAAGGCCGCCTGGCGGTAGTCCCACCAGCTGAACACGCCCGCCTCCTGGCTGTGCAGGCGGAACGCGTCGTGCAGGCCCAGGGCCAGCAGCGCACGCAGCGCGTCGCGCTCGGCGACCGAGGTCAGGATGTGCCCGTCGCCCCAGACCGCGGGGTCGTGCACGTCGCGTGCATCGGGCGCGATGTTGAAGTCGCCGAGCACCACCATCCGCGGATGCCGCGCCAGGTCGGCGGCCAGCCAGTCGCGCACCGCGGCCAGCCAGCGCAGCTTGTAGTCGTACTTCGGCGTGCCCACGTCCTGCCCGTTCACCACGTACAGGTTGACGATGCGCACGCCGTCGACGGTCGCCGCGATCGCGCGCTTCTGTTCGTCCTCGAAGCCGGGGACGCCGACCTGCACGTCCTCGATGGCGCGCCCGCGCGCGAGGATGGCCACGCCGTTGTAGGTCTTCTGCCCGCTGAACACGCTCCGGTAGCCGAGGGCGGCGAGCGCATCGTCGGGGAAGCGCGCGTCCTCGAGCTTGGTCTCCTGCAGGCCGACGACGTCGGGCGCGGCGGCGGCGAGCCACTGCTGCAGGTGCGGCAGGCGGACGTTGAGCGAGTTGACGTTCCAGCTGGCGATTTTCATGCGTGACGTAAGATTATGATTTTACTGGAAGTATATGGGCTAGAACGGATCATGTACCCCCAGTGGTACCCCCACATCTTCCCGCTGGAGGTCGGTTGTCATGTCGCGACGACGGGCGGCAGTGTCTGCACTTGCCCATGGTAGCCCGGCGGCCAAGCCTTGCCTTGCCTGCAAATCGTAAGTCAGGCCGATAACGGACCAGTTAGGGCGGTCGTGGCATCCCACGGCTACCTACGCTCCCTCCTGTGCAACCACCAACCATCAGGAGATAGCGACGTGACCCATGGCGACCCCATCCTCCGCCTCCACGAAGTCAGCTACTTGTTGAGGCGCTCCGTCAGCTCGATCCATCGTGACCGCAAAGCGGGCACCTTTGCGCCGCATATCCAACTCGGCCCCAATTGTGTGGGCTGGCGCCTCAGCGCAATCAATGCATGGATTGATGCGCGTGAGCGCGGTGCGTCTGTGGGAAAGGGCGTACCGAAGCTGCCGCAGCGGCAGATCGGGCATAGGAGCTGACGACATGTCGTACATCCACACAAAGCTCGCGTGGCAGCTGGATATCCCGTCCACCGACAAGCTTGTCCTGCTGGCCCTCTGCCATTTCGCAGACGAAGAGGGACACTGCTATCCCTCAGTGACCACGGTCGCCCGCATGGTGGGAATCACCAGACGACACTGCCAGCGTCTGATGAGCGAACTGATCGACCAGTCGTTCGTTGCTGTTGTCGGCAATGAGCGAGGTGGCGTACGGACCAGGGACTACATGCTCAGCTTGCCAGCTCTCAGGAAGGCAGCTGCCGGAATCGGTGAAAAACAGGTGTCGCCCGTGGCCAGTGTGACACCCCTCCGGGTGACATCCGCCCGCAAGCCCCGTGACACGCATGTCTCCCGAACTACCAGAAAGACCAACCAGTCTGAAACACCACCACCATCCGCGCAGGATGTCGAAGCGCTGGACTGGAGCTGCCTGCCGCTGTTCAGCGCAGCCGACAAGGTAGTAGTCGTCGAGCTGCTAGAGGCCATCGACCCGGAGTGCCGTCAGGATCTGGTCGACGAGCTTGGCGGAGCCCTGCGGGCCAACGCGATCCGTGGGCAGTGGCCAGGATGGCTACGAGCTGTGGCTCGCCGGGCGAAGGAGGGCGGATTCATGGCCAATCACGCGCTGGCCATCCAACAGGATCGCCGGCGCGCAGCGAGAGAAGTGGCCGAAGCCAAGAAGCGGCGTGCCCAGGCTGCTCGCCGTTCTGATCCCGCTGCGCACACGAGGAACCTCGCGGCGATGCGTGCTGTCATCGCGGAGCTTTCGAAGCCCTCCCTGACCAATGGCGTGCCTCGTGAGCCAGAGTCCGCAGCGTAGTGCCGTAGCGCGCTACAACAATCTACACGGAGCGAACATGGGCATCACAAGCGAGCAAATCATGGCCGCCGCGGATGAGTTGCAGCGATCAGGGACGACTCCAACGCTGGTCGCTGTCAGGGAGATCCTTTGGGCCAAGGGATCGTTCTCGACCATCGCCCCGGTTATGGCGAAGTGGCGGGCTCGCAAGGCACAGACAGATGCCGTCAAGATCGGGATGCCGACTGCGTTTGCAGCGCGCATGAAGCAGCAGGCGGAACACGCATGGGCCGATGCTCTGAGCGTCGCAGAGGAGACAGTCGCCAGCGAGCGCGATGCGCTTCGCACGGCGCGAAAGGACCTCGAAGCCGAACGGGTCGTGATGGCTTCACTGCTGGATCAAGCTGGTATCCGGTTGGAGGAAGCCGAAGCCAACCAGGTTGGACTTGAGTCGCGGAGCGAGGCCTTGATCGATCAGGCCGCTACCGCAAAGGCCGAACTATCTGCTGCCGGAGCGCGGTTGGACGAGCGCGAGAGAGCGCTCAACGCAGAACGGGCAGAGCGGCAGTCGGTGCACGACTCTCTCACCCAAGCGCGTGAACGATTGGCGCAGCTCGAGGAGGCTCTCCGAGCTGGTAAAGATCAATCCCGCCGCTCATGCGATGAATGACGGTCCGCCAGATGCCGTCGCTTGAGGATTTGTCTCCAGCGATCATTCGTCCTCGGCTACCGTCCACCTAGAAGCTGCGGGTAGCAATCCGACCCGCTTGGCGTAATGGGCAGCCGCCTGCCTGCTCCGAAATACGATCGGCCGTGGCATCGACCACCAGGTTGGCCGCAACAGGCCCGGTGCATCCAGAAGCTCTTGCTCCAGCAAACGGTTGAAGCCTCTCCCGCGGAGCAAAAGGCCCCATGTCTTGCCATCTTCAAGTTGAGCTGGCTCTACGCTTCTCACCAAGCCCACCAGCTTGGCGAGCTGCGCGCACGGTTGACTGATCAGGCGGGCTTGCATGGCGATCTCCTTCGGGCTGGAACAATCAGCATTGCCCCTCCTTGGCCGGCGCCAAAGTTGGCGGGACATTGTTCCGCCGCAAGGTGTGCCTGCAATATTTGACGCACACATCAAAATTGGTCGAATCTTGGTCGTTTCTTGATGGATACATCAAATGCAGACGCTCCTCGACCTCGGCCACGCCCTCTCTGCGCGCCGCCGCAAGCTTGGCCTCAAGCAAGGCGATGTCGCCCGGCAGGCCGGTCTTGCACAGGAGACCCTCTCCAGGCTCGAACGTGGCCGCTGCGCCGAGTTCGGAACCCGCAAGCTGCTTGCGGTACTGTCCGTACTGGGGATGGAGCTGGCCTTCGCCGAATCCGTGCCGTCGGGGTCGCTGGACGACCTTCGGCGCGAGCGAGGCGGCCAGCAGGGGTTCGGAGCAGGGGAAGGATGATCGAGACAACGGATATCCAGGCGAAATACTTCGCTTGGGAGCTCACGCGTCGCCGTCGCGGCGGCGATCTGGATCGCATTGGCCAGGCGCTGTTCGACGCCGCTGTCGACCTCAACCCACACCAGATCGAAGCTGCGCTCTTCGCGCTGCAGAATCCGCTGTCCAAGGGCGTGCTGCTGGCCGACGAAGTCGGTCTGGGTAAGACCATCGAGGCCGCACTGGTTCTCGGGCAGTACTGGGCCGAGCGGCGGCGTCGCCTGCTGGTGATCTGTCCGGCATCCCTGCGCAAGCAGTGGGCCACGGAGCTGGCCGAGAAATTCCACTTGCCGACCCAGGTGCTCGACACCAGGACGATGGCGCAGGCGCGCAGGGACGGCATCTACAACCCGCTCGACCAGGACGTGATCAGCATTGTGTCCTTCGGCTTCGCAGCGCGGATGGAGCGTGCCATCGGCGCCATTCGCTGGGATCTGGCGGTCATCGACGAAGCCCACAAGCTGCGCAACGCCTACCGCGAGAGCCACCGCACCGGCCAGGCCATCAAGCGCGGCCTGGCGGGCGTGCGCAAGGTGCTTCTGACCGCCACGCCGCTGCAGAACTCCCTGCTGGAGCTGTACGGGCTGTCGACGATCATCGACGACCACCTGTTCGGCGACCGCGTCAGCTTCCGCACCCGTTTCATGCGTGGTGATGCCGCCATTCCCGCCCTGCGGGCGCGGCTTGAAGACTTCTCCAAGCGCACCCTGCGCCGCGACGTGCTGGAGTACGTGCAGTACACCGAACGCAAGCCGCTGACCTTTCCCTTCACGCCGGGCGAAGACGAACAGCGGGTCTACGACCTGGTGTCCGGCTACCTCCTCCGCGATGACAGCTACGGCGTTCCCACGCGCCAGCGGCACCTGGTCGGGCTGATCCTGCGCAAGCTGCTGGCCTCGTCCACAGAGGCGGTCGTGGCCACGCTGGAGGTCATCCTGGCCCGCCTGCGTCGGCTCGAGGACAGCCAGGCCGAGCAGGACGACTGGATCTCCCGCCTGGTCGAAGACGAAGAGCTCGATGCCGACCTGCTCGACGAGGAGGAAGACGAGCGCGCTTCGGACGAAGACGCTGACCCCGAGGCGGAAACGCAGGTCGACCCTGCCAAGCTGCGTGCGGAAATCCTCGAGCTGGAGCAATACCTGCTGATCGCACGCGGCGTGCGTGAAGACCAGAAGTCACACGCCCTGCTGAAGGCGCTGGACACCGGTTTCGACCGCATGGCCGCCATCGCCGCTGCACGCAAGGCGGTCGTCTTCACCGAATCCGTCCGCACCCAGGACTACCTCGCCCGCTTCCTGGAAGCACCCGGGCACGCCGGCCGCGTTGTGAAGTTCCGCGGCCGGGCCACCGATCCCGGGCTCAATGGCATCTACCAGCGTTGGCTTGCCCCCCATCAGGGCACCGACCGGGTGCCCGGCAGTCCCGCGATCGATCGCCGTACCGCCGTCATCGACCACTTCCGGGACCAGGCCGACATCCTGATCGCCACCGAGGCCGGCGCCGAGGGCATCAATCTGCAGTTCTGCTCCCTGGTGGTGAACTACGACCTGCCCTGGAACCCGCAGCGGGTCGAGCAGCGCATCGGCCGCTGCCACCGCTACGGCCAGAAGCACGACGTGGTGGTGGTGAACTTCGCCAACCAGCGCAACGCCGCCGACCTGCGCGTGCTGGAGCTGCTGTCGGAGAAGTTCCACCTGTTCGACGGCGTATTCGGCGCCTCTGACGAGATCCTGGGCCGCATCGAATCGAGCGTGGGCATCGAGCGCCAGATCGCGGAAATCTACGAAACCTGCCGGACACCGGCCGAGATCGATGCCGCCTTTGCCCGCCTGCGCAGTGGTCTGGAAGACCAGATTGCCGAGCGTATGCGTGAGACCGAAGAAGCCCTGTTGGCCAGGTTCGACGCCGGTGTGGTCGAGCGCCTGCGCCTGCATCGTGACGAGGCCATCGTCCAGCTCGACCGCATCAGTCGACTGTTCTGGCGTCTGACCCGGCACGAGCTGGATGGTGCTGCTGCGTTCGACGACCAGACGCTGTCCTTCGACCTGCGCTCGTCGCCGACGCCGGAAGCCGAGGCCGGCCGCTACCACCTGATCCGCAAGGGCCAGCCGCTGCCCGAAGACGGCCACGTCTACCGCCTCAGCCACCCCTTGGGCGAGCACGTGCTGGATGCCGGCAGGCGCCACGACACCCCGCTTGGAGAAGTCACCTTCACGTTGGCGGGCGCGCCACAGCGCATCGCCGTGCTGGAACAGTTGCCCAGCCGTTCGGGCTGGCTGGAACTGAACCTGCTGGAGCTGGAGAGTTTCCAGCTCGAAGAGCACCTCGTCTTCAGCGCCCAGGC
This sequence comes from Pseudomonadota bacterium, assembly GCA_023417315.1. Classification (GTDB taxonomy): domain Bacteria; phylum Pseudomonadota; class Gammaproteobacteria; order Steroidobacterales; family Steroidobacteraceae; genus Steroidobacter. Next base: position 6,245 of record JAEZFW010000086.1, read on the forward strand.
CGACGACGGGCAATGGCTGGATGCCGAAGCCTGCCAGCGACTTCTGGAGCTGCCGGGCCGCGCCAACGCCCGTCCGCCCGCGATGGACACGTTGCCGCCCAACTTCGACGCCAACGTCCGCCGGCAGATCGAGGCGGCTCTGGCCAGGGCGCTGGAAGAGAACAACGCCTACTTCCACGCCGAGCGCGAACGGCTCGACCAGTGGGCCGAAGACAAGCTGCTGTCCGCCGAACAGGCCATGCACGACACCAAGGCCCGCCTGAAGGACGCCAAGCGCCGAGCACGGGCTGCGGCGACTGTGGAAGAACAGGCCGCCATCCAGGAGGAGATCAAGCTCCTGGAGCGTCAGCAGCGCCGCCAGCGGCAGGAGATCTTCGACGTGGAAGACGAGATCGAAGCCAAGCGCGATGCGCTGATTGCCGCCCTGGAGCGCCGGTTGAACCAGCGCAGCCACAGCGTTCCCCTGTTCAGGATCAGATGGTCGATCGTCTGAATGTAATATGCAAAGTGATACATCACTTGCAATGCACAATTTACCGTGCAATATTCCTGATTGGGATCGACCCTCCAGGTCGCGCGGTCCGTCATGAGCCACAAGACGCTGAGTCAGCTTCGAAACACGCGTGAACTCAGGGCGGAGATCATGGATCTGGCGGCCCGGCTGGCCGCAGACGGGTCCAGCGGCCGCTTGATCGTGGTCGATCCAGTGATCAGTGAAGCTGCCATCCGCGGCGAATGGGAGCGTTTGCTCCCGGCCATCGCGCCCCACGTGCGTGCACGCATGGCCCTCGTCATCGAACAGGGTGCTGGCGATGGATCCAATCCGCCGGGCCGCCTGCAGGTGGATCGCCCCAACTACCGGTTCGAAGTCCTGCGCCTGCTGCTGGGTGCCAGCCTGGAGGACGACGGCCCACAGCCGGAGCTGGGGATCGCGGCACATATCGAAGGCACCCAGCTTGGCCTGGTCGATGCCCTGGGAGCCTCTCCCACGCCCGTCCGCAGCGCCCTGGCCACCCTGCGCGATGCCGGCCTGATCGACAGCCTGCGCTGGCTGGAGATCGAGCCCGAAGCGCTGTCGATGGAGCAGCTCAGCCGCATCGGCGCCTTGCCCCAGACACTGCGCTTCCGCTTCGAGCGGGGCGCCCGGATCAAGTCCCCAGCCGAGCTCGTGCAGCGGGCAGTTCCGCTGCTTGGCCCTCAGGGAGCCAAGCAATGGAAGCCGTTTTCCCTGTCGGGCGCGCCCGTCGCCCAAGCCAATGTGCCGGCGCTGGATCTGATCGGCACGCCGCGCCTTGATCTGGTGGCCAACATCCCGCGTAGCGACAAGACCTTCGACGCCGAGGTCATGCGACTGCTCGATGATGGCCTGGAGCCGGAACCGAACGTACTGGCCCCGGCGCCGGTCGTGCTGACACTCGTGCGCGCCGGAGCGCGCTTCGACGGCAAGGCCGACGTCGGCCAAGCGCGATGCGCGCACCCCTGCGACGTGTTCCTGTCCCTGCTCGACATGGGTCTGCGGGACCAGGCACTGCAGTACGCAAGGGAGGTGCGTCCGTGAGTCGCCATCTGGAGCTGGATGCCGCCGCCTTGCTGGAGCGCGTCGCCGAGCGCGTTCCGCGAGCCCTGCGCGGAAACGTGGTGGTTATCGGCAGCATCGCCACTGCCTGGGCCTTTCGCGACGTCTCGGGCACGCACGCCGTGGCCACCAAGGACATCGACGTGCTCCTCCGCCCCGCCATCGACGCCGTGACCACGGCGCAGGCGCTGGGCCAGCTGTTGCTGGACGAAGGCTGGCAGCCGCGCTACCCCAACGGCATTCAGCCGGGGACGCAGGAGACGCCCGATGACCAGCTGCCGGCGCTGCGCCTGAGCCCCCCGGCTGACGGCGACGCCTGGTTCGTCGAGCTCCTGGCCGAGCCAGCCCCCGGCCAAGCGGCCCGCAAGCACTGGCGGCGCGTCCACACCGGCAAGGGCGACTTCGGCCTGCCCAGCTTCCGCTATCTGCGCGTGGCCGTTCACGACGCGCAGGACACGCCGTTTGGCCTGCGTGTCGCGTGCCCGGCCAACATGGCGCTGGCCCACCTGCTGGAACATGCCGATCCCGACCGTACGCCGATCTCCAACCTGCCCGGCAACCCGCCGCGCTTCACCAAGGACGTCGGTCGCGCCATCGCCCTGTGGTGGCTGGCCCGCGAACAGACCCCGATGGCCGGAGACCAATGGCTGGGGGAGTGGCGCGCGACGCTGGCGGCGCTGTACCCGGATCAACTCGACGACATGAAGCAGGCGGCACGTACTGCCTTGGACCATGTGGCCGACTACCTGCGCGATGCGCACATCATCGCGCTCAATGGCGTGCTGGCACCGCATGGCACCACCCTGGATGCGTTCCGTCGGGCCCACGCCAGCCTGTTGGCGCTGATCGAACTGACATGACGACACCGGGCGCCTCTGTTCAGTATCCGACGGACGCTGGCATGAACTGTGCCGTCAGGAGGCCCCTTGCGTGGGTAGGCCACTGGGGTAAAATCGCTACCAACAACACCCCCCACGCCTCTCGTCAGATCGGCGCACCATGGGGGGTTACTTTTTTCCGGCCTTCGCGATCGGCCGAGGGCATCCCGGAACTCGCAGCACCAGGCCGCGAGGGGGATGCGGGATGAAGTACGACAAGCCTGCGCTTGCCGTCGAGCAACAGATTCAAAAGCTCGCATCGCGCGGCATGGCCTTTGCCGATACTGAGCGTGCCGCACACTACCTGGCGGAACTGAACTATTACCGCCTCAGCGGCTACTGGCTGCGGCACGAGGCAGATCACGCGTCACACCGGTTCCTCCCCGGCACGTCCTTCGAGGCGGTGCTTGACGACTACCTGTTCGACCGCGCCCTGAAATTGCTGGTGCTGGACGCAGTCGAACGGCTCGAAGTCTCCATCCGGACCCGCTGGGCCCATATCGTCGGCCTGCGCCACGGTGCGCATGCACACCTGGACAGCGCCCTGTTCAAGCAGCGCAGCCAGACATGGAGCCACCCGGCCGCGGTGGCGAAACTGGTCAGCGGGGTTGAAGACAGTCGCGAACGATTCATCCGCCATCTGCGTGCTACCTACGACGAACTCCTCCCGCCCATCTGGGCCAGCGTGGAAGTCATGAGCCTGGGGCAGATCTCGCGCTGGTTCGGCAACCTGCGCCACACGGCCGACCGGAATGCCATCGCCGAACCCTACGGCATCGACGAGGTGTTGCTGGCGTCCTTTCTCCACCACATCAGCGTCGTGCGGAATATCTGTGCCCACCACGCGCGCTTCTGGGATCGTGAGATGACTTTCAGGGCGCAGTTGCCGCGCAAGCATCCCGAGGCCCTGGTCATCTCGCTCGACCACGCCAGTCCCGGCAGCGCCTACAACACGCTCACCCTGCTGGGCTGGCTGATCGGGCGCATCAGCCCGGGGCAGACGTGGGTCCAGCGAGTGGCCGAACACGTGACCCAGCATCCACCTGCGGCAGGTGTGATGGGCTTTCCGACTGACTTCAGCCAGCGACCGATCTGGCAGCACACCACGGAAGACTGATTCCAATGACCGACACCAATCCCGCCAAGTTCACAAAGCTGGTCACCCTCCTCAAGGAGCTCTTCCAGCTGGACTAGCCCGACCTGGACTTCGGCATCTACCGGATCATGCATGCCAAGGCCGGCGAGGTGACGCAGTTCCTTGAGCGCGACCTGCTGCCCCAGGTGAAGGAAGCCTTTGCCCAGTACCAGTCGGCCGACGGCGCAGAACTGAAGAAGAAGCTGGAGCAGATGGTCGCCCAGCTTGCCGAGGCGGGCGTGGACCCGGAATCCGCGCCCAAAGTGAAGGAACTGCGGGAGCAGTTGAAGGGATCCGTGGACATCGGGGCGCTGGAGAACGAAGTCTACGACCACCTCTACAGCTTCTTCCGCCGCTATTACTCCGAAGGCGACTTCCTGGCCAAGCGGGTCTACAAGCCCGGGGTATATGCCATCCCCTACGAAGGTGAGGAAGTCACCCTGCACTGGGCCAACAAGGACCAGTACTACATCAAGACCAGCGAGTACCTGCGCGACTACGCTTTCCGGCTGAAGCCGGAGGCGAAGGATGGCGAGGATCCCATGCGCGTGCGCTTCAAGCTGGTGGATGCAGCCGAGGGCGAACACGGCAACGTCAAGGCCGCCGAGGGCAAGGACCGGGTGTTCGTGCTGGCGGCCGAGGGCTTCATCGCCGAAGTCGACGGCGAACTGGAACTGCGCTTCGAATACCGCCCGGCCACGCTGGAAGACTGGCCCGCCGACCAGCGCGACGGCAAGAAGAAGCCGCCGGCGCAGAAGGATCTGAGCGCCTTTGCGGTGGCATCCATTATGGCCACTGGCGCTGGTTTCGCGGACTGGCTGGCGGAGCTTGGCAAGACACACGTCAAGGCCAACGGCGAGCAGGCCGACTACTCGCGATTGGAGGCGCACCTGCGCCGCTATACCGCCCGCAACACCTTCGACTACTTCATCCACAAGGACCTGGATGGTTTCCTGAGGCGCGAGCTGGACTTCTACATCAAGAACGAGGTGATGCACCTCGATGATGTCGAAAGCGAAACCGCACCCAAGGTCGAGCAGTACCTTTCGAAGATCAAAGTGGTGCGCCGCATCGCCGGCAAGATCATCGACTTCCTGGCGCAGCTGGAGAACTTCCAGAAGAAGCTGTGGCTGAAGAAGAAATTCGTTGTGGGTTCGGATTGGCTGGTGGCGATGTCGCAGGTGCCGGACGCGCTGTTGCCGGAGGTGTGCGCGAATGCAGCGCAGCTGGAGGAATGGAAGGCGCTGCATTCGTTCCACGAAATGCCGGCGGATGTCATCCGGACCGCGTACAGCGAGCGGCTGACGCCAATGTACTTGAAGGCCCTGCCGGGCCTAATGGTCGATACGCGACATTTTGATGCAGCATTTGTCGACAGGCTTTTAGACAGCATGGGCGAGCTGGACGAGAGGACCGATGGACTGTTGATGCAAAGCGAAAACTTTCACGGTCTGAGGCTTCTAAGCTCAAGATATGCGAGGCGTATCAATTCGATCTATATCGACCCGCCGTACAACACGGATGCGAGCCCGATCATCTATAAGAACGGGTACAGACGGTCGTCTTGGGCAGCTCTCATATCGAATCGCATAGAAGGGGACCTCGGGCTGCGATCCGACAGCTGCATTCGCTGCGTTGCAATCGATGATTTTGAGCTTGCCGATCTTCAAGGTGTCTTGGAGTCCTCATCGGATGAGAGTCACCTAGCGACTGCGGTTGTGCGGAGCAAGCCCCAAGGCCGTCCTACGACAACGGGATTCTCTGCAAACCATGAGTACGCGGTGTTTTACGGACGAGAAGGTTCGCGAGTCGGACGACTGCCGCGTGAGGGCTCCAAGGCCGAGCGATACCCGTACTCGGATGAGAAGGGAATCTACGCTTGGGCGAACTTCCGTAAAGCGGGTACCGATTCAGACAGAGCCGATCGCAGAAAGTCGTTCTATCCCATTTACGTTACCGGCAGTGGTGCTTTGACAATCCCAGCTATGGAGTGGGACAAGCAAATAGAGGCGTGGACACCCCTTGAGTATCCATCAGTTTCAGATCAAGAGGTTTGGCCTATTGACGATACGGGGAGAGAGAAGGTTTGGAATTGGTCGGCTGATCGGGCACGTAACGAGATCGAGGATTTTAGAGCTGAGCGTGATGATAATGGGAATGTCCAGATCTACAAGAAGTACCGTCCTAATCAAGAAGGCGCGCTACCCGGAACTTGGTGGGATTCTGCCACTTATTCGGCTAGTGAGAGTGGAACAAAGTTGCTCAAAGACATGTTTGGTGAAAAGGGATTCGACTATCCGAAGAGCCTCAGTCTGGTCGTAGATTGCTTGCGAGCGAGTAACCTACCCAGAGGAGGAGTAGCTTTGGACTATTTCGGAGGGTCGGGAACGACGGGTCATGCAGTAATCCATTTGAATAGGGAGGACGGCGGCCGACGAAGGTTCGTGCTGATCGAGGCAGGGGAGCACTTTGAGCATGTGCTCACACCGAGAACCAAGAAGGCCGTCTTCTCGCAGGACTGGAAGGACGGCAAGCCGCAGCGCTATCTCAAACCGGAAGAAGCTGAGTACGGCCCTCGACTTATCAAAGTCTTGCGGCTGGAATCCTACGAGGACACCCTGAACAATCTCGGCCTGTCGCGCAGCACCCAACAACAAGCCGCATTGAACTTTGACGCCGCCCAAGGCGCGGACAGCCTGCGCGAGCAGTACCTGCTGCACTACCAGCTGGATGTGGAGTCCCGCGACAGTGCCTCACTGCTCGACATCAGGGCATTCTCCGACCCTGCCGCCTACAAACTGCTGGTCAAGACACCAGGCAGCGACGAAAGCCGCGAGATCAACGTCGATCTGCTGGAAACCTTCAACTGGCTTCTGGGCCTGAGCGTGCAGCACATTGCCGCGCCACGTAGCTTTGCTGCGGGGTTCGAGCGTGATGATGAGGGGAGGTTGCGCATCAGCGGGAGGCTGAAGCAGGACACCGATGGTCCATGGTGGTTCCGCACCGTCACCGGCACCACGCCGGAAGGACGCAAGACCTTGGTGATCTGGCGCAAGCTCACCGGTGACGCCGAGCAGGACAACCTGGTGTTGGAGACCTGGTTCCGCGACAAGCAGGCGTTCTCGGTGCGCGACACCGAATTCGACCTGATCTACGTCAACGGCGACAACACGCTGGAGAACATCCGGCTGGAGGACGAAAGCTGGAAGGTGCGCCTGACCGAGGAAGACTTCCAGCGCCTGATGTTCGAGGGAACCGACTGACATGGCGGCGCTGAAGAAGGCCGCCACGAAGAAGGCGGCAAAGAAGGCGGCCGGCAGGCCTCGTGCTCGTGCGCAGATGCTGGAGTTCACCCAGTCGCTGGTGCTCAACCAGTGGCTGTTCGGCCTTTTCGGGTTGGACAGCACGGACGGCTACTACCCTATGGAAGGCGGGCGCCGGGTGCCGCTGCTGGAGGCATTCAAGCAGCGCTTCCAGCTCAGCGAGCACAGCGAGGAAGGCCTGGACGAGAACAACGTCCATCGCTTCCACCACGCCATGGTCAACCAGATCACCGGCGAGCTGCCCGGCATCAACCGCGATGAGCTGTTGGCGTTCGACCAGAACATCGTCCGCCACACCCTGGCCCTGAACACCGAGCGCAGCCTGCGCCGCGAGCGGCCGGTGGTCTGGAAGTACTACCAGTACCTCGCCCTGCTGTTCGTCGAGATCTACCTGGATCGCTACTTCCGCGACCCGCAGGCGCTGGCGCAGGCGCTCAACGCACACATTGCGAAGTTCAACGACGACAAGGCCGAAGGCCAACAGCTCCCGGCGCTGGACGAGGGTCGTGACGCCGCGCTGGGCCTGAACAAGCTGGCTCTGTGGTGTGCAACCGGCAGCGGCAAGACCTTGCTGATGCACCTCAACCTGCGCCAGTACCATCACCACCTGGCGCAGGCCGGTCGCGGCGGCGAGCTCAACCGCATCCTGCTGCTGACCCCCAACGAAGGCCTGAGCCACCAGCACCTCCAGGAGTTCGCGGCCGCCGGCATCGAGGCCGAGCTGTTCGACAAGAACGCCCGCGGCCTGTTCGCCGGCAAGGCGGTGGAGATCATCGATATCCACAAGCTGGCCGATGACATGGGCGACAAGACCGTGGCCGTGGACGCCTTCGAGACCGGCAACCTGGTGCTGGTGGATGAAGGCCACCGCGGCGCGTCCGGCGGCGAGGCCGGCAAGTGGCTGTCCCGCCGCGACCAGCTGTGCGAGAAGGGCTTTTCCTTCGAGTACTCGGCCACCTTCAAGCAGGCGGTGAAGGACAGCGTTCCGCTGTCGCGGCGCTACGCCCGCAGCATCGTCTTCGACTATTCCTACCGCTACTTCTACGGCGACGGCTACGGCAAGGACTACCAGATCCTCAATCTGGACAAAGATACCGAGCGCGCGCATCGCCATCAGTATCTGGTCGCCTGCTTGCTGGCCGCCTACCAGCAGCGGCGTCTGTTCGACGACAGGCAGGCGCTGTTGCGCGACTTCAACCTCGAAAGGCCGCTGTGGATCTTTGTTGGCGGCAGCGTCACCAAGGGCTTCAACAAGGGCGAAGCTTCTGACGTAGTGGAGATCCTGAAGTTCCTTGCTGCTTTCGCCGGAGACCGGGCGGCGTCGCAACGCGCGATCACTGAGACGTTGAGTGAGGGCCTGGTGGCGGCCGATGGCAAGAACATCTTCGCCAATCGCTTCAGCTACCTGGCCGAGTTGAATCTGTCTGCCAACGACCTGTTTGCCGACATCTGCGCGCGACTGTTCAACGCCCCCGGCGGAGGCGCCCTGCACGTGGAATACCTGAAGGGTGCCGACGGCGAGCTGGCCCTGAAGCTGGGCAACAACGATCCCTTCGGTGTGATCAACGTCGGCGATGCGAAGAAGCTGTACGACCTGTGCGACGCGACGCCCGGACTGGTCGCCGAGGAGCGCGATTTTGCCGGCTCGCTGTTCCGCCGGATCAATGACCGTGACAACGCCATCAGCCTGCTGATCGGTTCACGCAAGTTCACGGAGGGGTGGAACAGCTGGCGCGTCAGCACCCTGGGCCTGATGAAGATCGGTCAGAGCGAAGGCGCCCAGATCATCCAGCTGTTCGGCCGTGGCGTGCGCCTGAAGGGCTACGGCTGGAGCCTGAAGCGCAGCAAGGCGCTGCGCCTTCCGGCCGGCGTGGAGCGTCCGCGCCATATCGAGCTGCTGGAAACCCTGAACGTGTTTGGCGTCCATGCCGACTACATGGCCCAGTTCAAGCAGTTCCTGGAGGACGAGGGGCTGCCGCCGGACCAGGACAGCGAGGAGATCGTGCTGCCGGTGCTGCGCAACCTGGGCACGCACAAACTCAAGATCATCCGGCTCAAGCCCGAGATCAATGGCGTGCAGACCGCGTTCGGCGCCGCCTTCCGGAAACTGGCACCGGTTCCCCAGCTCGCGCCACCGCAGGGCGAAGCGGACCACTGGCTGTTGCGTAACCGGGTGCAGCTCAACTGGTACCCGAAGATCCAGGCGATGAAGGCGGCCGGATTGGCTGGCGGCGACGGCGTAGCCGAGCTCGAGCGCGGCAAGCTGGGGCCGAAGCATGTAGCGCTGCTGGATCTGGATCGCGCCTGGTTCGAGCTGATCCGCTTCAAGAACGAGCGTGGCTGGCACAACTTCGACATCCCGCGCCCTGCCGTCGACAACCTGCTGGCGGACACCGACTGGTACGACCTGCTGATCCCCGAATCGATGCTGGCCATGGACAGCTTCGCCAAGGTGGCGATCTGGCAGGAGATCGCCGAGACGCTGCTGAAGAAGTACGCCGAGCGCTACTACAGCTTCCGGAAGAAGGGTTGGGAGGAGCCGCACCTGGAGTACGCCGAGCTGGACGCCGGCGACCCCAACTTCCCCGAGACCGGTGCCGGCCTCGGGGAGGAACAGGGCGTGTACCGCGTCTCGGTGGAGAAGTCCGAGGAGGCGCTGATCACCCAGCTGCGGCAGCTTGGAGACGAGCTGCGCAAGCGTGCCGGGGTCGCCGACAGGACGTTCACCGGCGGCCAGGCGAGGCTGGAGGTGCTGTCCTTCAAGGGACACCTGTACGAACCGCTGATCAAGGCCAGCGGCGCCAGCATCAGCGTCCGGCCGGTGTCACTGAACGACGGCGAGATGCGCTTCGTGCGCCGGCTGAGGGACTACTGCGCCGAGCACCCGGAAGAGTTCGCGGACAAGCCGCTGTTCCTGCTGCGCAACATGAGCCGTGGCCGCGGCATCGGCTTCTTCGAGGCCGGCAACTTCCATCCCGACTTCATCGTCTGGCGCATCGACGGCAGCAAGCAGCGGATCAGCTTCGTCGACCCCAAAGGCATCCGCCAGCTGGACACCATCGACGATCCGAAGATCCAGTTCCACCGCACCATCCAGGAAATCGAAGCGCGCATGGCCGATCCGGACGTCAGCCTGCGCAGCTACATCGTCTCGGGCACGTCCGCCGCGGAAATGGAGATGCACTGGAAGGTGACCCGCCAGAAGATGGCCGAGCGGAACATCCTGTTCGACGAGGATGAGGGCTACGTGGCGCGATTGATCCGGGAGTCGGCGCCGGAGGCGTGATGGTCAGTTGCCTCTCTCTTCGACCGCCATTCCCGGAGATTACTATCTCTAGGGGGCGGCCGGGTCGCTCCAGAGAGAGCGCTCGGCGTTGGCTGGACGGCGTCCCGATGTAGCAGGTGGGGGCAGCACCCTGATATCTCTACGGAGCGACTCGTCGATCTATCCGCGGATTTCGTTGTGCTGATGCGGTCGGAAGCAACAGGGCAGACGCATGTCGCAGCAAAGCTGCGCACTGTGAAGGTCGAGATTCACGTCGCAGTAACTGTCTGAAGCCCAAGAGGAACTTCCGGGCCGAGCGTTCCGGTGGTTGAGATTGAAGTGCCTCATGGGTTCCGTATCGCCGTCGTCTACGGAATCTCGACCATTGACGAGGTGCCCCCGGCTGCGATGTCGCGCAAGTGCATGATCCCGTAGCGGAATCACGGCCGGATCGGTCTGGGGGAATCTCGACCATCTTGTGTGACCCGACAAATCCGTGATTTCTGGAGATGTACCGCTTCGGTACTGTTCCTCTGGAGGGTGCGATGGTCGGCTTGGTGCTGCTCTTTCTTGGACTGGGCGCGTTGCTGTGGTGGCTTGCACCTGGCACGGACGAACGTGTCGGATCCACCCCGGAACCAGGGGTGGATCCGGCTGATGCCGACCTGGAGCCAGGCCCGTCATGGGATGGACTGGAACTTCTCGAGCGGGATGATCTAAGCCGCCTGGACGTCGGTGATCCTTTCCAGGAGCCTCAGGATTTCCTGTTCCCGCCGCTGGAAGAACCCGCTGACGATTGGTGGTGGAGGGACAGCGACGTCAGTGCGTTTGCTCCCGTTGCCGAGCTGGACTCTTCCGACGCCGATGAGCTGTACGTCAATCCGGCAACCGGGCTGGCCATCGTTTCAGGAGGCCCGGGCGGGATCGATACGGGCGGGAACGCGAGTGGCTTCTCGTCGAGCGACGATTTCTCGCACTACGGCACCGACATGTCGCTGGGCGACACTGGCTGGAGCGAAGACTCCGCAACATCGTTCGGGTCCGATGACTGGTCGTAGGGTTGCCGCCGGGCTGTCCCTGTTGAGCGGGCAATTTCGTAGCCTTGACCGCGGGAAGATCGGCTCCCAGTATCGGAACGGCTGCGGTTCAGGGGGAACCGATGAAATGGATCAAGACCGGCAAGGCCGCCATCAAGGGCTTGGCCGATGCAACCTACGGGGCGGCGAGCTACGTCAGCAAGCACGAGGGCTCGATTTCGGGCGGGGTACGTTCCGCCATTGAGGCTACCGGGCGGGCGGTTGCCAAAGCCGGGGCGGCCGCCGATCAGCTGGGGCGGCAGGCGGAAAAGCAGCTCAAGGCACGAGCCGCAGAGTCGGACGCCGCCTTGGGCCGTGCCGCTGCTGGCGCCGGCGCCCTGCTTGGAAAAGGGGAGGCGCTGACTGGAGCCGGAATTCGTGCCGGTGGGGAGCTGGCCACCAAGGCGGCGCCGGCAGTGGGTGCGGCGACCGGCGGATTTGCACTCGGTGGCACCTCGGTCGTCTCGGAGGCGATCGACAGTGTCGCCTTGAGCCGAAATGATCTGGACGAGCTTCGTCGCGAGATTGCGGAGTACGGCGACAGGATCCGCCGCGACTCTGAGCGCCTGGAGCAGCGGGTCCTATCGGCACAGGAGGGGCGTCGTCGCGACGAGCTGCTGGACCTGCTTGTCGTGGGCGGGGTGTCCCTGGCGTACGTGCTCGACCACCCTGACGAGCTTCCGGAGGAGGTCCTGCAAGCCTTCGAGCTGGCCTACCCCGGTCTCGCGGCTACGGAGAGCTTTGCCGACGTCGTCGACCGCCTTCCTGCGGAAGCACTGCCCGGCTTCGTCTCGGGAGTGAAAGGCAAGCTGTTCGAGATCGAGCTTGTCGAGCACTTCAACAACGGAGGCCTTCCCGAGGGTCTCCACGCCGATCTGGCGGGCTCCGCTACCCAGTCAGGATGGGATATCCGCATCCTGGACGAGCAGGGACAGGTCGTGGATGCAATCCAGGCCAAGGCAACCGAATCCGCCCAATACGTCCTGGACGCCTTGGAGCGTTACCCCGGTATCGATGTGGTGTCCACCAGCGAGGTTCACGCGCAGCTGCTTGCCATGGGCGTGGCGGAGCGTGTGACCAACAGCGGCATCACCGAGGCGTCGCTCCAGACCGCGGTGGAGCAGGCTGCGGCCGGTGGCGCGGAGTTCGGTGTGGGCGACCTCGTGCCGTCAGTACTGGGGCTTGCTGTAATCAGCCTCTCGCTAATGCTGGATCCCAAGATGACCTGGGTCGAGCGCGCCAGCCAACTGGGATCCAGAGGCGCACGGGTGGGCGCAGCGGGCACAGCTGCCAAGGTGGCGATGGTCGTGACCCAGACGTGGTGGCTGGGTCTGCTGGCGGGTGTGGGCTCGGGCTGGCTTGCGTCCAAGGGGCGGGCCAGGCGGGAGCAGTACGAAGCGCTTCGGCAGGCAGCTGAGCTGTTACGCAGCCGCTATCGTGGTTCTGAGCGAATGGGGCTGCTCTCTGCGTCTGGTTGAGGAATGTCAGAGGGCGCCCGTCGTTGTTTGATAAGCGCGAAGAAACTTTCAGGCTCCTCATTGACTTAGAACAAGATGCCTGCTCCTTATTCTTAGATCTAGAACTTGCAGCAAGGGATTACGCATGAGAACCGTTTATGCCACCACCTTAGAAGTCGGGTCGGGATCTGACGTCGCCACGGCGTTGGAAGCCGTAGGCATGTGGATTGAAGATTGGTACAGACGCCGCCGCTTCCCAGTGGATGTGTTTGAGAGTCTCAATGCAGGTGACTCGACTATCTCGCCCGCAGACGGCCACAACATTTCTATTCGCCACTACAGGAATGAGGAACAACCTGATACTTCCTTGATTGATCTTTGCTGGAGTTATCCGGATCAGTATGACAAGAGCTTGGGTTGGGT
>JAEZFW010000007.1 GCA_023417315.1 Pseudomonadota bacterium
GCCAGATCGATCGCGACGAGTTTAATCTTGCTCACGGTGGACTCCTCTCTCTTGGTGCCTAGACAACACCAATTCTGACGCACACCACGTCAGAAGTGAGGGAGGCGTCCATCTCAACATCCATCAACTTATCTAGGCAATTCGGTGGGTGTCCAATGAGTGTCCAATGAGTGAGCCACTTGCGTCGCTTTGCCGCTCGACCAACGCTCAACGCGGAGTGCATTGGACACCCAACCATTCAGATCCGCAACATGGTGAGGTCCATGCCGGCATTTGCCTGCGTGTTGCCTCAATCAATCTGGGCAGGCAAATCGGTGGGTGTCCAATGGTGTGATCCAATGATGTGACAACTATGTCTGTCCGTGGGCGGTATGGAGGTCTTGGAGACTTTCGCGCAGAAAAGGATTTCGGCGCGTGTAAGCAGTCTTGGAATCGAGATGGAAGATCAACGAGTACCGATCCCTCAAGCGCTCAAACTGCAGTCGTGATTGCGAGCTCCCGCTCGTGCTCTCCACGTCCTCCACATACCTGCGGAAGACAGACAACATGAAGTCCGGCAAGGATATCCGGACATCTCGCTTCGAAACCATTTCGACGTCTGGTGACGTCAGCGGCCGGCGCATGCCGCCCGATGCGAATGCTGTGTATAGGTTCGCGAGTACTATACGTGGTTCGTGCGCTGCGATGTTCGAGTTCTGCTCGATCAAGAATCTGACTTGTTGTCGGTCACACTTATAGAAGAGATTGTTTGCGATCCATCGAAGAAGGCTAACGTAGGTTGCTGCATACGCAGTCGCATCCGGCAATGAAGCCAGTACTACATAGCAGCGATACGGTAGCGTCGGTAGGCGCTCGATGAACGAATTCCTAAGATCGGGGTGCGCGGCTGTGAAGTGCATGCCCTCCTTACGAATGTCGTCCTTGCGGCCCGGACTAAAGGGATCGGCTATATAGTTACTAAGCGCGTCCTCGACTGCCTGGCGAATCTTGTCCTGATCACTGAACAGAGCGCATGCAAGGGCTAGAAGCTTGCCGTTTTTCATCGTGATCACTGACTCATCGACTGCTACATACTGTTGTGTCGTGGATCGATTGTGCAGCGGGCGAGGCTTAGCGTGGAGATCGTCTCTTGACGTGAGTCGCTCCCATTTCTCGCGGAGCTTTCGACTCATAGCTTCTTCTATAAATGCCACGTACCGAACCGTGCCGTCGAGTCGGCTCACCCCCTGAAACAGCGGAACGCCAATTCTGTTGAAGTGATCATCGATACCAAATTTCTCAGCGTAATAGAGTTCTTGACGCAACCGTCTCTTCATTCGCTTGGGGGCATGTGGCCGCGTGCAGTCGGATACGCTTAGCCCTGTTACGAATTGAGCTTGTCCCCTCTTCGCAATACGGAACTTTGACTTTGAAAGCTCGAACCCCTCAGCCGCAAGCGCAGAGAGTATCTCGCCAAATGAGGGCAGCACTGCGCCGGAAAAGGTCAAGTCATCCGCATATCGCGTGTATAGACAACCGTGCCGAATCGCGATAGCACTAAGCCGGCGATCCAGGTCGTGGCAAGCTAGATTAGCAATGAGCGGGCTGGCGCTTAAACCCAGTGACAGAGATCCATCTATGCAAAGCACATTGGCTATCAAGCGCGCTAGATCAGGTTGGAGACGAAGTGCAATGAGTATTGCTTGCACCCGATCGACAGTGATCGAGGGGAAAAAGTTGGCGATATCCGCTTTGAGAAGCAGTTGCGCGCCGCAGTGCGGCCACGCGTTTCTCTTGATGGTGCGCTTTCGGATGTAGCCGTTGGAGCACTCAGCCGGAAATGTTGGATCCACCTGACTAGCGTAGAGGCCCAAGCGTCGGGAAATACTTCGGTGGATTTGCTTGAGTTCGTCCGTTAGGGGCTCGAACACGATCCGAAAGTGCCCCCGCCTTCTCGCATTCCGTTTCGGAATGCGATGCATACGATAGTGAATTCCACGCGCGTCGCTCGCCAGCACCTCGAGCAGCTGCTGGTTGACCCCCAGCGCCACTGCGAGCTGCGCGACATTGCGGCATTCGGCGAGATCCGGCGTGAACTCTCGAGACATGAAGAAGGCGGTCGCAACCAGGACAAGCAACTAGTACCTTGTAGGCGGGTGCGACTCGCACCCTAAACCATGAAAAGCGACCGCCTATAAGCAGTTTACCATCTGGCACCGGCTCTCAATGAGAGAGATCAAGAGTTTGGACATGTCTTTGCGAACCACTAAATACGTGCGTTATGCCCCCGCCAAGAAGGAGAAGAACAATCGACTACAGATCGGTGGTGGTCTACTTAGCCACGCAGAATCGCTCGACGTTTGATTCCGTCCCCGGATTCTCGGATCGCCATGAGATCATTGCGGACGATCACATGCGCGTTCGGAACAATTTCCGACTAAAATGTGGTATGGCGACAAGATTTAAGCATCCACCTCTCGTTGAGGTAATCGCAGAACTGCGATGGACAGCGGGAGTAAAGACGAGCACGACCGATACAGGCGCGACGGAGATTCGCGTTCCGATATCCGCCGCCGCGCTATCACGAGCCGACGAATTCTTGATGCGGTTCGCTTCGGCAGTCGGCGAACAGGGCTACTCACAAGTCGAGCGGCTGCTGCCTCCGGGTGTTCCCGCGATCCCGTTTCAACCTATGTATAGATTCCGAAAGCGGGAACTCATACCGATCACAAGTACCCTGTACCAGTTGGGAGCAGGCATATTTTCGGTGAACATAACGCCGCCGTATCAGTCGTGGTCAGACTTCCGCCCTGTCGTTCACCAAGGTTTGTCTGCCTTATTGAGGTGCCGTTCCGAGGACGAGAGGGAAACACCTTTCACGCAACTAACGTTGCGCTACATAGATGCCTTTCGAGAAAATCTGTTGCAGAACCTAAGCCCACGTGATTTCTTGCGCGACGTGCTCGGGTTTCAGGTCGCAGTTCCGGACGCAGTTTCGAGCTTGGTCGCCAAAGGAGCTCAAATCGTTCCTCAGGTCAATCTCACTGCGCCCTTGCAGAGTGGCGCTCGGATGTCTCTTACCGTCGGAGAGGGCCGCGTCAACAACGAATTCGCCGTGATCTTAGATACATCCATCCAAGACACGAGAGCAACTAAGCCAGCCTTGGACACCGTGATGAGCGCGTTTGACGCAGCACATGATGTGCTGGGTGAGATGTTTCAGAAGATCACAAAAAAGCTACACCCGCTTATGGAGCCCCAAAGCTGATCATGAGTTATCTATTGTCGCCTCCGTTGCCCGGTGTTGCGTCAGGTATGCGGTGGACGAGCTGCGACGCAGAGTTGCCAGGCTTGGTCGATCGGTGGCTGCCTCGCCGACCGAGTGGGTGGCGCGCAATCTTCGATATGCCCGTCCCGCGCACGCGGCTCGCTGATTTCGAGAGTCTCCCGTCCGACTGGGACGGATACGGAGCGCTGCCGATATCCGAACAAGTTCGGCAGAATGCGGAGGCTCTTCTGTCTTTGTTCAGCGGGTTTTCTCCCTCGCTACCCCCTCCAGAGATCGCTCCTCACGCTAATGGCACCATTTCGTTGGAGTGGGAAGTAGGACAAGCTGAAGCGTATCTAGAGATCGGAAAGACAAGAATTAGCGGTTATATCCGCTCTCAGGCGGGTGAAACATATCTGATCGAAGGAAATGCTGATGAGGTGGACGAGACGTTGGCAAGACTCTTGGAAGAACATATTTACCCATGTACGGAGCTGGCTTTGCCGGTTACGAGTCTCGATATGGCAGCCTAGCGCCTCGGGTAAAGTACCCGCGGAGATTCCCGACGCGGAGATACTTGTGAGAGGAATCTGCAGTCCGTTCCATGTCAGCGTTAGCAAGAACAAGCTCAAGCCCGAAGCGTTCGATCCATTTCCCGGTACAGATGAAGTCTCCGTGATGCGAGTCAAGTACTTAGGAGATGCGAGATGCAAGCTCAGGGCGAAAGCTCTGGAGCGGTTACCGACAAAGTCTTATCGAGGTGTTGCAGTCTTCACAGCCGAACTGGCAAGGAAGAACTGCGCGGTAGTTGTCGACTCGCGTCGGCACTATCTTGGTCACGCAGACATCCACTACCAATTTGAAGCGCCTCCGCCAGGCGAGCCCTTGCCTGCCGAAGTGTTGAGCCAACTTCGCCCGCGACTCAAGGAGCTGAGTAAGCGAGCTAAGTACATTCCTGATCCACTGCCGCAGAGTTGCCGCTGGTCCGGCGAAGCAATGCGCTGCTAAACGGGTAGCGCCAAGCTACATCGACGCCTTCAGGTCGCCTAGCCCCTGAGATGATCGTCGACACCTGCCAAAGTTTCGTTGATATAGGTTCGCGCAGTAGAGCAGTCCCACTATTTGACTGCCCTTGACGGCCCCCAAACATCGCAAAAAAAAGCCCCGCTCTCGCGGGGCTACTCGTGTCGACGACGGGTTAGTCCCCTTCGCATCAACAACTATGGAATCACCGGTTGTGTGCGGCGGTGACCCTCACTGATTCAATTCAAAATCTTCGTTCGCTGCGTACGAGAGCAGTGATTCGTTTGCGCTGAGATGCCCCCACCCTGACCCTCCCCCGCTTCGCAAGGGAGGTAATTGGCTTTCGCTACTCGCTCACGCGACTCCATCATCCCGACGCTCTCTCCTTCTCGACGGGAGAGAGAGCGCTTGCATGATCGTCGCGATGCGCGCAGCGCGCGCGGAGCGGCGAAGCACGTGTAGTCTGTGCCTGTCATTCGCACTTCAACTCCCAGTTCACGAAGGTCATGCACTCAAGCTCACCGCCCAGCCTCGCAACCGCCCAGCCTCGCAACCGCTCAGCCGCGCAGACGAGCCATACCGAGCTCTTCAAGCCGAATCGCCATCACTTCAACAGAAACTCCGAACCATTCAGCCAAAGACTGGAAATGGCGCCCGTTGTAGCGCTGCGCACCCGCAAGGATTCGAGCCAATTCGCGATCATTTTTGCATCTCCGCTGCAAGTCCCTGAGACTCGCGCCAAAAAGGGCGAAAGCCGTCGCTTCGGTCATCCGGAAGGATCTCGTTAGAAATCTTCGTTCAAACGCCAAGCACACTTGCTTCTCTGGCAAGAGAAACAGTGCAGCAAACGTATCCGCTTCCATCTCTTCCGAATCGCGCGCTCCTGCAGCGGAACCATCTGGTGCTCGGTCGCGATGCAATCCGGTACCCTCATGCAGGATTGCATGACCGAGTTCATGTGCCGCAGTGAAGTTTCTCAATGCTGGAGCGAAGCGCCGCGAGATTCGCACCTCGTTTCGATCCTTGTCCATGATTCCGGCCACTTCAAACGAGTCTCTGCCGCCGACATGCTGGCCTAGAGAGTCATGCATCGTGACCTTATACCCAATCACTTCAAGTGCTAGCTCAGGATCGAGAAGCTTCGAAGGTTGGACATCCTCCGTACCGCAGATCTGCCTCCGGTTCTGCCACATCAACCTGTGCAGATTTCGAACTATCGTCTCGATTTCCGTTCTTGAGAATCGCCGACCTTTGCTTAGGCCGCCGAGCAGATCACTTGGATGAATGACCGCTCGGGCTACTGCCTGCTGCGGTAGCAAAGCATCGTAGACACCTTCGCCGTTCAGGTGAGCCCACGGGTTCTGGAGAGTTGCCCTACTCTGCCGAATCAGCTCGTCGGTGTCTCGCGTCATAGCTAGCGATCCTCAGGTGAACCAGCGGGCATCACCCGCATTTACTGTCCCCGCAGTTCAAGCACGTCATGCACCCATCCATCATGATGACGGCCGCGGTGGAGCACTTCGCGCACAACTGCGCCCCTTCCGGAAAATGGCTGTTCGCGAACGCATCGACTTGCTTCTGCTTCGCTTCGTATTCCGCCTTCTTCTCCTCGATGAGCTTCTTGCGATGCTCATCCATCTCAGGCGATTTGAGCAGCCCGATCGTCTGCAGGTGCTTCTCGACGACATAGCCGAGCTCCGCGATGATCGAGGGCATGAACTTGCCGCCGGTTTGCCAGTAGCCGCCGCGCGGATCGAACACCGCCTTCATTTCTTCCACGAGGAACGTCACGTCCCCGCCCTTGCGGAACACGGCCGAGATGATGCGCGTGAGCGCGACGATCCATTGGAAGTGATCGAGGTTCTTCGAGTTGATGAAGATCTCGAACGGGCGGCGCTGCTCGTACTGCGTGCCTTCGTTCAGCACGATGTCGTTGATCGTGACGTACATCGCGTGATCGGAGACGGGCGTCTTGATCTTGTACGTCGAGCCGATCAGCACTTCGGGTCGTTCGACCTTCTCGTGCATCCACACGACATTGTTCTCTTTGCGCGGCTCAGCCGCGGCCTTCGCCGCAGCAGCAGCCTTCTCCGCGGCAGCCTTGTCTTCGGGCTTCTCTACACGATACTTGGTGATTTTTTTGTCGATCTTGATAGACATTTCGTTTCACTCCAGCGATGCGTGCATCGCTTCCGTTTCGGGTACTGGGTGATCGGGTGCTGGGTACTGGCCAGAACTTCGGAACCCCCTCTCTCACCCTCCCCCGTTTCGCAAGGGAGGGGATCAGAGAAGGAGGTGTCGGAACAAATTCCGACCTACAGGATGTAGGGAGTACCGAATCGTGTCTGGAACACGATCGGGCCGACCTACACGCTGACGCTTCTGACTATCCGCTATCTCCTATCCCCTATCCCCTTCAAAATTTCCCGTAATACCCTTCTTTCATCGCATCGAAGAGATTCGCGGCGGTGTGTTTTTCGCCGTCGTATTCGATCTCTTCGTCGCCTTTCACTTTCAGCTCGGTGCCGTCTTCGAGCGTGAACACGTAGGTCGTGTTCTTCAGGTCCTCTTCTTTGACGAGCACGCCTTGGAACGCTTCGGGGTTGAAGCGGAAGGTCGTGCAGCCTTTGAGGCCCTGCTCGTAGGCGTACATATAAATGTCTTTGAAGTCGTCGTAGTTGTAGTCGGTCGGGACGTTCGCCGTCTTCGAGATCGACGAGTCGATCCACAACTGCGAGGCGGCTTGAATGTCGACGTGCTCCTTCGGCGTGACGTCGTCCGCGCTCGAGAAATAATCCGGGAGCTTCTCGGCGGGGTCGGTGCTGTTCGGCATCGCGCGCGGGTTCACGAGCTCGCGATAGGCGAGCAGCTCGAACGAGAACACATCGACCTTCTCCTTCGACTTCTTGCCTTCGCGGATCACGTTCCTGAAGTAGTGGTGCGCGAACGAAGGTTCAATGCCGTTCGAGGCATTGTTCGCGAGCGACAGCGAGATCGTGCCGGTCGGTGCGATCGAGCTGTGATGGGTGAAGCGCGCGCCGATTTCGGCGAGCTCATCGACGAGCTGCGGATTCGCTTCCGCGACGCGCTGCATGTAGCGACTGTACTTCGCATGCAGGAGGCGGCCCGGAATCATCTGGCCGACGCGCCAACCATCGCGCGCCATCTCGGGACGCTTACGCAGCATCTCCTTTGTGACTTCGAACTCTTCGAGCATGATCGGCGCGGGCCCTTTCTCGCGCGCGAGCTCGAGGCCCGCTTCCCAACCGGCAAGCGCCATTTCGCGCGAGACGTTCTGTGTGAACGCGACGGACTTCTTCGAGCCGTAACGCATGCACAGCATCGTAATCGCGGAGCCGAGACCTAAGAACCCCATGCCGTGACGGCGCTTGCGCGTGATCTCATCGCGCTGCTGCCCAAGCGGCAGGCCGTTGATCTCGACGACGTTGTCGAGCATGCGCGTGAACACTTTCACCGTCTTGCGGAACTCTTCCCAATCGAAGCGCGCCTGATCGGTGAACGGATCGACGACGAAGCGCGTGAGATTGATCGAGCCGAGCAGGCACGAGCCATACGGCGGCAGCGGCTGCTCGCCGCACGGGTTGGTCGCGCGAATGTTTTCGCACCACCAGTTGTTGTTGAGCTCGTTCACCTTGTCGATGAGCACGAAACCGGGCTCAGCGAAGTCGTAGGTGGAGGACATGATCACGTCCCACACGCGGCGCGCCGGCAGCGTCTTATAGATCTTGCAGCAGACGAGACCCGAATCGTTCGTGACGTAACCCTTCGTCGTCGGCCACTCGCGCCAGACGTACTTAGAGCTGTCCTCGAGATTCTCGCCTTCGACTTCGCGCGCGGAGATCGGGAACGCGAGACTCCAGTCTTCGTTGCGCTTCACCGCTTTCATGAACTCGTCGGTGACGAGGAGCGACAGATTGAATTGACGCAGGCGCCCCGCTTCGCGCTTCGCACGAATGAAGTCCATGACGTCGGGATGACCGACATCGAACGTGCCCATCTGCGCGCCGCGGCGACCGCCCGCCGAGGACACGGTGAAGCACATCTTGTCGTAGATATCCATGAACGAGAGCGGCCCGGAGGTGTAGGCACCGGCGCCAGAGACGTATGCGCCCTTCGGCCGCATGGTCGAGAATTCGTAGCCGATCCCGCAGCCGGCCTTCAGTGTGAGGCCCGCTTCGTGGACCTTCGCGAGAATGTCATCCATCGAGTCGAGGATCGTGCCGGAGACCGTGCAGTTGATCGTCGAGGTCGCAGGCTTGTGCTCCTGCGCGCCGGCGTTCGACATGATGCGTCCCGCCGGAATGACGCCCTTGCGCAGGGCCCACAGGAATTGCGCGTACCACTCTTCGCGAACCTCTTCGCGTTCCACATCGGCGAGCGCACGCGCGACACGCTTATAGGTGTCGTCCATCGAGCGGTCGATCGGCGTCCCGTCCTTCGCGACGAGACGATATTTCTTGTCCCAAATGTCGATCGACGCTTCCTGATAAGGAATGCTGTTGACGTCCATGGGCGTAAGTTCAATCGCGTTTGTATTCATGCCGGTCTGGCGCTCCGGATTGCTGCTGGTGGGGTGACCCCGATACACCACCCGCCGAAGGCGCCCTTAAGAGAGCGTCTTCGACAGTCCACCTGACCAACGAGGCTCGCGATCCCCGGATTTCTCTGCTCTCGGACACGCTAGTCGGAGCAGTTCTTTCTTCTGATCGCGAGACACAACATATTGTGTCAGGGGACGAAGCCTATGCCCGTGTCATGAGACCGTCAAGAATCAACGCAAGCGAAATGGATGCCTCCTTTTTTGCGGCGGATCATCGATTTACAAGAGTCTCTCGCGAAATATTCATGGCAATAAAGTGGCGGATGAGGGTTAACCCCTACGCGGAACGGCCACAAGATCTTGTGTGAGTTGTCGCCAGCATGCGAACAGGGTTTGCACAGCGTGTTCCACCAGTCGTCCACAGGTTGTTACACAACGCATGTGCAACAGGAGGCGTTCGCGTGGTAAGACAGATCGGGGGACGTAGGACGGCCAAATTGGGAATGCAGGCTCGTCGTCACGACGGCGAGGATCATCGAACCTCGCGCGCTCAGCAGCAGCTTCTGATGGGCCCTCGCCTTCGCGAGGGTGACGAGACAAGGTCGCATGTCGGATTCAAACCCGGCCTAGACCGTTCGTCGTCCTCGCGGAGGCGAGGATCCATCCCTGTTCTTCTGCCTCTGATGGGCCCTCGCCTTCGCGAGGGTGACGAACATGCTTCGATTCTGGCCGTCACCTTAGCCCGTCGCCCGTGGCCCGAGCCGCTCGCCCCATCTTGAAACCTCAACCAGCGTCGCCAAATTCCTCTCGCCCTCAACCAACATAGGAGGAACTGCCATGAGACTCACTCGCTATGAACCATGGTCGATCATGAATCGCCTCCACCAAGATTTGGACCGTCTCATGAACCGCGATTTCAACGGGCGTGAAGACGAGTCGCTCGGTGCGGTGAGCGAATGGATGCCTGCGGTCGACGTGCAAGAAACGAAAGAGGCGTTTTTGATCACGGCCGATTTGCCTGGCGTGAAGCCCGATGACATCGACATCACGATGGAGAACGGCGTGCTCACGTTGCGCGGTCATCGCGAGCACGAGACGCGCACGGAAGAGAAGGGCTATCGCCGCGTCGAGCGCAGCTCGGGCGAATTCTTCCGCCGCTTCACGTTGCCTGATGTCGCGGATGCGGATTCGATCGAGGCGAACTGCAACAACGGCGTGCTTACGGTGAGAATCGCGAAGAAGCCGGAAACGCAGCCGCGACGGATCGAGGTGCGCGGATCGTAAAGCGCGCTCGCGCGCGAAAGCCTAACGGCAAGAAGGCCTGTCGGCAGGAGAGCCGAGCTGCGTCGGCACGAAAGCCTGCCGGCAGGACAGAGTTCAGAGATGTAGTAGGTCGGGTTTCAACCCGACATGTGCTCGTAGGAATAAATTCCGACCTACATGGATGTAGGAAGGCCCGTGTTGCATGGAGCATCTCACGGACCGACCTACATGGATGTAGCGTATTGCATGGAGCATCTCACGGGCCGACCTACATCTTGTTTCTGATGGGCCCTCGCCTCCGCGAGGGTGACGAGTTCTAGCACAGGTGCGCGCCGAGTTCCGTCATCTTTGCTGAGGCGCACTGACTGTCCGGGGAAAACTAGCGCGGGGGCGCCTCTCGTCCCATGTTCCCTCCCTTGCGAAGTGGGGGAGGGTTAGGGAGGGGGCGCCCCCATCCTGTCCTTCTGATGTACAGGACGTACAAATGGCGCGAAGTGCATGGATGCACGGGAGCGGCCCCCGACTGCCGCAAGGAAAGGGACGCATCCATTGACCCTTGCGCAGTTGAGTTGCGCTCGACAGCACGCGTACGAATACCCTGCAAAGACCGAGTGAAACATCGCTTCTCAATTCATTTCCCCGGACAGCAATGTGCTGAGGCGAGGATCCATCCTGATCTATGCTTCTGATAGACCTGTTACGCGGGCCTACTTACACCGTTCTGTCTTCTCTGGCCTGCCGTTAGGCTTCAACGCTCGGCTGTCCTTCATCACCGCTGACTGGCCGATAGGCTTTCGTCCCGACGAAGCTCGGCTGTCCTTGTCTTATCGGCCGCTATGGAACTCCGGCGTCTGGCCGATCGCTAACTGTGTGCCTGGCAAGTCTGCAGGTGCTTGGTCTGTCGGATCCTTCGTCTAGAATGTCTGTCTCGCGGATGAATGACCGCGTTCGATCTCGGGTACATCGATGAAACAACTTTTTGGCTTGATCTGCGCGGCTGCGTTGACGTTTGGCGCCACCGCGAATGCGCAACTTCCGGAAAAAGTCGGCGACACGCCGGTGCCCTCGCTCGCGCCGATCGTCAAGAAGGCGGCGCCCGCGGTCGTGAACATCGCAACTCGCGGCACGCTGCGCGAGCAACGTCCTCGCAATCCTCTACTCGAGGATCCGTTCTTTCGCCGTTTCTTCGATGCGCCTGAGTTCGCCCCACGCGAGCGGCAGTTCCAGAGCGCAGGCTCAGGTGTGATCATCGATGCGAAGAATGGTTACATCATCACGAACGCACACGTCATCGAGAACGCCGACGAGATCACCGTGACCTTGCTCGATGATCGCCAGCTCAAGGCGAAGATCGTCGGACGCGACAAACCCTCGGACATCGCAGTATTGCAAGTCGAGGCGAAGAATCTCGTGCAGATGCCGCTCGCCGATTCGAGCAAGAGCGAGGTCGGCGATTTCGTGCTCGCGATCGGCAATCCGTTCGCGCTGAACCACACCGTGACCTCCGGCATCATCAGCGCGCTCGGGCGCACTGATCAGTTCACCGCGAATCCCGAGTCGTATCAGGATTTCATCCAGACCGATGCGCCGATCAATCCCGGTAACTCCGGCGGCGCGCTTGTGAATCTGTATGGCGAGCTCGTGGGCGTGAATACCGCGATCTTCTCCGGCAGCGGCGGCAACATCGGCATCGGATTCGCGATCCCGTCGAACATGGTGAAGGCCGTGATGGGTCACCTCATTCAATACGGCGAGGTGAAGCGCGGCATGCTGGGCGTGCAGCTCGCGAATCAGTTCACGCCGGACATCGCCGAAAGTCTCGGCCTCGAGAATGCAAAGGGCGCGCTCGTATCGCAGGTCGTCGAAGACTCAGCAGCAGACAAGGCCGGCATCAAGGCGGGCGATGTGATCACGTCCATCAACGGTCGCAACGTTTCGAATGCGGCCGAGCTGCGCAACTCGATTGGCTTGCTGCGCATCGGTGAGAAAGTCGAGCTTGGCTTAGTTCGCGAAGGCAAACCGCGCCGCGTCACGGCGATCATCGGCGAGCGCGATAGCACCGGCGTCGCAGGCGCCGCGGAGATTCATCCGGCGCTCGAAGGCGCATCGCTCACGAACGCGGAGAATGGCGGCGGCGTGCTGGTACAAGCCGTGGCCGAAGGCAGTCCCGCAGCAGCGAACGGGTTGCGCACGAACGATGTGATCCTCGCCGTGGGACGCGTGCGCGTGCAGAACGTGCAGCAGCTACGTGCTGCGATTCGCAACACGAATGCGTTCGCGGTGACGATTCGACGCGGCAACTCGACGCTCGTCTTCCCGATCGGGTAACCCATCCGCCCGGTTGGCTCCCGCCGACCGGGCGGCAAGCTGCCGCTAGAAAGCTATCGCTAGAAAGGCGCACGTGGCGCCGAGAAAGCTACCGCTAGTCAGAAGCATCGTCACCCCACTTGGATTGGGCCCGCTCTGTCTAGCGGCAGCTTTCTAGCGGTAGCCTTCTAGCGGGAGCTATCTAGCGGTAGCTGTCTGGCGAAGCCCCTTGGCGGAGCTCTCTCATCGCTCGTAGAAACCCTAAGCTCAACGCAAGTCCAGAAGTTCATGCAGGAAGGATTCGTGAAACTCACGAATGCTTTCCCGCGCGCGCTTGCGGACGAAGCTCGCGCCATTCTCTGGCGAGACACGGGTTGCGCTCCGAACGATCCGTCAACGTGGACTCGGCCGGTCATTCGCCTTGGCGAGTATCACGATCCCCCCTTCGTGCAAGCAGCGAACACGCCGCGCATCCGCGACGCACTCGATCTATTAGTGGGTCAGGGACGATGGTTGCGACGTGGCAGTCTCGGCACCTTTCCGGTGCGCTTTCCATGTGTAGACGAGCCGGGCGATGCGGGATGGCATGTGGATCCCAGCTTCGATTACGAGCGGCCGGACTTCATGGAGTGGCGGGTCAACGTCTTCTCGAAGGGACGAGCGTTGCTCATGCTGTTCCTGTTCTCCGATATCGGCGAAGCTGATGCACCGACTCGAATCCGCTCGGGCTCACATCTGGAGATCGCGCGCAGACTCGCAAGCGCCGGCGAGTCGGGACTCACGCTACGAGAACTTGCGGAGAACGGTTTCGCTGAGACGGATCATTGCGCAGAGATGCTGGCGACGGGTGACGCGGGCACTGTTTATCTTTGTCATCCCTTCGTCGTACATGCCGCGCAACGTCACCGCGGCACGCGTCCGCGCTTCATGGCGCAACCGGCACTGCTTCCGTCAGTACCCTTGCAGCTGCAGCGCGCGGATGGCGCGTACTCGCCTGTTGAAGCTGCGATCCGAATCGCAATCGCGTAGCTGCGCGCTATTCTGATGTCGCCTCGACCGGCGAAGGCGATAGCG
This sequence comes from Pseudomonadota bacterium, assembly GCA_023417315.1. Taxonomy (GTDB): domain Bacteria; phylum Pseudomonadota; class Gammaproteobacteria; order Steroidobacterales; family Steroidobacteraceae; genus Steroidobacter. The sequence goes on from JAEZFW010000007.1 coordinate 13,476, forward strand.
CTTCTTCAGAGCGTGCGCGACACAACTCCCCTCTTCGCTTCGCGCCATCGGATCCTTCGATGGCCTTCATCTCGACGTAGAACTTCTCGAGATCGCCGCCGACCGAGTCGAGCACGCGGCGCAAGCCCGGCACGCAGCCATGATACGTCGCGGCCGAGACGAGGTGCGCGTTGTTGAGCGTGCGGGAGAACCACGCGTCGTAGCCGGCATAGCCGCCCCACGCGCGCTTCAGCTCTTCGTACTCGAGCTTCATCAAGCCGAACTCGTATTGCTTGCGTGCCCGCATCTCGATGATCGGGATGTCGCTCGCGTAGAGTTTCTTGAGTCGATCGCGTGTGCGCAGGAGCAGCGCGATGAACTCTCGATTGCGCGCGCGCTGCTTCTGCCAACCTTCGAGCTGGCGCGAGGCGCCGCGCGCTTCGAGCCAGCGATCGAGCCCGACTTCTTCCACGATCGTTGCGAAACCTTCATTGAAGTCTGAGTCACCCGGCACGTACACGACCTGATGGGCGAGCTCGTGGAACAGCGTCGCCGCGAGCTGCGCATCGCTCCAGCCCAGCATCGTGTTCAGAACGGGATCTTCGAAGTGGCCGAGCGTGGAGTAGGCAGCGACCCCGCCAACGGCTGCGTCATAGCCGTTGCGGGCGAGCCGGTTCGCGTACGCGGTCGCGCCCTCCTCACTGAAATAGCCGCGATAGACGACGCAGCCCGCGATCGGGAAGCACCATTGACGCGGTTGCACGGAGAACTCCGGCGCGGCGAATACATTCCACACGACGTAAGGACGCTCCAGATCCGCGAAGCTTCGATAGCTCTTGTTATCCGGAAGCCCGAGCTCGCGCGAAGCGAAATCGCGCGCGGCCGCGACATACTCGAGCCGTGTGCGCAGCTCGGGCTTCGTCTGCGGATCTGCGATGACGTTCGCGATCGGCTCCCGCTTCGAGTTGATCTCCATCTGCCCGCTGAAGGCTTGCACGTAGTAGCAGCCGGAGAGCAGCGTGGTTGCTAAGAAGAGGATGAGAGTGCGGAAAGCGAGCACGAGTAATGATTGGTGACGTGGCGACGGGTGACCGGCGAGAGTTTCCTGGAGCCGCGGCGATGTGTACAGATGGCGCCCCCGCGAACGCCTGTCCGCAATAGTCGCGCAAACCCCTGTGCGTCATTGCGGCGGGCGCACGAACCGAATATTCGTAATCGTAAATGGGCGAGTTTGTGTTGCCTGGATCCCAGCCTCCGCCGGGATGACGGCCACTGGAGATCACCCGCTTCTTTCGTCGTCCTCGCGGAGGCGAGGATCCATCCTGATCCTTGCTCTGATAGGCCCTCGCCTTCGCGAGGGTGACGACGCAGGGAACGAGGGTGGCGACACAGTGAACTGAAGGCGCCCATCGCTTCCTATTCGTCGTCCTCGCGGATGCGAGGATCTATCCTGATCCTTGCTCTGATAGGCCCTCGCCTTCGCGAGGGTGACGAACATAGTGCAGAGGCTGACGGTGTCCGTGGCTGCCGTTTCTCGCCGTCACTCGTCACAGCACCCGCGTCACTCGTCACGGATCAGCGCCGTGTTCGGCGCCGATCCTCGCGTTACACTCGCGCCATGCAGATTTACCTGGTCGGCGGCGCGGTGCGCGATGAATTGCTCGGGCTTCCCATTCGCGAGCGCGATTGGGTCGTCGTAGGCGCGCGGCCGGAAGATCTCACGAGTCAAGGGTACAAGGCGGTCGGCAAAGACTTCCCCGTCTTTCTGCACCCGGAATCGAGAGAGGAATATGCGCTCGCGCGCACGGAACGGAAAACCGGACCAGGATATCGCGGCTTCGAGACGCGCTTCTCTCCGGACGTTACGCTCGAGCAGGACCTCGAGCGGCGCGACCTCACGATCAACGCGATCGCGCGCAATCCTGAAAGCGGCGCGCTGATCGATCCGTTCGGCGGCCAGCGCGATCTGAACGAACGCTGGCTGCGACACGTGTCGCCCGCGTTCGTCGAGGATCCGGTGCGCGTGCTGCGCGTCGCGCGCTTCGCGGCGCGCTTCGCGCCGCTCGGCTTTCGCGTCGCGCCGGAGACGCTCGCGCTCATGCAAGAGATTGCCGCGCGCGGCGAGCTGGATGCGCTCGTGCCCGAGCGCGTCTGGCAAGAAACGCAGCGCGCGCTGGAGCTGCCAGCGCCGCGGCGCTTCTTCGAAGTGCTGCGCGAAGCGCAGGCGCTTCGCGTGATCTTCCCGGAGATCGACGCGTTGTTTGGCGTGCCTCAGCCGGAGCAATGGCATCCCGAGATCGATGCAGGCCTTCACACGATGATGGTGCTCGATCAGGCGTGCCGGTTGAGCAACGATCCGGTCGTGCGCTTTGCCGCGCTCATGCACGATCTTGGCAAAGCCGTGACTCCAAAGCACGAGCTCCCTAGTCACAAGATGCATGAGCATCGTGGTGTAGACATCATCGAGAAGCTGTGCGAACGGCTGCGCGTCCCGAATGCCTATCGGGAGCTCGCCGTGCTCGCGTCGAAGTATCACTTGAATGCGCATCGCGTGCTCGAGTTGCGCGCCTCCACGCTGCTCGATCTGCTCGAGAACCTCGATGCGTTTCGAAGACCGGAGCGATTCGAAGGTTGGGTGCTGTCGTGCGAAGCGGACGCCCGCGGCCGCAAGGGACTCGAAGATCGCGACTATCCGCAATCGGCCTTCCTGCGCAAAGCGCGCGATGTCGCTGCGCGCGTTAAACCCGACGCCACGTTCGAGGGCCTCGAAGGCGAGCAGATCGCGGCGCGACTGCGGCAGATTCGGGTGGCGGCGCTCAAGGAGTTGAAAGCGAGTGTGAGCGGCTCGTCGGAGGATGAGCCAACGTAGCGATCCCGGGAAGCGCTTCGCGCCCCTCACCCTGCCCTCTCCCACAGGGAGAGGGGTTTATCGTGTAGGCAACGATGATTTAGGCACAAGCGAGCCGCACGTCTGTCTTCGTTGCTCTGCTGCTCTGCGCTCTGCTGCTCTGCGCTCTGCTGCTCTGCTGCTCTTCAACTTCTTCAGCTCGTCGTCCTCGCGGAGGCGAGGATCTATCTGGATCTTCTGCTTCTGATGGGCCCTCGCCTTCGCGAGGGTGACGAGACAAGGTCGCATGTCGGGTTCAAACCCGACCTACAGCGTTCGTCGTCCTCGCGGAGGCGAGGATCTATCTGGATCTTCTGCTTCTGATGGGCCCTCGCCTTCGCGAGGGTGACGAGACAAGGTCGCGTGTCGGGTTCAAACCCGACCTACAACGTTCGTC
>JAEZFW010000009.1 GCA_023417315.1 Pseudomonadota bacterium
TCCCCTATCCCCTATCCGCGATCCCCTATCCCCTATCCGCGATCCCCATCCCTTCCATTCGTGATCCAGTCCTCATTCTGACGTCATGCCAGGGACTGTCTTAATCATCCTGCACGGGTGGGCTGCTACACTCAGCCCGTTCCCGAAGTGCTTGTATTCGAAGCCTGCAAGTCCCTGGTACTGCACGCGAAAGTTCCCCGCGAGCTTATCGATGAGACGGAGACCGATCATGTTGCGAGCCCTCATTCCCGTTACGCTCTGCGCCTCCATGCTGCTAGCGGTGCACGCGCATGCTGACGTGTACAAGTACACCGACGACAAGGGCAATGTGCATTACACCGACAAGCCTGCGACGCTTCCGGCAGAGCGCCTGAACGTGCAGTCGCAGAAGACCGATCTGGTTGCGCTGCAAGCTCGTCAACAGGAAGAGCAGGCGCGTGCCAACTCAGGCCAGGCGCGCCAGCAGAGCGCGTCGCAGAACGCCGAGCAGCGCAAAGCGAATGAGATGTCCGCGACCGACAAAGCAGAGCAGTGCAAGAAAGCTCGCGAGCGGTACGATACGTACATGAACTCGCAGCGCCTGTATGAATCTCTGCCGGACGGCGAACGCCGTTACTTGACCGACGCAGAGCTCGACGCCGCGCGTGCGTCCGCCAAAGCCAGCATGGATGTCCTTTGTAAGTGACTGCAGCCGTCGGCTTCATCGGGCTTGGCGCCATGGGTGTAGGGATGGCGCACAACCTGCAGAAGCAGGGCTTACTGAGCGCGGTCTGGAACCGCACAGCCGCGAAAGCAGAACAGTTCGGACGCGAATCGAGTGTCCGAGTCGCGCGTGATCTCGCTGAGCTCGCCTCTCTCTCCAACGTCATCGTGAGTTGCGTCTCGGCCGATGCCGATGTTCTCGGCATCGTCGATACCTTGTTGCCGCATTTGAGCGGCAATCACATCGTGATCGACTGCTCGACGATCAGCGCGGATACCGCCCGCACCGCTGCGTACCGCCTGCGCGCCCGCCAGATTCCATTCCTCGATGCGCCCGTAAGCGGCGGCGTCGAAGGCGCGCGCAATGCGACGCTCGCGATCATGGTGGGCGGCGATGAGACCGCATTTGACCGCGCTCAGCCTGTGCTGCGCGCGATGGGCAAAGTCGTCACGCACTTCGGCGCGAGCGGCGCCGGACAAGCCGCGAAGGCAACCAACCAAATCATGTGCGCAGGCGTCATCCAGGCTGTCGCGGAGGCAATGGCGTTTGCGAAATCCGAGGATTTACCGCTCGATCGTCTCATAGAGACCTTGAGCGAAGGCGCGGGATCCAGCTGGTACTTCATCCACCGCGCACCGAATATCCTGCGCGACGAGTACCCAGCCGGCTTTCGCGTGCGCTTGCACGAGAAAGACTTGAAGATCTGCCGCGCAATGGCGGCGCGTCACGGCGTGCAGCTTCCCTTGATCGAGATGACCTTGGTGCATTATCGACGTTTGATCGAGCAGGGGCACGGCGACGACGATATCTCGACGTTGTTCCGTCTCAAGGACGCAATGTTCGCGGCCGCAGCACGAGAATCAAAGCGCGCGCCAGACAGGACCGAGTAAGCAATCGACCCTTCTAGGTTTTCGATGTCAACCCACGGCGCCGTTCCAACACGTTCGGGCCCGACTTTCTTCCTGCCTGACTTCTGCGGCTCGCGAGCCGTGTTGGCGGTCGTGCTGATCGTCGAGCTGGTCGCGCTCGTGTTCGCGATCGCGCGCCAAGCGCTGCACGACAATTTCTGGACCGATCTTGCGACCACATCCTTGTTCCTGCTGTGGGTGGGGCTCACATGCACCGCCGTTCTGTGCCGTGCGCGCGACTGGCTCCACTCGCTGCCGACTGCTCAGGCCTCTCTGATCGCGGTGCTCCTGTTGGTAGCAACCGTTGGGATCGTCTCGGAAGTGGTCTACCAGGTCGGTCGCATCTGGAGCATCGATGCGGAGCACACGGCGGTGGCCATCTTTCCGCGCGATCACGCGGGCTTCCTACTGCGGAACATGGCGGTCGGATTCATCGTGAGCGCGCTCGCGCTGCGGTACTTTTACATCAACGCGCAACGTCAACGCGTGATCGAGATGGAGGCGCTGGCGCGCATTCGCGCGTTGCAGGCGCGCATTCGGCCGCACTTCTTGTTCAACAGCATGAACACGATCGCGGCGCTCACGCGCTCGGATCCGGTGCAGGCCGAACAAGCGGTCGAGGATCTCGCAGATCTTTTCCGCGCGAGCCTGAGCGATGCGAACACGCGCATTCCGCTGGATCAGGAAATCGAGATCGCGCGCACTCACGAGCGCATCGAGCAACTGCGACTCGGCGATCGTTTGCGCGTCGATTGGGATATCGACGCCCTACCGTCGAACGCGCTCGTACCTTCGTTGATCGTGCAACCGCTGCTCGAGAATGCGGTGTATCACGGGATCGAGGCGCTGCCCGAAGGCGGGCGCGTCAGTATCCGCGGCTCGCGTGACGGCGATACCCTGCAGATCGAGGTACGCAACCCGACCCCGCGCTCGCAAGGTTACGGGGAACGCGAAGGCAATCGGATGGCACTCGAGAACATCCGCCAGCGCCTGGAGCTCGCCTGGCCGGGGCGAGCTCGAGTCGAAACTGAGCACCAGAACGGGGAATTTTGCGCCCGCCTCATCTTTCCGTATGCTGATTCGCCCCTGCTGGAAGGAAGCTCGTTGCACTCATGAAGCTGTTGATCGTCGATGACGAACCTCCGGCGCGCGACCGCCTGCGCCGACTCCTGGCCGAAATCGAAGATTGCGAGGTCGTTGCGGAGGCCGGAAACGGTGAAGAAGCGCTCTCCGTGTGCGGCGAGCTCAAGCCGGATGTCGTGCTCCTCGATGTCCGCATGCCCGGCTTGTCGGGCATTCAAGTGGCCCGCCACATCGATACGCTCGAAGACCCGCCCGCCGTCATCTTCACGACCGCTTACGATCAGTACGCGGTGGATGCGTTCGAGACCGAAGCGGTGGGTTACTTATTGAAGCCCGTTCGTAAGGAGAAGCTTGCGCACGCACTCCGGCATGCGGCGCGGATCTCGCCCAGCCGCCTGCAAAAAGTCGCAGAGTCCGCGCGCATCGAGCACAAGCGGGAGCAGATCTGTGCTCGGCTCGGCGAACAATTGCGCCTCATCCCCGTCGAGGAAATCTATTATTTCCTCGCCGATCAAAAATACGTCACCGTGAAACACAAGGGTGGCGAGAATCTGATCGACGAATCGCTGAAGTCGCTCGCGGAAGAATTCTCCCCCGACTTCGTCCGCATCCATCGCAATGCGTTGGTCGCCGAGAAGTACATCTCGGCCGTCGAGCGTACGGATGCGGGTCAATACGTCGTGCGCATGCGCGAATGCGGATCCGTCTTGGAAGTCAGCCGCCGACACGCAGCCGAGTTGTTGCGAAGAATTCGCGGCACGACCTGAGGGAGACGTGAGACGCAGACGGACGCGAGGCTCGGCGTCAGATGCGCCGACTCTCGAGTTTCGGCTCGCGCAGGCCATGGTACGCGCTGAGCAGCCGCTTGCCGGTCGACCACCAAAGCGTTCCTTGCATCGCCCAGCGCAGTGCGCGCTTGGGTCCAATCATCGTCAACGCAGCCACACCAGCGGCGACCAAGGCTGGCGCACTCACGATGCTCTTTACGATCGCAACTGAGCGATCGATGCCGTCGAGCTCCTGTTCGATCGCTTTCGCATGCTGACGGAGTTCTCTGCGCTGCAGGGCGCACTGCGCTCGCAGCCGCACCCGACGTTGCGCAAGCTCGCTCGCTCGATCGGCGTTGGGCTCTTTCATAGACGAGCGCGTAACTGATCGCGATCTTTCGCAAGCTCACCCAACGTGGCGTCGAGCATCGGCGGCTTCGTGCGCAGCTTGTGCGAAGTCACGAGTGCCGCCGCAACGGCAATGACGATGAAGACACCGACCATCGCGAGCGAAGCGATGAGTCGGTGCGTATCCCAGAATGCAAACACGACCGTGAGCGCCCCCATGAAGAGCGCCATCAGACCGGCGAACGCTGCAACGAAACCCCACAACGCGAGTTTGGCGGCGTACTGCACTTCTTCCTGCAGCTCGGTCCGCAAGAGCTCGAGGCGTGTGTGAACGATCCCGAGCAACGTCCCCGAGAAGCGGCTCAGGGAATGAAACATTCCGCTCGCCGTCTTCGGTTCCTCATTCGCGTCCGCGGCCATGAGAGATCAGCGCCGGCTCAGTAGCAGGCCGATCAGCAAGCCCACGCCGGCTGCGATGCCGACGGACTGCCACGGATTGTCGCGAACGTAGCCCTCGGTCGCATCCGCCATCTCCTGCGCGCGGCGCAACGCTTCCTGCTCCACGTCGTTCAATCGTGTGCGTGCTTGCTCGAGCGATTGCTCCGCTCGCGCGCGCACCTCTTGGATACGCTCACCCGTTTGGGTGGAGGTGGCCTTCAGCAAGGCTTCGGCATCCCGCATCACCGTCTTGAGATCGGCCACGAGCTGATCAGTTGTGACTTCGGGCTTGGGCGTCATTTCGGTATTCATCTTTAGCTCCTATCACGCTGCCTAGTGCGGCGGCGCTGGCTCATGTGCACGATCGATCCGATGTTAGCGCCGCACCGCGAACATCGCCAAACATTCATACTCTCGTACAGCCAAATAAGTTGCATGCGTGCCTATCGAGATTTTCATGCCGATGCCTGGGTCCCCGGCCGGCAAAAACCGGCTGCCCGCGCTCCAAAGACCGCAGCTAAGCGACAGTGCAGTAGACGTTGCATCGGCGCTTCCCTAGCATGGCGCCCGCAGCCATCATCCGAGCGCTCGATTGCGGGCCAGTCCCGAAGGCCTTTGGAAATCGCCACATGAATACACCCCAGCGTGCCGTCGCTCCTCGCGATCGGTTTTACGCCAAGTCGTTCGCGCTCGTGACGACCGCCGTACTGGGCTATGCCCTGTTCAAGATCGTCCAACCCTTCGCTGGACCTTTATTGTGGGCGATCTTTCTGGCGTTTCTGCTGCATCCTCTGCACGTGCGGCTGAGCCGGCGATTGCGCGGTCGGGAGCACTGGTCCGCATTCATTCTCACGGTGCTCGCACTCATCATCGTGATCGGCCCGCTGACCGCGCTCAGCGCCGCGTTCGCAGCGCAGGTGGGCGATCTTCTGCAGTTCGCGCAATCCACCGTCGCGGATCAGACCAAGAAGAATGTGCTCGATCCGAGCAATGTTCCTTGGCTGAGCGGCGGGCTGGCATGGCTCGAGAGCACCTTCGACATCAACGTCGCTCAAGTACGCGGCTGGGCCGTCGAAGGCTCGCGCAACTTGCTGCAGTGGCTCGCCTCGATGGGCGGCAAGGTGTTCTTGGGCGCGGTCGGGACTGTCGTCGGTTTCGTGCTCATGATTTTCATGTTGTTCTTCTTCGTGCGCGATGGCGATGAGATGGTCGCGACGGCTCGCGAGCTCATCCCGATGGAAACCTCATACAAGGCACGCTTGTTCGATCACCTGGCATCGGTGACACGCGCGATGGTGTATGGGACGGGCTTGACTGCTTTGATCCAAGGAACGCTCGTCGGTCTTGCGTTCCTGTTCGTCGGGCTGCCCTCGCCGATCGTCTTCGCTGTGATCGCGGCGCTCGCGGCGTTGTTGCCCGTCGGCGGCACCGCGCTCGTGTGGATTCCGGCAACGATCGTGCTTGCCGCTCAAGGACGGTGGGGCGCTGCGATCTTCATGGTGATCTGGGGGACCCTGCTCGTCGGGCTCGTCGATAACGTCGTGCGACCGATGCTGGTATCCGGACGCGCCTCGGTGGGCACGTTGACCGTATTCATCGGCGTGCTGGGCGGCATCTCCGCATTCGGCGCGATCGGCTTGTTCCTAGGCCCGGTCGTGCTCGCGCTCATCATTGCTTTGATCCGCTTCATGCTGGACATACGGCGCGCCGAAGCGGTACGAGCCGCAGTGCCTGAATGACGATGAACGCCAAGCCAACCCTTCGCATCGCGACACGCCAGAGTCGCCTCGCCCTTTGGCAGGCGGAGCATGTTGCCGCGCGTCTGCGCGAGGCGCACCGGGACATCGAAGTCGTGCTCGTACCGATGACGACGCAAGGCGATCGCGTATTGGATCGCTCGCTCGCAGAGGTGGGCGGCAAGGGACTCTTCATCAAGGAGCTCGAACGCGCGATCGAAGAGGATCGCGCCGACATTGCAGTTCATTCGATGAAAGATGTGCCGAGCGAACTGCCGCCGGGCATGACGCTCGCGGCCATGCTGGCGCGTGCGGATCCGAGGGATGCCTTTGTGTCGAACCGATACGCATCCTTCGAAGCGCTTCCTTTGGGCGCACGCGTCGGGACTTCGAGCCCAAGGCGGCGAGCGCAGCTCAAGCACGCCCGCCCCGATCTTTCGATCGCAACGCTGCGCGGCAATGTCGAGACGCGTCTACGCAAGCTCGATGATGGCGAGTATGACGCTATCATCCTCGCTACCGCTGGATTGATGCGACTCGATCTCGGTCATCGCATCACGCAGCACTTGGAGACTTCCTTTTCGGTACCCGCGCCCGGCCAAGCGATCATCGGCATCGAGTGTCGCGAGAACGATCTCGACAGCGTGACATACGTGCGCGCACTCGAGGATGAGATCTCAGCTACCTGCGGCCGCGCCGAGCGTGCATTCGCGCGGCATCTGCAAGGCGACTGCTTCTCGCCGATCGCCGCTTACGCCGAAGTCCGCGGATCGACGCTCGAGTTGCAAGGCGTGGTTGCCTCGTTAGATGGCGCGCAACTGTATAGAGACTCGATCTCAGGCCAGCCGCACTCCGCAGTCGCCCTGGGCGTCGAGCTCGCGGAGCGCCTGCTCGCTGCTGGTGCGCGTGCATTGCTCCCCAACACGTGATCGAGGCGTCTCGAGCAACAGATGATTCCTAAGGTCATTCCGCCTCTCACCGGCTTGTCCGCCCTGGTCACTCGACCCGCTGCCCAAGCCGAAACTCTATGTGCTCATATCGAGCGGCTCGGCGGCACGAGCATTCGCTTTCCGACGATCGCGATCGCACCCCAGAGCGCCCCGCTCGCCGACCCTTGCGAGCTCGTCGTATTCGCGAGCGTGAACGCGGTTCAGCACGGGCGTCACTTGCTCGTGAAGAATGCGAGCATGAAAGTCGCGGCAATCGGCAAGGCTACGGCGGCGGCGCTGCAAGAGTCCGGCTTGAGCGTCGATTACGTTCCCGAAGCGGGCTTCACGAGCGAGGCGCTTCTTGCGGTTCCGGAGCTCAGTCTCACGCCCGGCATGCGGGCGCTGATCGTACGAGGGGAAGGCGGTCGCGAGCTGCTCCAGGGCGAGCTCACCGCACGAGGTCTCATCGTGCAGACGCGAGAGGTGTACCGGCGCGTGCGCCCGGACATCGACATCACTGCACGCGATGCGCTCGAGACCGACTGGGACGCTGGCGGAATCGACATCGTCACACTGACGAGCGTCACCACGCTCGATCATCTACGCGAGATGCTGAGCGATCACGGCAATTCGCTGCTGGAGCGCACGCCGGTGCTCGTCGTGAGCGCCCGCATCGGTGCGGCCGCTCGTGCTGCGAATCTACACGGTGAGATCGTCCTGGCGCCCGCGGCCGACGATGCATCGATCGTCGGCGCACTCGCGCAGTGGCACGCCCGCGCGCGCGACTAAGGTCTAGTATCGTAGGCCGCACGCGGCTGCCTCAAACTCGCGTGTTACGATACAGCGCCTATTTCAATGCCTGCGTCCCGCAATGGCCGACACCGGTGTAGACAATTCGCCAGCATCGGCTTCGACGAGCGCATCCTCGCGAGCGCCGCGTCGGACACATACCTATAGCCGACTCACGAGCGCGGTGGCGGTGCTCGCGCTCGCAACCGCCGCGTACACCTTGTGGCGTCTCGATGCGACGCGCGATCGGGTCGATGAGATTGCCGCGCTCGCGCGCACGCTCGAAGCCGAGCGCACCTTCCTGCGCTCCGAGATCAAGAGCATCGAAGAGCGCGAACGACTCGCTCGCGAAGAGCTCGCACGGCGTGTCGCGACACTCGATGAGGTTCCCGCGCAGCTGCAGGAGCTCGCGAACGCGACGGAGGAGCTGCGCGGTCGGGCTGAAGGTCCGGAACGAGCATGGTCGCGCGCGGAAGCGATGTACTTGCTCGAGCTCGCACAACGCCGCCTGACGCTCAACCGCGATGTCGATACCGCGATCGTGGCCCTCGAAGCTGCTGATGCAAGACTTGCCTCTTTGCGCGATGCCTCGTTCGCACCCGTGCGACAGCAGATCGCGCGCGAGCTGCAAGCTTTGCGCGCAGTTCGGCTACCGGACATCACGGGTCTCACAGCACGAGTGGCGAGCTTGGAGGAGCGCGTGAGCGACTTGCCGGTTAAAGGCATCGTGGCTTCAGAACCCAGCTCGACAGCAGACCGAGAGCTGCCGGAGGGATTCTTGTCGCGTGCGTGGGCGATCCTGCGCAATTCCGTCGCAAGCTTGATCCGCGTACGCGAAGTCGACAACGCCGCAGGCAGCATCGTCACGAAAGAGGAAGCGCTTCTGCGCCGCGAACATCTACGCTTATTGCTGTTCTCCGCACGAACGGCGCTCGCCCGTCATGACGGCACAGCTTATCGAGACGCGCTCGCGAGCGCTCGAAGCTGGCTCGGTCAGGCTTTCGATGTGGCCGAACCGAATGCGCATGCGGCGCTCAACGAGATTCATGCGCTCGAACCAATCGACATCGATCCACCTTTGCCGGAGATCTCCGGATCGAGCGCAGCGCTGCGAAGGCTGATGCCACGCGATAACAAAGCCTTGCCCGCTGGACCGGAGTAGCGCTCGATCATGAAGGCCGGCATTTACATCGCGATAGCGTTGTTGTTGGGCGCGATCATCGCCAACGTGCTCACGAACGATCCGGGCTACGTCGCGATTCGAGTCGCAGGTCATCTCATCGAGATGTCCGGCGTGACCTTCGTGCTCGCGCTCGTCGCGGGTTATTTCCTAGTGCGACTGCTGTTACGCGCTTACAAGGCACGCGCGCTGTGGCGGGAATCGCAGCTGCAACGCCGACGCGAGCGCGCGCGGCGCGCGCTGTCGCGCGCGATCCTGGAGCTCGCGCAGGGCGACTGGGAAACGGCCGAAAGCACGGCTACTCGTTATATCGGCGATTCCGAGTATCCGATGGCGCATTATCTCGTTGCCGCTCGTGCCGCGGAGTTGCAGGGCAGCGCCACGCGCCGGGATGAATGGCTTGCACGGGCACTCGACCTCCCAGCCGAAAGTCATGCGCCCGCGCTGATCATGCAGGCGGAGCTCCTGCTCAAGCACAACCAACCGCAAGCCGCACAAGCCGCGCTCGAGCAGCTCGATACACGCGGTGAGCAGAACGCACGTGGCTTGTTGCTGCTGGCACGGATTCATCGTCAAACCGGCGATTGGAAGAAGCTCGAGGAGCTCGAACCACGCCTGCGTGCAACGCGCGGAATCGCAACCCCGGTCGCCGATGAAACGGTCGCTCAGATCTATCTCGATCGCCTCAAAGCAGCCGGGTCATCGCGAGATGCGAATGCGCTCGCGGCTGCGTGGAAGGACATGCCGAAATCGCTCGCGAAACGTCCCGACGTAGTGGTCGCGTTTGCAAGATCGGCGATGATGTGTCGAGACCAGGCGAGCGCCGAGAAGCACTTGCGCGAGCTGCTCGATACCCACTGGGACGAAGCGGCGGTTCAAGCCTACGGCGAGCTCGAGACAGACGATCCGCTCGCAACGTTGGATCGAGCCGAAACCTGGCTCGCCGTGCATGAGGATGATGCCACTTTGCTTCTCGCCTGCGCGCGACTCGCGACGCGCGCCGAGCTTTACGGCAAAGCGCGCAGCTTCTTGGAAACGAGCCTTGCGATCCGCCCGCGGCTCGAGACCTATCAGCTACTCGCTGACATGCTCGAGCAACTGGGTGAGCGCGAACGCGCGGTCAAGGTGCTCCACGATGGTCTTGCACGTGCAATCGGCCGAAAACACAAGCTGCCGAGGATTCGCCAGCGGGCGTGGTTCGAGAGAAGGCAGGGAGAGCGTAGAAGATAGTGATGTAAGTGATGAAGGTGACGGAAGCGATGTAAGCCAACACAGCCACCGAGCCGCGGCAACTCCTTCATCACTTGCATCATCTCGATCACCTACATCACTCTGTAGTTATGTCCTATTCCCGCGTCACACTCCTGCCCTACAGACAAGTCCTGAGCGTGGAGCAGGGGGAAACGATTCTGGAGGCCGCTTTGCGTGCAGGATTGAATCTGCCGCACAGTTGCAAGGGTGGACATTGTTCTTCATGCCGGGCCAGAATCAGCTCGGGGAGTGTCCATTATCCGCTCGGTCGCCCGCTGGGGCTGCTCGAAGAGGAAGAGCGGCAGTCTTTTGTGCTGTTGTGCCAGGCGCACGCAGCGAGTCCGGAGATCGTGATCGAAGCTCGAGAAATCTGCCCGCCGGTACCCGAGGTTCAAGTCAAGAACGTACCGTCCCGTATCGAACGTCTCGAGCGCCTGGCGCCGGATGTGATGGCCGTGTTCTTGCGCGTGCCCACACGCGAGCAGTTCAGCTACGTGGCGGGGCAGTACTTGGACATCATGCTGCCGCAGAATCGTCGTCGCAGCTTCTCCATTGCCAACCCGCCACACGATTCGGATCTGCTCGAATTGCACGTGCGACGCGTGACGAGCGGCGAGTTCACGCAACAGCTATTCTCGGGTGCCGCTGAGAAGACGTTGCTGCGAATCGAAGGGCCGCTCGGTCAGTTCTGGTTTCGCGAAGAATCGCCGCGGCCCGCACTGTTGATCGGCGGTGGCACTGGATACGCGCCGTTGCGCGCGATGCTGCGACACCTGCTCGAGCGCGGCGATCGACGCCCGTTGCATCTATATTGGGGCGCGCAGTCCCGCGTCGATCTGTACGAAGATGCCGTCGTGCGTAGTTGGTGTGAGCGGTTCCCGAATCTGCATTACACGCCGGTGTTGTCGAGTGCACGCACTGAAGACGCGTGGACAGGTCGCGTCGGCTGGGTGCATGAGGCTGCGCTCGCGGATCACCCGAATGTTCGCGATTTCGACGTTTATGCCGCGGGACCCCCAGTCATGGTCGAGGCGATCAGACACGAGTTTCTCGCGAGAGGATTGCCTCCCGAACAACTGTTCTTCGATTCATTCGATTTCGCGCCTGATTCGTTGGCGAAGCGCGCAACCGAACAGTCCTGAGCAGGTCTGAAAATCAGCTCCCGGCGATCTTCGCGACTCGCGCGCCCATGCGCATGAGCTTTAGGAGCGTGGGCCGTGGAATCGCCCTAACCTGCTCGTACCAGTTGGACATCTCTTCGAGAAATTCCAGCATCGATGCGATCCGTTCCTTCACTTGCTCGGGCGTTTCGCCATCGCGCTTCGCCTCCGCGGCACATTCTCGGAGCACATGGACAGTTGGATCGATCTCGCGCTTCTTGCGTCCGTCCATGATCGTCGTGAGCACTTCCCATATATCCTTGCGCGCGTGAAAGTAGTCGCGGCGATCGCCAAGCTGATGCGTAACGTGGACGAGATCCCAGCTCTGCAACTCCTTCAGGCTCACGCTGACGTTCGAGCGTGCGATCGCGAGCGTGTCGGCGATCGCCTCAGCCGTCAGCGGCTCTGGCGACAGAAACAGCAATGCATGGATCTGCGCCACGGAGCGGCTGACGCCCCAGCGACTCGCCATTTCCCCCCAGTGGAGGACACAGCGTTGCATCGTCGGCGTGAGCTTCATGGGGACCTCCGACTGATTGATCTGTCATTTCAGTTATTACTGAAATTACAAACCCAAGTGGCGGCTGTCAAGCTGAGCAAGCCGCGAGGTCATCATCGATGAGTGCCCGCCCCCACGTTCTCATCGCCGGCTGCGGCTATGTGGGTCAGCGCCTATACGCGCGACTGACCGACCGATATGAAGTCAGTGCACTCGTTCGAACGGCACACAGTGCGAATGAGCTTGCGGCTCACGGCATTCGGGCCGTCACCCTCGATCTCGACCGGGTACGTGCAGGTGCCAGCGTTCCGGAGCGGCTCGAGCAAGAAGCAATCGTGTACCTGATTCCGCCGCCTGCCTTTGGTGAAAGCGATTTACGTCTGGATCGCTTTCTTCAACTCGCGACCGTGCCGCCGAAGAGCTTCATCTACGTGAGCACCACCGGCGTGTACGGCGATACAGGCGGCGCACCGGTCGACGAAAGCACCCCGCTCAACCCGCGAACCGATCGCGCCCGTCGCCGGGTGACGGCGGAAGAAATGACTCGCGTGTGGTGCACTGAACGGCGCGTGCGACGCGTGATACTGCGAGCTCCAGGCATCTACGGCCCGGGTCGACTCCCGCTCGAGCGCATGCGCAAAGGCGAACCGCTCGTGCGCGAAGACGAGGCGGGCATCTCCAATCGCATCCACGTAGACGATCTGGTATCCACCTGCGTCGCAGCGATCACGAATGTCGAAGCACGCGGCGTCTACAACGTGAGCGATGGCCATGCGATCAGCTCGACAACCTTTCTGCTGAAGGTCGCCGAGCTCGCGAACCTCCCCCCGCCCCCACAGGTTTCGATGGTCGAAGCGCAACTCACCTTCACCCCCGAACGCCTCTCGTTCTTGAGCGAATCGCGCCACGTTCTGAACGAACGGATGCTCAAGCATCTCGGGGTGAGATTGAAGTATGGGGATTATGTGGAGGGGATTAGGGATAGCCTCGGCGGAGCCGGATAGCCGACTTCCGTCGGCAGGTAAGCCTAACGGCTGGAAGGACGCACTATCGACGTCAAGCGGGCCTTACGGCAGGCCAGAGGCTCTGCGTGCGTAGGTCGGAATTCATTCCGACAATTTAAGTCGGATTGAAATCCGACCTACATCTCTGGCTTGCCGACAGGCTTTCGTGCCGCAGGCGTGCAGCGGACGCTGCGCGCCGAAGGCTATCCTGCCGATAGGCTTTCGTGCCGGAGCTCGGACTACCGATGCGAAGGCTCTCCCACAGTCAGCTGGGCTGACTGCGCTTACTCCCAAGCCACTTGGTAATGGGCTCCCACTGCTCCCAGTCCTGGCGGGCGAGGTACTCGGGTAGCTCGAAGATGCCCATGCCGCGTTGGAAGGCGCGCAGGTAATTCGTCGATTGGCGAAGCGAGCTCAGGTACGGCACCTTGAGCTTGCTCAAGTACGTATCGAGCTCCTCGAACATGAGCGTGTTCTCGCGTACGCGATTCGCGACGACGGCAAGACGGGCTTGTGCACGTTGCACTTTGCCGAGCTCGAGCAGCTCGCTCATGAAATGACCGCATGCCTTCATATCGATGGGGGAAGGCAGGACAGGAACCAAGATCGTTTCGGCGCGGCGCACGAGCTCGTTCATTTCCGAGCCGTGGGTGCGGGCGGGCGCGTCGATGACGAGAATCTCAGTGTCGCGCGGCACACCGCGCAAACCCTCCTCGTGGGCTGGAATGGGCGTAATCGCAGGCAGATCGCTCGGCCTAATCGCGAGCCAATCGAGGCTCGTGCGCTGCGGATCGTAGTCAGCCAACGCGACTTTGTATCCTTCGCTGGCGAAATAGCTCGCGATGTTCGTGGCAAGGGTGCTCTTGCCGCATCCGCCTTTCGAGTTCATTACCATTACATGGCGCATGGAATCCTCGCTTTGAGCGTTCTTATCAAGATGTCGCCGAATCAGCCAGTGAACGTCCGGCGGGACGTGAGTTCTCGTTGATCGTCTCGAGGCGGCGGCCGAGCGCCAGCCTTTCCTGTTGTTCGTTGATCCTGCCCTATATGAGCATGTCGAGATTCGCGGCTTTGCCGCGGTATGCCCGTAAATTACGGCGATACGAGGCAAAAGTCACGACAGCGGCAACTTCCCCACGCCTTGAGCTCGCATGGCTCGTTCCTTGCGCAAAAGCCCACCTTCCGACAGCGCTTCTGCGATGCATGCCTCTATACTGTACCCATGCAACTGACCTTTACGAAGATGCATGGGCTCGGGAATGACTTCATCGTTTTCGATGTGCAGGACCCTGCCCAAGTACCGAGCTCGGAAACCTTCCGCAAACTCGCGGATCGACGCACCGGCATCGGTTTCGATCAGGCGCTCGCGTTGCTGCCACCGACGAGCTCCAACCTAGATGTCTTCTATCGCATCTTCAATGCGGACGGCACCGAGGTCGAGCAGTGCGGTAACGGGGCGCGTTGCATCGCGAGTCTCGTCAGCCAGCGACTTGGGCGCCGTGAAGTGCGCATGGAAAGCGCCGGCGCTCGCACGACGGCGCTGGTGCGAGACGACGGACTCGTTTCGGTTGAAATGGGCGTACCCAATTTCGCGCCCGAGTCCCTGCCCTTCGAAGCGTCGCGCGAGGCGAACATCTATCCGCTTCGAATCGGCGAAAAGGAGCTGCAGATCGGGGCGGTGTCGATGGGCAATCCGCACGCCGTCATCCAAGTGCCCTCCGTGCGCGATGCGGACGTGGACACGATCGGTCCAGCGGTACAGAATCACTCGCGCTTTCCGAAGCGGGCGAACGTCGGCTTCATGGAGATCGTTTCGCCCGACCACATCCGTTTACGCGTGTATGAGCGCGGCGCGGGCGAGACGCTTGCGTGCGGCACGGGTGCATGTGGCGCTGTCGCGGTCGGCAGACGCTTGGGATTGCTACAGGAAGAAGTTCAGGTCGATGCTCGCGGCGGTCGCATGATCGTGAAGTGGCCAGGACCCGGCAAGACGCTGTGGCTCACCGGACCTGCGGTGAAAGTGTTCGAGGGGACAGTACAGCTGAGTTGATTCACTTTCGGGGCAGAGGCGCTGCATCGTCGAACGTGAACCGCAACTCGACAACAACGAGGCACTATGAGCAAACAACCTGTTCGCGGCGTCGACGTAGATCGGATCGACGAAGAATCGATCGCGGAATACCTGCAGATGAACCCGGACTTCTTCGAACGCCACGCAGGATTGCTCACCAAGCTGAAGCTGAGCCATCAGCCCGGTGCCGCAACCGTCTCGCTCATCGAGCGCCAAGTCTCGGCACTGCGCGAGAAGAACCATAATCTGGAATCGCGCTTACGCGAGCTCATCGAAGTGGCGCGCTCGAACGACGTGCTCGCGACGAAAATTCATCGCCTCGCCTGCCGGCTCATTCGTGCAGATGCGGCTTCGAGCGTATTGGATTCGCTCGAGACTTCGCTTCGCGAGGACTTCGGCGCATCTGAGTGGCTCATCCTGCTCGGTTCGAGCCAGGAATCCGCCTTCAAGACGATCTCGAGCCGTCACTTGCGCATCGTCGACAGCGGCGCGACCGAGCTCAAGATGTTCGAAACGCTGTTCGAATCCGGCCGTCCGCGCTGCGGACAAATTCGCGATAGCCAGCGCGACTTTCTGTTCGGCCCAAACAACATCGAGATCGGCTCCGCCGCGCTCGTGCCGCTCGGGCCGCAACCGCATTTTGGACTGCTTGCAATCGGCAGCCCGGACGCAGAGCGATTCCATCCTGCCATGAGCACCGAGTTTCTCGCGCGGATTGGTGAGCTGGTGAGCGAGGCGATTGGGGCGGTTTAGCGCGGCCTCGCCGCGCGGCCACTGGCAACTGGCCGCTGGGTCCTGGCCCGAAGCTTAGTTCGCGCCTACCTCCAGAGAGGCATTGATGAGCTCGCCTCTGTTCTTGTTCCGCTCTGGCCAGCGCCCAGAGCCCAGAGCCGGGAGCCCTAAGCAATGACTCCCTCCGCGCTCGAATGGCCAGCCAAGTTCCTGGCGCATTTATCTACTGAGCGGCGCCTCTCCGCGCATACCGATTCGAACTACAAGCGCGACCTCGATCGCTTCATCGCCTATTGCACCCAGCAGAGTATCGATGATTGGCGGAAAATCGATGGTCAGCATGTTCGCATGTTTGCCGCCGCCGAATTCCGACGCGGCGCATCGGCGCGTACGATTCAGCGCCGGCTGAGCGCACTGCGAAGCTTCTTCAAGTTCCTCATCCGCGAGTCAGTGCTCACGGCGAATCCTGCGATTGAAGTGCAAGCGCCCAAGGCGAAGAAGCGCCTGCCACAGACACTCGATGTCGATCAGATGAATCGGCTCTTGAGTTTTCGCACGGATGCGACGCTCGATGTTCGCGACAAAGCGATCATGGAGCTCTTCTACTCGTCGGGTCTGCGTTTAGCCGAGCTCGTCGGTCTGGATCTGCGGGACGTCGATCTGGCCGATCGCACGGCGCGAGTCGTCGGTAAGGGCCAGAAATCGCGGATCGTGCCAATCGGCAGTCATGCGGTCACTGCGCTCTCTAGATGGATCAAGGAACGAACGACGCTTGCGGCCGTCGGCGAGCTCGCGCTGTTCGTGGGGCAGACCGGCACACGAATCGGTCCGCGAGCCGTGCAACGGCGCATCGCGCAATGGGCGAAACGTCAGGGGCTCGGTGTGCATCTGCACCCGCACATGTTTCGTCACTCCTTCGCCACGCACATTCTTGAATCGAGCCAAGACTTGCGCGGCGTTCAAGAGCTCCTGGGCCACGCGAATATTTCGACTACACAGGTGTACACGCACCTTGATTTTCAGCACTTGGCCAAGATATACGACCGTTCGCACCCCCGTGCGCGTAAGCGCACCGGCGGGTAATGACGACGGTCAGCCGTCGTACGAGCAGCAGTTAAGTCCACGAGCGTACTCTTCGATGAGCGATTCCGAGCGCCCAGCAGGCGCACAATTCCACGCCACTACCATTCTCTCCGTGCGCAGGCACGGCATCGTCGCCATCGGCGGCGACGGGCAAGTCTCACTCGGCAACACAGTAATGAAAGGCAACGCGCGGAAGGTGCGTCGCCTCTATGACGGCAAGGTGCTCGCCGGGTTCGCCGGCGGCACTGCAGATGCTTTCACGCTATTCGAGCGATTCGAAGCGAAGCTCCAGCAATACGGCAATCTCACGCGTGCTGCGATCGAGCTTGCAAAAGACTGGCGTACCGATCGCAGCTTGCGGCGTCTCGAGGCATTGCTGTGCGTTGCGGATGCTAAGAGCTCCTTCATCGTCTCGGGTAATGGCGATGTCATCGAACCCGAGGACGACATCATGGCGATCGGTTCCGGCGGCGCGTACGCGCAGGCCGCGGCACGCGCGCTCGTGCAGAACACCGATCTCGATGCTCGCACGATCGTCGAGAAGGGACTCAACATCGCCGCCGATATTTGCATCTACACGAATCGGAATATCAGTGTCGAAGAACTAGGAAGTGGATAGCGGATAGGCGATAGCGGATAGTCAAACCGCTCTTGCATGCTGGATTGCACTTCCCTTCACCGTCTCGGACCACCCCCTATCCCCTATCCCTATCCCTATCCCCTATCC